>JBAVHY010000107.1:0-11861 GCA_049686315.1 Candidatus Acidiferrum sp. | reverse complement strand
GGAATTGAAACCGGCCGCGGTTTTCTCTCCCTTGTCGCTGAACCGGGAATGGGCAAGACCACACTTTTCTTCCAGCTCCTGCAGCGTTGGAAGGGCTATATTCACAGCGCCTTCCTTTTCCAGACGCAATGCAATTCGCGCGAGCTTGTCCGTTACTTGCTCGACGACCTCGGCCTCAAGAGCGATGGCGAAGACATCGTGCGCATGCATTCGGAGCTGAACGAATTTCTCTTTCGCGAAACCAAGGCGGGCAGGCGCGTCGTTGTTTTCATCGACGAAGCGCAAAACCTATCCGATTCCGTGCTCGAAACCGTGCGTTTGCTCTCCGATTTTGAGGCCCCGGATAAAAAGCTTTTGCAGATTATTCTCGCTGGCCAGCCCGAATTGGGCCATCGCTTGGCACGTCCGGGACTCGCTCAACTGCGTCAACGCATTGCCATCCAGGCGCAGCTCAACCCGCTGTCTGCCCAGGAGGTCGCTCGTTACATTCAGCATCGACTCAAAGTTGCGGGTTACGAAGGCCCGGAATTGTTCTCTCCGTCCGCGCTTCGCCTGATCGCCGACGCCAGCCACGGCATTCCGCGCATCATCAATAATCTTTGCTTCAACGCACTTTCTCTCGGCCGCGCCAAGCGTCTCAGGCAAATTGATTCCCGCTTAGTGACTGAAGCTGCCATGGACATGCCGATTGATGTTCGCATTCCAAAACTCTCGCTCCTGCGCGAGCAGCTAACCCAACAGGTCAGCAGCGGTAGCAGTGGCGGTGGTGCTCAACAGCCTTCACGGCCCTCCTTCTTCACAAGGATTAAGGAGAGCCTATTCCGGAAGCGCATGTTTCAAACCTCCATAATTTCTTTGCTTTTGGGTGGCGTGGCCATTTACCTGGGGGTCCCGGTCAAACCCGGCACGCTTGCTCCGCACCAGGGCGTCAGCCACGAGGTTTTTGTCAGCGCGGAAGCGGCCGCCCCTCCCGTTTCTCCCGCTCCGACAGCGGATACCGCCCCTTCCCCGGCGCAGGATCCTCTCCCGCAGGCAACCTTGCAAAGTGTTCCCACTGTGGAGCCAGTCAGATACTTCACCTACGTGGTTCAGCCCAAGGACACTGTGAGCAGCCTGTGTCGCGCCGTGTTGGGTCGCTACGACAGCACGATTCTGTCTAAGATCAGAGAACTGAATCCGGACTTGAAAAGTCCTTACCAGCTTGAAGTGGGGCAGGCGATTCGCCTTCCGCTATCGATTCCGAATGATTAGAACGGGGCCGCCGATAAGCGCAATTCTCGAAACCTGCGTGTGAGGCAATAGAACTTTTATGAGCAAGAATTTTGAACTTCTCCAACAGATTGGCAATGAGGAAGAGCTGTTTCAGACAGCCCTTCAAACGGAAGAGGAAGTTCTTCCGGAGAGCGCCGGGCAAAATCCGGAGATTCCAAATACCCATCAAGGTAAATTCTGGCGCAACGCTTCCTTGCCGGACGTATTCCACCCCGTAGGTGTGCCATCTTGCTCCACACCAAGCGATTCATCCGATCTCAACAGTGGCATCTATGAGGAGAGCGGAACGGAAGCGGGTGAGCCAGCGAAGCAGGATCCCGTCTTGAACCAGCCTGCTGCTGCCGATCCTGCCGCATCTCCTTCCGCGGCCAGCGGCGATTCACTCCACAAAAAAGGGAACGAGACTCCTCAATTTGTCCTTGGAAGATTCTCCTCGTCATCCCCTTGGATGCAAGGCGTCAAAACTGCCGCGAAAAGATGGAGCTCGAAATTGCAGTCGCGAGACAATCGTCCTGGCGCCGATCTTGCCACCATCGCCCGTGAAGAAGAAATCAAATTGGTTCAGCGCATTTTCCCGGGCACGGTTCAGGATTCACCTCGCGTCGGTCTTTTTGCCAGCGTGGATGAATTAGCGGGCTGCGCCGCGATTTGCGCCCGCACCGGAGAGATCCTCGCCGCGCGGGCCGAAGGACCTGTTTGCCTGGTCGACGCGAACTTTCAGTCGCCCTCTTTGCACAAATGCTTCGGGCTTGAAAATGACAAAGGTCTTGCCGAGGCCACTCTCGAGACTGGCCCCGTTCAAAATTTTGCCCAGCAAATCTCTGGCTCGGACCTCTGGCTGATGACCAGTGGCAAGCTCACGGCGGAGGTAAGCTCTCCCACAGCCGCAGATGCACTGCGCGGCAGATTGTCCGAGCTGCGTAAGGCCTTCCGCTATGTCGTCATCCATTCTGGGCCGCTTCGCCTCGAAAGCACCGCTATGTTGCTCAGCCGCTTGGCGGACGGCGTCGTGCTCGTGCTGGAGGCCAATTCCACCCGCAGGGACTCCGCCAGGCGCGCCAAGGAAAATCTCGCCGCTGCCCGCGTCACCCTGCTTGGTGTCGTCTTGAACAACCGCATTTTCCCGATTCCAGAGCCGATCTACCGCTGGCTCTGAAAGTCTGCCCAGCAAGCCTCGCCTGAGCGCACTCGAAGGAGAATGGCTGGGTCAGCAAGCAACCCAATCATCAGCGCCGTGGGTGCGGCACTCCCGTCCTGCCGGCGCTGGCATTCTCAAACAATTTGGCCCCTCGCACAGCTGTGTGTTCACCGGCCGAGTGGCGCATAAACAGTTCCCGCCCAATCAAGCCTCGGAAGGGCAAGGTTAAATCGCATGGCTGAACAACAAATATGGCAATGGCCGAGTCGGATCTTGTTGCTTGCTGACCGCTCCGATTCCACTCTCTACTTCAATTGCAAGCGCTTCATGGATGTGGCTTTGGCAGGGCTGCTCTTTATCTTGCTTCTTCCTTTGTTCCTTCTGATTGCCGTCTTGATCAAGCTCGATTCCCCTGGCCCCGTTTTTTTCACCCAGGAGCGCGTCGGAGCAAAGCGGCAGTTGCTGGGCAGGCAGGCCATCTGGTCCATTCAGAATTTCACCATGTTTAAGTTCCGCTCCATGGTGAACAAGGCCGATTCCTCGGTGCACGAGCACTTCATCCGCGATTTCGTGGAAGGCCGCCACCTCCCGATGTACGAATACACCGGCGTATTCAAGCTCACGAACGATCCTCGCATCACTCGCCTGGGCCGCATTCTTCGCAAATACAGTTTGGATGAGCTTCCCCAGCTCCTGAATGTATTGAACGGTGATATGAGCCTGGTGGGCCCGCGCCCCGTGCCTCCCTACGAAGTTGCCTGTTACAAGGACGAACATCTCAAGCGCTTGGCCGCTTTGCCGGGCATTACCGGCATTTGGCAGGTTTACGGGCGGTGCCGGGTCGCTTTCGAGGGCATGGTTCGCATGGACGTGGAATACATCCGCAACTCGTCCCTCTTCCTCGACCTGAAACTTCTTTTTCTCACTATTCCGGCGGTTCTTTCCAAGCGAGGTGCAGAATGAACAGGGAAGCAAGTTCACCAGAACTACGCAATAAATCCGCAAGCAGCTCACAACTCGGCGTAGCCGTGATTGGCTGTGGCTACTGGGGAATGAACTACGTGCGCATCTTCAGCGAGCTCTTGGACGCTCGCGTCCTCGCCGTTTGTGACCAAAGCCGTGAACGTTTGCAGGAAGTCGCTCGCCGCTACCCAGACGTCTTTTTGACCACTCAAGTTGACCTCGCCGCTACTCACCCGGGCGTCGATGCCGTGGTTGTTTGCACCGAAGCCACCACCCACTACGCCATTGCCCAACGCCTCCTTCTCGCCAGAAAACATATCCTGGTGGAAAAGCCGCTCACCACAATCGCCGCGGATGCTCAGAAGCTCATCGACCTCGCCGAATCCAGTTCCACCACCCTCATGGTCGGTCACACTTTCATTTTTAATGCCGGTGTTCGCAAGGTTAAGGAAATCGTTAACAAGGGCGATGGCCGCGTCTACTATCTTTACGCCCGCCGCACCAACTTAGGCCCCATTCGCCGGGACGTTAGCGCGCTCTGGGATCTCGCCCCACACGACATTGCCATATTCAATTACCTCCTCGATAGCACTCCTCTCTGGGTCAGCGCCATCGGCGGCAAGGTCCTCCGTAACTGCCGTGACGATGTCGGCTTCATTTCTCTCGGCTATCCAGACAATGTTCTTGCTCACGTCCACGTTAGCTGGGCGGATCCGGACAAAGCGCGTGAGGTGGTTGTGGTCAAAAGTGACAAAAGAATCGTCTTTAACGATCTCAACGGAACCGAGCAGGTGCGCGTCTTTGAAAAAGGCGTCAGTACCATCGAGCAGGAGCCGCTGAACTTCGGTGAATTTCGCTTCCAAATCCGCGATGGCGACATTATCAGCCCGCGCATTGAACCCAGTGAGCCGTTGAAGAGCCAGTGCCGCCATTTTCTTGATTGCGTGCGCAACAAGAATCGTCCCATGAGCAGTGGTGTCGAAGGCCGCGACGTTGTCCGCGTGCTGGAAGCTGTGAATCGTTCCATCGAATGCAAGGGACTTCAGGTCGAGGTAGCTGTAGCTAACAAGGGTGATTATCTCCATGCAAGTCTTGACGCACTCCATGCAGCAGAGAGTTCCGTTCGTTGATCTTACCGCTCAGTACCGCACCATCGCCCGGGAGATTGCCGAAGTTACCTCCAAGGTTATGGAGGAAGCGGACTTCATCCTTGGCGGTGATGTAAACCTCTTCGAGGAAGAGTTCGCCTCCTTTTGCGGCGTCCAATTCGCCGTCGGCGTGGACTCTGGAACTTCCGCTCTCGAGTTGGCTCTTCGCGCCTACGGTATCGGCCCGGGCGATGAAGTCATCACTGCCGCGAACACTTTTATCGCCACCGCCCTGGCCATTTCCCACGCCGGCGCAAAGCCGGTCCTCGTCGATGTAGACCCTTCCACCTACAGGATTGATGTCGCCGCCCTCGCCAACGCAATCACTCCGCGCACGAAGGGAATTATTCCCGTGCACCTGTACGGTCAGCCCGCGCACATGGCGCCCATCCGGCAGCTCGCGGACAAACTCGGTCCAATTGTCATCGAAGACGCCTGTCAAGCCCACGGCGCTCGCTATAGCGGAAAACGCGCCGGCTCATTGGGGCACGCCGCCGCGTTCAGCTTCTATCCCGGAAAGAATCTGGGCGCATATGGAGACGGCGGCATGGTCGTCACGAATGATCCCGACATTGCGGAGCGCCTGCGGATGCTGCGCAATTACGGCCAGAAAGAAAAATATCACCACCTGTTCCGCGGCTACAATCGCAGGCTCGACACTTTGCAGGCCGCCATTCTCAGGGTCAAACTAAAGCACCTGGATCGTTGGAATGCCGCCCGCCGTTGGAATGCCCGGCTATATCAACAATTCCTCGAGGGAACGGGAGTCACAACTCCGGTGGAAGCTCGCGGCACGGAGCCCGTTTGGCATTTGTACGTGATCGAGTCCGAACATCGTGACTCGCTTCGCGACTACCTTTCCAGCAAGGGGATCAGCGTCGGCATTCATTACCCAATCCCCATTCACCTTCAGCCCGCCTACCAGGATCTTGGCTACAAAGCCGGCGATTTTCCAGTTACCGAATCAGCTTCCCGGCGAATTCTTTCGCTGCCCATGTATCCTGAACTGCGCTCCAGCCAGATCGAATTTGTCTCCGATACCATTCGCGCCTTTATTGCCGCGCATCAAGCGGGCTCGTCAGGCGCAACGCCACTCGTCACGCGCACAAGTTAAACGTCATGCTCGTCGGACGAACGCAAACACCGGCAACAGGCCGCGAATTACCATTCTCGCCTGCCAAGAATTCTGCTTTGCGCCAGGCGCAAGATTGTGGCTTCACGCCGCAATCAACGATTGAGCCTGCGCGCCCCTACCAGCAGTTGCGCACGCTGGGCGCGGACTCCCTAGTCGTCGCTCTCCTCGGCCCCCTGGCCGCCCTCACATCCCCATCGGTCCAGAAATTCTTGTTAGCAATAGTTGTCCTGGACATCCCCATTGAGTTCGGCACCTACTTCTTTTACCACCCTCTGGAAGCCTCCATGGGCGCGCTGAAGGGTTTGAGCATCTCCGCAACCACCATCGCTCTGGCTGGTTTGTACGCCTCCTGGTTCCTCCGCGCTCTTGGCAAGCGATCTTACAAGATGCATTCTTCGCTGCACATGAGTCTCGCCCTTGTCTTCTATCTCGTAATCACCATTCTCTCGGTCCTTGTCGCCCAGGATAAGGCGCTCTCTCTCTTCGATGTCTATCTCCTCTTCGAGTCCTGCCTGATTTATTTTTACGTCGCCAACAATGTCCGCACCCGCCAAGATCTTTTATTTGTCCTCACCTTCCTTCTCGGTGGCTGCCTCCTGGAAAGCCTCATCATCATCATGATCAAATTTACTGTCACCGCCTCGACCAGTTGGAGTTTCCCCATTCATCTTATTGCCGAGGGCCTTGGTGACGGCGGCCGCATGCGAGTCGGCGGCACCATCGGTGTACCCAACGTGGCCGGCGCCTATCTCAGCGTCATGCTCGCCGCCGCCGCTGCCGTGCTCTTTACCGATTTGGGCAGGCTGCACAAATGGCTGGCAGCCGCGGTTCTCGGTTTTGGCTCTGTCGCCCTCATTTTCACTTTCTCGCGCGGTGCCTGGATGGCCCTGGTCCTGGCGTTGCTGCTCCTGTGCGTCGTCATCTGGCGCCAGCGTGGCTTCTCCCTGAGAAAGCCCATCGCGGTCCTTGCTGTGCTGTCACTGTTCTATCTCCCCTTTCACGGCGTTATCTCCGCCCGCTTGTTCGGCGACGACCAGGGCTCGGCGCAATCTCGCATCCCCCTGAACAAACTGGCGTTTCGAATGATCCTCGATAATCCGGTATTAGGCGTCGGCGCCAACAATTTCACGGTCGCCATGGAACGCTACGCCACCTCCGAATTCCGCCGCGAGTGGCTCTGGGCGGTTCACAATCGATATCTTCTGATCTTGGCGGAGACTGGCCCCGCTGGTTTGTTGGCTTATCTCGCCTTTCTCCTTGGCACTCTCCGCAAGGGTTACCAAACCTGGAAGGTCGGCGATACCTTCATCTCTCCGCTTGCTCTCGGCTTTGTCGCCGGCATTGCGGGCCATTTAGTGCACCAAAATGTTGACCTCTTCCGCGACCGGCCTCTCCAGCAACTTCTCTGGCTGATTGCGGGCCTTCTGGTCGCCATGTACAGAATTTGCTCCACGTCCCGGAGAGACAATCCACTTCCCGGCATCGCCTGAGGTTCTCCCTCTTGAATTTGATTTTCTCCCCGGGTGCCCCACCAGCCGGTTTTGTGAGTGGGTCTTGGGTTTCTCTTGGGTTGCTCTTCTCGACTTGAACTCTCGAACTCTTGAACTTTTCAACTCTCTCTTTAGCTTCTAATTTCAGGACAGAAAGCCGCTTAGCTAATTTCTTACACGGAAAATGATATGTGTGGAATAGCGGGCATTATCGATCCAACGATGCCGCAAGCGCAGATACAGCGCACGCTTGAGGACATGGCGGACGCTATCTGGCATCGTGGCCCCGATGAGGGTGGCTTTTTCGCCGCCGACTGCATTGGTCTCGCCATTCGCCGCCTCAGCATCATTGATGTTCAAGGCGGCCAGCAACCCGTCGCAAGCGAGGATGGCCAAGTCCAGGTTGTCCTCAATGGTGAAATCTATAACTACCTTGATTTGCGCTCGGAGCTAACCGCGCGCGGTCACAGCTTCCGCACTGCTTCCGATACCGAAGTCATTGCCCATCTCTTCGAAGAGAAGGGAACGGATTGCCTGAATGCCCTGCGCGGCATGTTCGGCGTCGCCATCTGGGATCAGACCACGCGGAGCCTGCTCCTTGCGCGCGATCGCATGGGCAAAAAGCCGCTTTTCTACGCTCAGCAGGGCCGTCGCTTGCTGTTCGGCTCGGAAATCAAAGCTATCCTTGCCGCCGCTCCGGAGCTTGCTGAGCCGGATCCGCAAGCAATTGTTCCTTATTTTCGACAAGGTTTCATCTCTGAACCGCGCACCATGTACCGGGGCATTCGCAAGCTGCCCGCGGCTCACTGGCTTCTCCATCGCGATGGACAGGCCACAATCAACCGTTACTGGCGCCTGGCTTTCACCTCAAATCACCAGCCGGCGCGGCCCGTGGGCGAACTGTCTGAACAACTGGACTCCCTCCTGGAAGAAAGTGTTCGCATCCGCCTGATGAGCGATGTGCCCCTCGGCGTGTTTCTGAGCGGCGGCCTCGACTCGAGCACCGTGGTTGCCTACGCACACAGGGCCGGCCTGCATCCCCTTAAAACTTTCACCGTTGGTTTTGATCGCCCGGAGTGGGATGAATCCGCTGATGCCAAAATCGTCGCCGACCATTTTGGGGCCGAGCATCACGTCTTGCACTTGAGCGAGGAGCAGTTGAAGGCCCACTTGCCGGAAACAATTCTGAGCTTGGTGCGCCATTTTGATGAACCCTTTGGTGATTCGTCCTCGTTGCCCACCTTTTATGTTTCCAGGCTCGCGCGTCAACATGTCACCGTCATTCTTAGCGGCGATGGCGGCGATGAACTTTTCTTGGGTTACTCCAGTCACCAGGGTATTCGATTCGCCGAAACCTATCGGCGCTTGCCCCCCTGGCTGAATCGCGGAGTCCTGCCGTCCCTTGCTAAAGCGGGTGCGGCATGCTTGCCTGACGGCCGTAAGTACGCCGCTTTGCGTGTCGCCAAAGTCCTCGAGGACAGCTTACTTCCTTTCGAGAGCATGGTTCTCAATAAGGGTTCCCTCTGCTCCGAAGCATTGCTTAACCAATTATTCAGCAGCGAATTCCTCGCCTTCGCCGCCCGCTACAGAGCTCCCTTCTTTTCTGACGAAGTTGCCGCCGCGATGCGCTCAAATCTTCCGGCCTTGAACAAGGCCAGCTACATCGATATGCGGCACCGCCTGTTGGAAGACATGCTTGTCAAAGTTGACCGCATGAGCATGGCCCATTCCCTCGAGGTACGCTCGCCCTTCCTCGACCATCGCTTGGTCGAGTTTGCCGCCAGTCTCCCTCCTTCTTTGAAATTGCGTGGCTGGCAGACGAAAGCCATTTTGCGTGATGTGGTCCGCCGTTATTTGCCCGCCTCCACGCTTCGCAAGCGTAAACAGGGTTTCAGCGTGCCCCTTCGCGAATGGTTCCGCGGCAGCTTGCTCGAAATGGTTTGCGATTACTTGAGCCCCGCAAGCGGTTATCTGTCTCCCGGCGTATTCAATCATGGCGGCATCAGCCGCATGATCGCCGAGCATCGCAACGGCGGGCGAGACCACTCCTCGATTCTCTGGCTGCTTCTGAATTATGCCGCCTGGGACAGCCTGTACAGCCGCTCTCGCTTTTTCCGTGCGTCGGCGCAGGGCGCCGATGAAATGAGAATCGCCGCCTCCAGTAATTGAATTGTATTCCGAACACGCTGTAGTGCAGGGCGAGTCGCACGCCGAAACCCGATCTGTGAATCCGCCCGTGAAAATCCTAATCGTCACCCCAATCTATCCCTCCCTCCAAAATCCGGTTAGGGGAACGTTCGTCCGAACGCAAGTCGAGTATTTGAAACGCGCTGGCATCGAAGTCGAACTATTCGTCCTTGAGGGCCGTCCGCGAAAACTTGTGTACCTCAGAGCCGTTACCGAGCTGCGTCGCCGCCTGGCAAGCAGTTCGATCGACCTGGTGCACGCCCACTACAGCTATGCAGGTATCATCGCTCGCACGCAATGGCGAGTGCCCCTTGTCGTCAGCTATTGCGGCGATGATCTCCTGGGAACGGTTAACGCGCGCGGCCGGCAAACCTGGTTTGGCAAACTCGCGGTTTTTGCAGGACGAGTTCTGAGCAGGCACGTGGATGCGGTCATCGTCAAGAGCCACGAGATGGCCGGCAAACTCAAGCGGAAGGATGTCCACGTTATCCCGAATGAAGTCGACCTGAACCTCTTTCAGCCGCGCGACAGGGACCAATCACGCAGGATTCTGGGATTGCATCCCGGGAAAAAGTATCTGTTATTCGCGGCCAACCCGGACATTCCGGTGAAGCGTTTCCCTTTGGCAAAGCAAGTTGCGGACTGCCTGGCCAGGCAAGATCCAACGGTCGAACTTTTGGTCGTTCATAATGAGCCACAGAATCAGTTGCCGCTCTTCATGAACGCCTGCGACGCGCTGGTTTTCACCTCTTTTCAGGAAGGCTCTCCAAACATCGTCAAACAGGCCATGGCCTGCAACCTGCCCATCGTTTCCACCGACGTCGGCGATGTCCGCGAGATTATCGGCAATGCGAAGGGCTGCTACATCTGCGAACCGGACGCGCAGAAGTTTGCCAGCGTTCTCACCGGCGTCCTCCGCTACCCGGCAAGGACAAATGGAAGGCAGCAAGTTCAGCACCTCGCGGGCGCCAGCGTTGCCCGGCAAATTATTGCCGTCTACGAGTATGTCTTGCGAAATTGCCGCCACCTTTCCGCGCACCGCGCGCAGTCAAACTTTCTCATCGCCGGTAAGTAACTTCGGTTTCTCGCTCCTGGAGGAAACCATGTGTGGCATCTGCGGCATCTACGAATACAAAACTCACAAACCGGTCGAACACCACATTGTCGCCGACATGCTTTCCGTCATCCACCACCGCGGCCCCGATGATGCCGGCCACTTTTTTGACCATGACCTCGCCTTGGCCATGCGCCGTCTTAGCATCATCGACCTAAACGGCGGGAAACAACCCATCTTCAACGAAGATGCCAGCGTCACCACCGTTTTCAATGGCGAGATTTACAACTACCGGTCCCTTCGAAGCGAACTGGAAGCTCGCGGACACAAATTCGTCACCGCCAGCGACACGGAAGTCATCGTCCACTTATACGAGGATGTCGGCGACGACTGTGTCCAGCATTTGCGCGGTATGTTTGGCTTTGCTGTTTGGGACAGCGGCAAGCGCAGGCTTCTGTTGGCTCGTGACCGCCTCGGAATCAAGCCGCTCTATTACACCCAAGTTGGCGGCAGGCTAGTCTTCGGCTCGGAGATCAAGGCCATTCTCCAGCATCCTGCCATGCAGGTCCGCTTGAACCAAGAGGCCTTGAATAACTTTCTTTCTCTGAAGTATGTTCCAGCGCCGCAAACCATGTTCGAAGGTATACAAGCCCTTCCTCCTGGTTGCTTGCTCATCTGCGATGCCAATGGCGCAACCGTTCGCCGCTACTGGGACTTGTCTTTCGCCAATCAGCGCAGCCCAAACGAACCGGAGGAGGTTTTCGCCGAGCAACTGGAAGCCCTGCTCCGCGAATCCGTCAAGATGCACCTGGTCAGCGATGTTCCTTTCGGAGCATTTCTCAGTGGTGGCGTGGACTCCAGTCTCGTCGTCGCGCTGATGAATCAATTTCTGAATGAGCCGGTCAAAACCTACTCGGTGGGATTCGAAGGTCCGGGAGAAACGGTCAGCGAATTACCCTACGCGCGCCTCGTTGCCGATAAGTTCAAAACCGATCATCACGAAGTGTTCATTCGCCCCTCGCACTTGGAGGACCTCGCCGAGAAGGTCGTCTGGCATCTCGATCAACCTCTGGCGGACCACGCCACCCTGGCCACTTACATCGTCGCCGAGTCCGCCGCTCGGGATGTCAAGATGGTCCTCAGCGGAGAAGGCGGTGACGAGCTTTTCGCCGGCTACGCCCGTTACGCTGGCGAACGTCTCTCTCCGCTCTTCAATCTCCTTCCCCATCCTGCCAAGGCGCTCGCGCTGGCTGCCAGTTCGCATCTTCCTGGCCTGCGCCGGCAGAAGTTGGCCCTCTATGCCCTCAGTCAATCCGCCGAGGCCGCTCGCTTCGTCAATTGGTTTCCGCTCTTTAATTCCACCTTGAAGGAATCCGTCCTTTCACCCGATTTCAAAGAATCCTTGAGATCCCCGGGGGGGGATTATCTTTTCGCCCAGCACCTCACGTGTACCGATGCCGTTGAACCCTTGCAC
>JBAVHY010000106.1:0-7461 GCA_049686315.1 Candidatus Acidiferrum sp. | reverse complement strand
GGCTTTACACCCTGCACAACATTTTTTATGCGGGTTCGGCCTATGTGAGCGGCTGGATCAGCGATCACGTGCCGCACCGTAAAATTATTCTCGCCGCCGGTTATGCCCTTGCGGGGATCACCGCCATTCTTTTGACCACGGCGCCACATCGTCTCTGGCTCCTTGCTTTGATTTTTGTTCTTGCCGGCCTTTACGTAGGCACAGAGGAGGCGCTCGAAGATTCCCTCGCGGCGGAATTGATCCCCAAAGAACGGCACGGCATGGCCTTCGGCACGTTGGCGGCGGTTAACGCCATTGGGGATTTTCTTTCAAGCCTCGTCGTCGGCTTCCTCTGGTCCACGGTCTCCGTGCGCGCCGCGTTCTCCTTCTCCGCCGTGCTCTTTTTCCTCGGTTCCCTGATCATTCTGCGGCTGCGGCGATAATGCGTTTTTACTGGCCGCCATCTCGCGTGCCGCGTGCTCCCCGGAAGCCAGCATCCTCCGGCGCACTTCCGCCAAAAGATATTTCCTGAGATTTTCGGCCACAATCCCCGGCTCCGCCAGCACACGCAGATCGGATACCGTAAGCTGCGGTAAAAAACTCAGAACAATCGAAATAGGCGCCGAGAGATTGCGCACAATGGCAAGCCGCACGTTATAACTCTGCGACCACTTGCGATGACTCGCCAGCGCCTGCATCACGGCCACAGGAACCTTTTCACGAGCCAGCGCCTTCAGCACTTGTGATTCGGTCAAAAATGGATTGTCGAGCGCGATTGGCATCACTTGGGCGTGGCCATCGGCCACCAACGCTCCAGCCACTCGCCCAGGTCCGCGCCGCGCCAAAGTAATCTTTTGCCCGAGAGGCAGTTGAGGCAGCCGCGCAACGATCTGCGCTTCCGCATAGCGCTTCAGTTCCGCGGAAACTCCCGGCGGGAGTGCAAACTGCACCAAATCCATCAAGTAGAGGTCCTTCAAGAGCCGCAACGCGAACAGCCGGGGCGAGTGCGGATGAAACACCACCGCCTTTTTCACCGCGTAACTTTTCAGCAATTCCTTGCGCTTCCCAATCTCCTCGAGAATTTCTGTCGGAAGGTCCTTGCGTGAAAGCAGCAGGGTCAGCTTGGTTTCGTCAAAGGCTGGGTTGTCCAGCAAAGCCAGCAGAACCTCTGGCGCGGCATGGTAGATCAGCGCGTCAAGCTCATCCCCACTGGCGACTCGCGCCCTCTCGACGTCTTTTTCAAACTCCGCCACCTTACTTCCCTTCTTCACTCGGTGCCAGAAGCATTCGGACCGCCAGGCGCGCGGCGGCTTCCGCGGCGGTTGATTGCAGCGAACCGAACTCCGCGCAAGGCGCTGCCAGGCGCAAGCGGTCATCCAGCAGCTTGTCGAAATATTCTGAACGTCCAACCATGCCGCCGCTTTTCACCAGCAGAAGTTTTTCGGACTTCAACTGCAGCCTTTCCACCAGGTCCGCCACTAGCCCGGCCAGCTCCGCGGCGGCGTCCTGCAACAGTGCCCGCGCCGCGGAGTCTCCTTCGTCGGCCGCGGCAGTCACGACGGGAAATATTCTAGGAAAAACTTCGTCGGGAGAATCGTACACGCGCAGGTGAAAATCTTCCCAATCCGCAATGCCCAGTTCACGCAACATTCTTTTCGCTAGCGGCGAGTCCGGTGCGCCGCGATCCGATTCGCGCAACGCTGCAATGGCGGCGCGACGCCCGACATCGTAGGCGCTGCCCTCATCGCCAAGCAGCGGGCCATGCCCGCCAACGCGAATAACTTCACCGCTGTGGTCGCGTCCGACGGCGGCCGATCCTGTACCAGCGATAAGCACGATGGCGCGGCCATGGCCCGTGGCCTCGAGCGTCAAATCCAGGTCCGTGCATACATAAACAACCTGCCCGGGAAACTCCTCCTTCAACAACCGCTTCATCTTCCGTTGTGATTCCGGTTGCGCTGTGCCCGCCAGGCCGGCGCACACCACGCTGATGTCTCCCGGTGAAAGTTTTGCGTTCTGGATGGCAATTTGCCTTGCTTCACAAACTGCGGCGAGTGCTCCGCCAAATCCCACCCGCATTGGATTCGAAGGGCCGCTGCGCCCATACGCGCGCACCTCACCTCCCTCATCCATCAAAACGCATTCTGTCTTCGTGCCGCCGCCGTCAAACCCGAGGACGAATCGCATACCCAAAGCATACGCGAGCCGGGCGCTTTCCGAGTAGTGCTGGGTACCGGCGCGCTGAAACGGCCTCCGCATTCGCGGCGCTTCATCACTCTGGCTCCTTGACGCTCCTTTCGTCCACAACTATCCTCGTCTCACTTCGCTGCGAAACCCCGCAACTCTGCGAAGCCGGAGCCTGATGCGCATTCACCCGCTCGATTTGGCCATCGTCATCGTGTATCTGCTGGGAGTTACCCTCCTAGGTCTCCGCTTTCGCCAGCAGCAGCACAGCGCAAAGGATTATTTCCTCGGCGGACGCAGCGCGCCCTGGTGGGCATTGGCGTTCTCCATCGTGGCCACGGAAACATCCACGCTCACCATTGTCGGCACGCCCGCCATCGCCTACGCAGGCAATCTCACTTTCCTGCAACTGATCTTTGGCTATCTCATCGGCCGCTTTCTGATCACCGTTTTGTTGTTGCCGGGATACTTTCGCGGAGAATTTCTCACTGCTTATGCGCTGATTGAAAAACGCTTTGGCACAAAAATGCGCGCCGTCGCCGCCTTGACGTTTCTCGGCACGCGCACGCTCGCCGAAGGTGTGCGCGTTTCCGCGATTGCCCTCGTCGTCAGCGTCGCTTTGGGCACTTCCGAGCGCCTGGCCGTCTTCATCGTGATTGCTCTGACCGTGCTTTACACCTTCGAAGGAGGTATGAAAGCGGTCATCTGGACCGACGTGGCCCAATTTCTGCTTTATTTAACCGGCAGTCTCGTCACCCTGGGTTTGCTCTTCCATCGCATCTCCGGTGGCTGGAGTGAAGTTGCACAAGTCGCGTCGCTGAATGGCAACAAGTTTCAGTTTCTCGACTTCTCCTGGAACCTGGCCACGAAATACACCTTCTGGTCCGGATTGATTGGCGGATCCTTCCTCACCATGGCTACCCACGGCACCGACCAAACCATCGTTCAGCGGTTGCTCGCCGCGCGGAATCAACGCGACAGCAGCCGCGCCCTCCTCGCCAGTGGCTTCATCGTACTTTTCCAGTTCACGGTCTTTCTGCTGGTCGGCGTTCTGCTCTTTGTTTTTTCGCAGCACACCCCCCTGCTTGCGGCCGGAGAGCGCACCGATCGCATCCTTCCTCTCTTCCTCGTCCGCGAAATGCCAATTGGCCTCGCCGGCTTGCTCCTGGCTTCCATTCTTGCCGTGGCCATGTCCAACGCCAGTGGCTCACTGAATTCTCTTGCCGCCTCCAGCGTAATGGATCTGAACGCGTTCCGCAGACGGCCGGCCGATCCCGCAAAATTCCTCAAAATTTCCCGGCGCATGACGTTGGTGTGGGGCGTTGTGCTGATCTTTTTCGGCCTCGTAAAATGGGGCCCCCTACTGGAGACCGGTCTGACCGTCGCTGCTCTGCCCTTCGGCAGCTTGTTGGGCTTGTTCCTGCTCGGCACCTTTGATTCGCGTGCAAATTCGAATGGCTCGCTGGCAGGCATGTTTGCTGGCCTGGCTACGGTTCTTGCTGTGTATCGTTTCACCAACGTGGCCTTTACCTGGTTTTTCATGATTGGTACGTGCGTCACTTTTGCGGTTGGCGCCCTGGTAAGCCGTGCTTTTCCTGAACACCGCCCGGCATCCTGACGCACAACTGCCGCGCGATGGTCTACACTCGGTCTTCATAAGCTCGCCCGGAGGCGTATGAGCGAAAAGCGGCTGGAACTTGTGCGTGGCCTGGGTCCGTGGGCATCCGCTGCCATTGTTGTGGGCACCATGGTGGGCACCGGCATTTTCCTGAAGCCCGCGGAAATGGCGCGCGAGGGCCGCTTCGTCTCGATTGTTTTTGCGGCCTGGATCGCCGGGGCTCTTCTCTCGATTTTTGGCGCTCTGTCTTACGCGGAACTTGGCGCTGCGATCCCCGAAGCTGGCGGAGAATACGCCTACTTGCGCCGTGGGTTCGGCCCTGTCTGGGGCTTTTTGTTTGGTTGGATGCACTCGATTGTCGGCCGGCCCTCTTCCGCCGCTTCGATTGCCGCCGGAACGATGCGTTTCCTGAGCTTCTTTTTGCCCGCTGTGGCTGCACCGCTCTTCACCGTGCACATTGCTATCCCCGGCCTCACCGCGTGGATTCCGCCCTACGATTTCGTGTTCACTTGGGCGCAGCCTTTCGCGGTTTTTTGGCTCCTGCTCATGAGCGGAATCAACTATCTCGGCGTTCGCTTGGGCGGCGGTGTACAAGTATTCCTGACGAGCATGAAGATTCTCAGTCTCGTGCTGATTATTGGCGTGGCGTTTCTGCTTCCGAACACGGTCCCCCACCCTTCCGATCCGGTGTGGCCCAGTTCCGCGAGTACTGGCTTGCTGACCGCATTTCTGGCGGCCCTCGCCGCGGCGCTGTGGGCCTACGATGGATGGGAAGATCTAAACCTCGTCGGCTCCGAAGTGAAAGACCCGCAGCGCAATTTCCCGCGCGCCCTCGTGGGAGGTGTTTCCTTTGTCGCGCTCATCTATTTGCTCTTCAGCGCCGCCTGCCTGAAGGTGCTGCCCTTTGAAAGCGTCGCGAACTCCCAACACGTGGCCTCCGATGTCGTGGAGCGCGTGGTCGGCCACGGTGCCGCCTTCTGGATTACGCTTGCCATGGTGATTTCCGCGCTTGGCTCCATGAATTCCTCCATCCTGAGCGGCGCGCGAGTGCCCTACGCCATGGCCCGCGACGGCATTTTCTTCAAGGTGGCCGACGGCATTCATCCCAAATACCGCACGCCGGGACGCGCGTTGGCTTTCCAAGGAATCCTGGCCAGCATCATGGCGCTCAGCGGAACCTTCGAGGAGCTCACCAACCTGTTCATTTTCGCCGGCTGGATTTTTTACGGCCTGGCCGTGGTGGCACTATTCCGCCTGCGCAAATCAGAGGCCGGACTCGATCGCCCCTATCGCTGCTGGGGCTATCCTTGGGTGCCCGGCCTGTTCGTTCTCGGCGCACTCGTCCTTACCGTGAATCTCTGGCTGGTCCGCCCAGGCCGCTCCACCATCGGCCTCCTGCTGATTCTTGCCGGCCTTCCCTTTTACTGGTATTGGCAGAAGGCTCGCCGGACGCAGACTATGTCTTAATTCAAATCTCGATTGTGGGTAAACGATCCTAGTTCGTGAAAAGTTAGACGCTCCTATATCGCCCCGTCACCCCCGCGTACGTCATTCCGAACGGAATCCCTCTTCAATCTCGGATTTCAGGTTAAGCGCCGGCAGCTCGGCTATTGCGGGCCGGCGTGCCAATCGCAAGAAGCGCCAATTCGACTTTCTCGCGGACCTTCAACTCGGGGTGCAGGGCTTTCGCCATGGCCTCAATCCCGGTAACCAGCCGCCCCGCCGGACGCGAGACCACCCCATTAGCATCCAACGCGAACACACGCCCATTTCGCACCGCCGGAATACTCCGCCACGCTTCTGGGAATTTCATGGACAAGTATTCCTGGCGCGCCTGTTCCGCGACGTACCCGCAAGGCGCGATAAACAAAACTTCGGGCGCGGCGGCGATCACTTCTTCCAAGGTAACCCGATGAGAGGGCGTTTTCGCATGGCCCAGCACGTCGATTCCCCCTGCGTGGGAAATCATTTCCGGGACCCAGTGGCCGCCCACATAAAGTGGCTGTAGCCATTCCAGCACCACCACTCGTGGCCGCTGCCCCTTAGGAGTGATGTCTCTCTCGATCTGCGCCAGTCGCCCGCCGATCTTCTCCACGAAAGCCTGCGCGCGCTCCCTCCGCCCGGTTGCTTCGCCAATCCACAAAATGTCTCGCCACACATCCCCTAAATCCAGCGGATCGAGGCTGAGCACTTCAGGGCGCTTGGAAATCTGCGCCAACGCCGCTCCTAACTCTTCCGGAGTAGCGGCGCAAACGTGGCAAAGGTCCTGCGTGATAATGAGGTCCGGCGCGAGGGCTTCAAGCTGCTCACGATCTACGGCATAAATCGATTCGCCTCGTTCCACATGCTCGCGCACCAACCGGTCCGTCTCCGCCGGAGTTGCCTCCTTGGGAAGGCGCGAGCGCACCACGACCGTCTTCGTTTTAGCCTGCGGAGGGAAATCGCATTCGTGGCTCACGCCCACGATCTCCTCGTCGAAACCCAATGCAAACAGGGTTTCCGTCGCCGACGGCAGCAGAGATATAATGCGCATCCCCGGACTCTAGCACACATCCAAGCCCAGAATCTCCGCTTTGCTTGTGTAGCGGCGGGATCCTTCTCCTGGGTTTGTAGTGGCCGGTCTTTAGACCGGTTCTTGGGTTCCTCTTGGTTTTGCTTTTTCTTTAGAAGGCTGTGGCTCCCCTTTTACTTGTAGAGGAAATACTTGCGGCGCACTTGGTCGAACGCCGCCAGGTCCTTGACCCAACCCGCAATGATCTCCTGCGGCGCCGTTCCCGCTTTCAACTGCTCCACGGTCGCGTCATTCCCGAGCAAAACAATGGCCTTTGTCACGTCAAAATGTTCCGGATATTTCTTCTGTAGAAGTGTTGCGATTTCAAGCCCGACGCGCATCGAGCGCGCCGCCGCGCGATCCGTCACGCGGATACCCACGCCGCCGCAGCGCTGCCCCGCGTACAAGCCACTCACCGGAATGAACGGCTTGTTGACAAAATAAACTCCCGGCACATTACGCGCGTTCAGAGATCGCGAAACCTCTTCGCCATCGATCCACGGTGCGCCAAACTCCTCGAAGGGCGCTTCTGTTCCCCGCCCCACGGACACGCCGGCATTCTGAAGAATCTCCAAACCCGGATAAAGAATGGAGCCCTTCAGCGTGCGCAAATTGGGTGACGGCGGAATCCAGCGGATGCTTGTGCTCTCATAAAAATAATTGCGATGCCAGTTCTTCATGGGGATCACGTGGAGTTCGCACTTGATATGGTTTTCCGTGTTGTAGAGCTGCGCCAGCTCTCCGATAGTCAACCCATACCGCACCGGCACTGGGTAATAGGCTACGAACGCGGTTTTGTCCGCATCCAGCATGGGCCCTTCCACGATTTCTCCATTCATCGGATTGGGCCGGTCCAGTACATAGAACGCGATGCCGCGCCTCGCCGCTTCTTCCATGCAGTAGCCCATCGTCGCCGTATACGTATAGAAACGCACGCCCGCATCCTGTACGTCGAAAACGAGCGCGTTAATACCCTGGAGCATTTCGTCCGTCGGGCGAAGATGATCGCCGTACAAACTGAAAATAGGCAAACCAGTCGATGCGTCTTTGGAAGAAGCAAACTTCTCATCCGCGTGTCCCGCGATGCCATGTTCCGGACTGAACAGTGCCACAAGTTGCACGCCTTGCG
>JBAVHY010000105.1:0-45925 GCA_049686315.1 Candidatus Acidiferrum sp. | reverse complement strand
GGGATACGGTGCTGATTGAGCGGGCGGGGGAAGTGATCCCGCACGTGCTGAAGGTGGTGAAGGAGGGGAAGAATCGAAAGGCGTTTCGCATGCCGAAGAAGTGCCCGGTTTGCGGCAGCGCGGTGCACCGTGTGGAAGGGGAAGTGGCGTACCGGTGCGTGAATGCGGCGTGTCCGGCGAAGCTGAAGGAATCGTTGCTGCACTTTGCCGGACGGCATGCGATGAACATCGACGGGCTGGGGGAAAAGATTGTGGACCAGTTTGTGGACAAGGGAATGGTGAAGGATGTGGCGGACCTGTACTCGTTGAAGCTGGAGGAATTGGCGGAGATGGAGCGGATGGGGGAGAAGTCCGCACAAAATTTAGTGGATGAGATTGAGGCCAGTAAAAGGAGCCCACTGTCACGGCTGATTTTTGCGCTGGGAATTCAATTTGTGGGGGAACGCACGGGGCAGTTGCTGGCGGAGCACTTTTCGACGCTGGAAGATTTTGCGGCGGCGAAGGCGGAAGAACTGGAGAATGTTCCCGAGGTGGGGCCGAAGGTGGCCGCGAGCATCACGGAATTTTTCTCGGAAGCGGCGAACCGCAACTTGATCAAGAAATTGTACAAGGCGGGCGTGCGTCCGGTGGCGGAGAAGCGGGAAGTGAAGAGCCAGAAG
The DNA here is from genome assembly GCA_049686315.1 of Candidatus Acidiferrum sp. Classification (GTDB taxonomy): domain Bacteria; phylum Acidobacteriota; class Terriglobia; order Acidiferrales; family UBA7541; genus Acidiferrum. The sequence continues at coordinate 45,266 of JBAVHY010000105.1, read as the reverse complement.
CTGGCGGGGAAGAGTTTTGTGTTTACAGGCGGGCTGGCGAACCGTTCGCGGGAGGAAGCGGGGGAACTGGTGCAGCAAAATGGGGGCAAGGTGAGCGGGTCGGTGAGCAAGAAGACGGATTACGTCGTGGTGGGGACGGACCCGGGGTCGAAGTATGAGAAGGCGAAGGAATTGGGCGTGGCGATTCTGACGGAGTCCGAGTTCGAGAAGTTGATTGGCGTGAAATAGGTGCAGGAACTATGTTCTTGGCTACGGTCGAGGGGGCAGTGAATCTGCACGGTGAAGCATGGCTACAAAGACGATCATGCCAACAACGAGAAATGAGAAAGGAAATTCCAAGCAGCTTCCAGAAGCTCCAGCCAAAGAGTTCTTGGCTTGGGACAAGGTCCGATCGAGCGTTGCCAAAGAGTACAAGCAGATAGTGATCGCCTTTTCTTAGTTCCCCAATTGCCTCATCCCAAGTGCAAGCCGCTTGAGAACTTTCCTTTTTTAGGCGCGCGTAAGCGTGGTGCATCAGCTTCGAGACTTTGCTCTCATATTCGGCAGAGTCGTATTCGGCTTCGAAGGCTGTGTTCAGCTCGAGCAAATCTTCGCGCATCTCACCGCTTTCGGTAAAATACATCATGCGCCTTTCAAGATCGGAAATTCCACGTGGCCGAATGCAGCTTGCTCAATTGTGTGCTGGACGAGGAAGTCCTTGGCTTCAAGGGCATTCATGAGCATGATTCTATGTGGACAAGGCTTTTGGAGCAACAGGAGTTGGGAGGCTGAGTTTGCGTTACAATAGAGTTGGCGGGTGAGCTGGATGATCGCTGGCCTGAACCATGCAAATGGAACAGGCGGGAGGAAAGTCCGGACACCACTTTGCGAATGGAGTTGGCCGGTCTAAATACCGGCCGCTACACGAGCGAAGAAAACCCTTCGGGTCGAAGGGTAGAGGGCAACGCGCCTGGTAACGCCAGGGGGCCAGCCACGCAGGGTCTGCCGAAAGGCAGAGTTCCACGCTTCGGCGTGTGGTGCCGGGTTCCACCCGGTACGGTGCAGCTGAGTCACGGAAAGTGCCACAGAGAATTAAACCGCCAGCGGAGCGTATCCCGGTGATAGCCCGGAGGAAAACCTTCGGGATGTCTTCGAATGGAGCGCGACGAAGGTAAGGGTGAAAAGGTGGGGTAAGAGCCCACCGCTCCGGCAGCAATGGCGGAGGCAAGGCAAACCCCGCGCGGTGCAAGACCAAATAGGAGGGGAGAGCTGGCCCGGCTCACTGAGATCGTTCGAAAGAACGAACTCCCTTCGGTGCGGCGCCACCTACGGTGGCAAGCAAGCGGCACGGAAGGATGAACCCTCGGGTAGGTCGCTGGATCCCGGTCGCGAGGCCGGGGCTAGAGGAATGATCGTCACGGAGCAGCCCGCGAGGGCCGCGCCGTACAAAATCCGGCTTACAGGCTCATCCGCCACTTTCTAACGAGTTCTAGGCTCTGCCACTTAGTGCTTGAGTTCCAATCCTCTGGATATTCTCCCCGGCATCGAGAAGGGGCGAGATTTTGGTTACGAAGCATGCCTGGTGATGTAGGCCGGCGATGAGAAGGAACCCAGCCTTTGTATTCCTGAGCCAGCTAACGGCATTCTGAACTGCTCACGAGAGGCGTTCGATTCCGGGAAATCCGTCAAACCCGGCATCAAAGCTCAATATTCGCTCAATTCCATGTTGTTCCATGATGGCAAGGTGCAACGCATCACGTGCGGAGATTTGTCGACGTCCCATAACAATTTCCTTCGCTCGCCCTGCCGCGGTTGCATCGACAGGCAGTACCTGGTCGGCAATCCCGAGTAAAGCGTCGAATGCAGGTTGAATGGCTTCCCGACGATTTATCGCAACGTAGCGGTGCAGGATTTCTTGGAGCACTTCAGCGTCCGTAACCAGACGCTGACGGTCGCTGATCAATTTTTCAAGCAACCGTTGCGCGTCGGCTTTGTGAGGATGAGGCGCGCCGACTAAATACATGGGAACATTCGAATCGACGAAAATCACGTATGCGTACCACTGTCATATCCGCTCTCAATTTCCGCTAGCATGTCTTCAATATCACCTGAAGGATAGTCGTATCCCACCGCCGCGCGGATAATCGCAAGTTTCTTTCCGACATCAGTTATAGGTTCACGCCGACGCGCCAGATCAAGCGCTTGACGGACCCACTCGGCGATTGACATATGACGCGAGCGCGCCATACGCTGAATTTCCCGGTACTCCGGATCTCGTATAATCACCTGAAGTCGCTTAGCCATAGCATGAGTCTATTTGACTCATCCAGTTGAGTCAAGGCTCGCCCGCCACTCTTCAGCAATCAAAAAAGACTGTTTCGTCGGGGCCTTGAAGGACAACGTTCCACTCGAGAAGATCGTGGCGCTTGTCTGACTTTCGGGCGATGAGTGTGCCGCGTCGAGAAGGTTCCACGAGAGAGAGAGCAAAATCTTCGGAGTTTGCGGGATCGTCCGGGAAATAGATGCGAGTCACTAGGCGTAGTAGTAGACCGCGCATAAACACGGACACGACAATGTGCGGTGCCTGTAATTTGCCATCGGGGCCGGGGACGCGGCCCGGTTTGATGGTGGTGAAATGGAAAATGCCGTCTTCGGCGGTGGGAATGCGGCCGAAGCCTTGAAAGCCCGGCTCGACGGGCTTTTCCTGCTTATCTTCCGGGTGAGCGTATCTGCCATGTGCGTTGGCTTGCCAAAGTTCCAGCATGGCGTCTGGAACACCCTGACCGTCGGCGTCCAGAACTCGCCCCGCAATTTCGACACGTTGGCCAGATACGGCGGTACCCGCCAGGTTGTCCACAATAAGCCATTGCAAACCGATGAGGAAATAGGGACCGACGGTCTGTGATGTGGTTGCTTGCAGGATCATCTTATTTCTCCCAAGGCGTGGCGTGGCGCCCGCTGAGAACGATGTCAAACGTGTAGCCTAGCGCGTGTTCCGGTTGCGTGGTCTCCCAATCAAATTGAGAGATGAGGCGGTTGCGAGCCTTTTCGTCCGCAGTGCAATTGAAAATCGGATCATACGGCAACAGGGGGTCGCCGGGAAAATACATTTGGGTAACGAGACGGGTGGCAAACGCCGGCCCGAAAAGGGAGAAGTGAATGTGCGCGGGCCGCCATGCGTTGTAATGATTCTTCCATGGGTACTCACCTGGGCGAATAGTGATGAACCGGTAGTGGCCATTGGCATCCGAGAGTGTGTGGCCGCAGCCGGTGAAGTTTGGGTCGAGTGGAGCAGGGTGTTGGTCCACCTTGTGCAGATAGCGGCCGGCGGCATTGGCTTGCCAGATTTCGATCAGGGTATTGGGCACAGCGCGGCCATTTTCGTCCAGTACGCGTCCACTGACGATGATGCGTTCGCCGAGTGGCTCGCCGTTACGCTGGCGTGTGAGGTCAAACGCTTTCACGTCCACAATGGAAGGCTCAAATACCGGGCCGGTGATTTCAGAAAGAGTGTGGGGGAGGCGGATCAATGGTTTTGAAGGGGAGCGCTTGATCGAAGAAACGTACGGTGGATGCAGGTAACTTGGCTGTGTGCCGGGGTCATGGCGCCGGTATCCCACCAAATTTGACATTGAGAGACCTCCTAACGCGCGGGAACGCGGATGCTTTCGCACGAACCAAGTGAGAGGAAATCTAAGAGAGACGAAGAAGAAGGTCAAGCTATTCGGGTTGAGTATGTCGGGTTGAGTAGGGCTGGAGAATAGCGGTCTTCGATCAAGTACAATTTGAAGAAAGCATAAAGAGGAGCTGCCTATCTACACGAGACGCGAAATTCTAAAGACGGCGGTATACGGTGCGCTCGCGATGGCGACACCGCGGTTGCGCGCTGGGGGGGCGGCGAAAGAACGCATTTCGCAGCGGCCCCCGGTGGAAAAACGCAAGTTCAGTTCGCGCGCGGTCGAGGAAACGATTGCGCGAGTCAAGGAGGGCATCGGCGATCCGGAATTGGCATGGATGTTCGAGAATTGTTATCCCAACACCCTGGACACAACCGTAGAGATGATTGGGAGCGCTGACCGTCCGGACGCGTTCATTATCACCGGGGACATCGACGCGATGTGGTTGAGGGACTCCGCTTGCCAGGTGTGGCCGTACGTGGCGCTGGCCAAGAACGACGGCGACTTGCGCAGACTGTTTCATGGGCTGATCGGGAGGCAGGCGCGTTGCATCTTGCTCGATCCTTATGCGAATGCATTCTTGCCCGATCCGAAAAGCAAGAAAGCGCTGGAATGGGCGGTGGATGATTTGACCGAGATGCGGCCGGGAGTTGCCGAGCGAAAATGGGAAGTAGATTCACTTTGCTACTGCATACGGCTTGCGCACGGATATTGGAGAGCTACGGGCGACACCGCGCCGTTCGACAAGGAATGGGCGGCAGCGATGCGGTTGGTGGTGGCGACATTTCGAGAACAACAAAGAAAACACGGGACTGGACCATATCATTTCCAGCGGCGTGCAGAATCGCCCACGGATACGCAGGCTCTTGGTGGATATGGCAATCCCGCGCGGCCTGTGGGACTGATTTATTCGATGTTCCGCCCATCGGACGACGCATGTTTGTATCCATTTTATGTGCCGTCGAACCTATTTGCGGTGGTTTCGCTGCGGCAGTTGGCGGAGATGGCGGCGGCGATTTTACAGGATGCAGGGTTTGCGGCGGAGTGCCGGGCGTTTGCCGGCGAAGTAGAAGCTGCGCTTGCGAAATATGGACGCATTAAGCGTCGAGACGGCCGAGAAGTGTGGGCGTTTGAAGTCGACGGCTATGGCAACCAGCTTTTCATGGACGATGCGAACATTCCGGGACTACTTAGCCTGCCGTACCTCGGTTGTTGCCCTGTGGGAGATGCCGTGTACCAGAGAACGCGGCGAAGCGTGCTGAGCGAAGATAACGCGTACTTCTTTAAAGGGAGCGCAGCGGAAGGAATCGGCGGTCCGCACGTGGGACTGGACATGATCTGGCCGATGGCGTTGATCGCGCAGGCGCTGACGAGCACGGATGATGCGGAAATTCGCCAGTGTTTGTGCTGGATCAAGACGACGCATGCGGAGACAGGATTCATCCATGAATCGTTTCACAAGGACAATGCGGCCAAATTCACGCGAGCGTGGTTCGCCTGGGGAAACTCGCTGTTTGGAGAGCTGATCGTGAAGTTGAGCCAAGAACGTCCGCAGCTGTTGAAAGAGTAGTGAGGCCGGATTCATTCGATTTTGCCAAAGACGGTTCGTCGCGAGTTGACCGTTCCCAGTCACCGCATTCCCTAGAGCCAAATTGTCCAGCGATTCCGGTGCGTCGGATGAATCGTTTTGACGCAATGTGGGAACAGGTATGAGAAAATCACGGCCTTGGACGCGAGGGGGCGGCAATGAAAACAAAAATGGCACCGACACTTCCAACGATCGCTGAGGTGAAGCAGGCTGCGGAGTTGGTGCACCAGATGATGCAGCCCACGCCACAATACTGCTGGCCGCTGTTGTGCGAACGGCTGGGGACGGAAGTGTGGGTGAAGCACGAAAACCAAACGCCGACGGGGTCCTTCAAGGCGCGGACGGCGGTGGTCTACGTGGATGAGCTGATGAGGCGTGCGCCCGGGACGCGCGGGCTGATTTCTGCGACGCGCGGAAATCATGGCCAGTCCGTGGCGCTGGCAGCGAAGCGGTTCAATTTGCCGTCGGTGATCGTTGTGCCGCAAGGAAACAGCGTGGAGAAGAACGCCGCCATGCGGGCACAAGGGGCACGGTTGATTGAACATGGCCACGATTACCAGTCCGCGCGTGAGCACGCAGCCGGGCTGGAAGCGGAACTCGGGTTTCATTTTGTTCCGCCGTATCATCGTGACATTGCGAAGGGAGTGGCAACTTATTGGTTAGAGTTGCTTACGGCGGTGGCGGACATTGATGTGGCGTATGTACCGATTGGCATGGGGTCGGGGGCGTGCTCCGGGGCAGCGGTGAGGAATGGCCTGGGTCTAAAGACGAAGATCGTTGGCGTGGTTTCCGAACTCGCGCCCGCCTATGCCCTTTCGTATGAGCAAGGGGAATGCGTGGAAGCGCCGGCACAGGCAAAACTCGCCGACGGGATGGCGTGCCGGCGGCCCGATGAGGAGGCGTTGGGATTCCTGATCGCGAACATTGACCACATTGTGCGAGTTTCGGAGAAAGAAATCGCCGACGCGATGCGGTTTATGTTCACGGACACGCACAACGTGGTCGAAGGAGCCGGGGCCGCACCGTTGGCGGCGGCGCTGAAGGAAATGGAGAAGTTGCAAGGAGAGAGAGTCGCGCTGATCGCGAGCGGCGCCAATGTGGATCATGATGTGTTTGCGCGAGTGCTGCAGGGAGCGGCGGATTAGATCAACTTGTGAACGGAGAACCCAAGAGGCTGGCATGAAAGCCAGCGCTACAAGGAAGGATCGGGCGCTCGAGCCTTTCCCTTTCAGCCGACCTGTTTATTCCAAACGCTTGAACTGTACGCTGAGCCCAGTCTCGGCTAGAATCTGACGCCATGCTCGCTCCAAACCCTTCATCCATGAAGTTAGCTTGGTTAGTCCCTATCGCTTTGCTGGGATCGGCCGTGTGTGCGCAGACACCCGAAACGCCGAAGCCAGTTCCTATCAAGGAAGAACCGCATCATCGACTTGTGCTTGAAAACGACTATGTCCGCGTGTTCCGCTTCAGCCTGCCGGGACACGAAGCCACGCTTCTTCATGCACACGAGTTGCCGTACGTTGCCGTCGCGCTTGGTCCGGCTGACTACATTAACGCGGTCCCGGGAAAACCCGAAGCGCATGTGGTGCTGACGGACGGACAAGTCGGCTACTCCCGCGGAGGCTTTGCGCATATCGTGCGCACAGACGCTGGCGGCTCCTTCAACAACTTCACCATTGAACTGCAGCATCCGCAGGGTGAGCCGCGGAATCTTTGCCAAAAAGTAACCGACGGCCCGGTCGCCGATTGCCCGACCAGTAAGGCCGACGCGGCGGCTGGCAATCCGTCTGTCAAGACGCTCGATCAAGCGGTGGAGAAAAAGCCGCTATTTGAGACGGGCGAGATTGTTGTGACCTCTTTCTCCATAGCGCTAAAAGAGGATTACAGCGAATCGGGCGCGCAGCCCGCGCGATTACTGGCTGTTGAACAAGACTCTGAGCTGAAAGTGGACGTGCCAGGAGAGCGTTCCAAGTCTCTTCACGGCGGGGAAGTTTTGTGGCTGGAAGCAGGAAAAGAGTGGAGGATTGCCACTCCTGGCGATCACAAAGTCACGCGGTTTCTGCTGATCACTTTCAAGGATGGCGATAACACGAAAAAGCCTTAGCGCGAGGCGTGACCGGCGACCTACGCTGGCGATCCTATGGCATTCTAAATACGAATGGCGACTTCCGAACAACGGCTTGCCACCCGCGCGGCCGCTCTCCAGTTATCCGGATTCCGGCTCTACCTGATTGCGCGTTTCTGCATTGTGTTCTGCACGGAGATGCAGTCCGTGGCCGTGGGCTGGCAGGTTTACGAGATTACGAAGCGACCGCTGGACCTCGGACTCACAGGGCTGGTGCAGTTTCTGCCGGGCGTGTTGATGTTTCTGGTGGCGGGGCACGCCGCGGACCGATTTAATCGGCGCAAGCTGCTGACCATGTGCTACGCCGGTTACGCCCTGTCCTCGGCAATGCTGCTGATGGTGACGCTGCGGGTGGAAGTGTTGCATCGCGCCGAAAGCGTGGCGCCGATTTTCGCGATTCTATTCCTGGTGGGAGTAGTGCGCAGCTTCAGCATGCCCGCCAGCCGCGCCTTGCTGCCACAACTGATCTCAGAAGAGCATTTTCAAAGTGCGGTGGCATGGAATTCCGGTGTGTTTCAATGCGCCACGATCATGGGCCCGGCCATCGGCGGCCTGTTGTATGCCTTCTTTCGCGGCCCTTCCGCGGTTTACGGTGTAGCCCTGTTTGCCGGCATTCTTGCGGTGCTCACGATGCTGAGGATACAGGTTCGGAGCCGTCCGACGCCGCGGGAACCGTTCACGCTGCCAACGGTGCTCGCCGGCTTCCGGTATGTCTGGACACATAAACTGGTGCTCGGGTCAATTTCGCTGGACCTTTTCGCGGTGCTTCTCGGTGGAGCCGTCGCACTGCTGCCGGTCTACGCCAAGGAAATCCTTCACACCGGGCCCTGGGGACTCGGTTTGTTGCGAAGTGCTCCAGGAATTGGCGCCGGAGTAATGGCCCTGCTGATCGCTTTTAAACCAATCCGAAGGCGCGCAGGAGCGACGATGCTGTGGTGTGTGGGCGGATTTGGAGTATTCACAATGGTATTTGGATTCTCGCGGAGCCTTCCACTTTCGCTCATCTCACTGTTGTTCGTTGGAGCGGCGGACATGGTCAGCGTAGTAGTGCGTGGCGTGTTGATTCAAGTGGAGACGCCGGATGCGATGCGCGGCCGCGTGAACGCCGTGGATATGATTTTCATCGGCGCCTCGAATGAATTGGGCGAATTCGAATCGGGGCTGGCGGCGCAGTGGTTAAGTGCTGTGCCAGCGGTGGTGCTGGGAGGCGTTGGGACGATTGTCGTCACGGTACTGTGGGCCTGGATGTTCCCGGAACTGCGGCGTGCCGATAAACTGGCGGGCACAAAGACGTGAACCGGCATGCGAGAAGCAGATCCCTCGCTGTGCTCGGGATGACAACGCGTTTTAGTCGGGATGCCGCCACTTTATAGTTTTTCAGTCGTCTATGAATCTGTGGCATTCCGAAGCTCATTGTGAAGGGAATTCTAGTGTTGTGCCGGCGCCGCAGATGCGGGAGCGGATGCAGAGGCGGGCGGGGAAGGCGCGCTGGTCAATTCCGCTTTCACGGCGGGAGAAATCTTGTCGGCATTTTTCAGGAGGACGCTCACCTGCCACATTTTGGTTTCGCCCAGGCGTTCGCTAAACCCAGGCATCCCCGTCATGCGGATACCACCGGACACTTTCCAGTAAGTCTCCCAGGGTTCGTCGTCGGTGACACCGGTGCCGCGAAAGAGTTGAGGCGGGACAGGAAACATGCCATCGGCAATAGCCGTTTTCGGTTCCCCTGGCAGGCCATGACAAACGGCACAATTATCCTTGTACACTTTCGCGCCTTCGAGGAAATTCTTTTCATCCGCCGGGACAGCCGGATTGGGGTGCGGGAGTTTGTCGAGATAGGCGTCCAGAGCCATGTGAGCGAGCTTGTGCTCAAAAGGCATTTCCGGGGCTTTGGTAGCGACGGGGGCGCGTCCCGTGGCGAAATAGAAATAGCAGCCGGCAAACACAAGTAAGATTCCAAGTAAAATCCCCACAATGATTCCCTTCAACATGCTGTTCTCCCCTCACCTGAGGTTTCGTGCAATTACTGCGAGTGACTCAACCGGATGGCCGCCGACGCGGTTCCAACTGTTTAGTTCAATCTGTGTGAAAGACCCGGCCTAGATACGGCCCCACTGTAATCTCTGGTTCAAATAGGTAGAAACGAGAGTAGTTTACGACGCGTATTGTAATTGTGCACGGGTCTTTTGCCGCTGGTTGAAGGGCTGGAGGGTGCCAAGATGGCTCCAGGTGCGTAACCTTTCCTGGGCCCGAGACGTCACATGTAAAGATGAGCCTTTTGCAGTGCGGGGCGGTACACTCTGGGTGTAGCCACGCGCCAGGCTTTTCAACAGATTACGCGTCCGGTCGCCCGTGGGCCGCAGATCAGGTTCGGAGACAGAGGAGTCATTTTGAATGGCCCCATTTGAAGCGGTCAACGCGCCCAACGCAAACAGGAACGCAATCCCGGCGATGGGTTCCTCAAATACGCGGAGTCCTTCACGAAACCGATGGTGGATCTGGCTGGTGATCGTGGCAATTGTGGCCGGGGGATGGTGGTATTTGCGGTCGCGCGGTGCACAAGCGACAAACGCAGCAGGAACAGCCGCCGGTGCGGGCAATGGCGCCGGAAAGGGCGGGTCACCGGCGAACTTTGCGGTTCCGGTTGTGGTCGCCACGGCACATCGCGGGGATCTACCGGTTTATTTCAATGGGCTGGGTACAGTGACGGCATTCAACACTGTGACGGTGCGAAGCCGGGTAGACGGGCAAATCGTGAAGATCAATTTCACGGAAGGGCAGTATGTGAAAGAGGGAGATGCCCTGATTGAGATCGATCCGCGCCCTTACCAGGTGCAACTGGAGCAGGCGGAGGGACAACTAGCCAAAGACCAGGCGCAGTTGCGAGATATGCAGGTTGATTACGAACGGTATACGCTGCTTTTCAAGGAAGGCGTGATTCCCAAACAGCAATTGGATACCCAGCAAGCCCAGGTGGGCACGTATGAAGGCGCCATCAAGGCCGATAAGGGGACAATCGACAACGCCAAGCTGCAGATCACTTACTCTCATATCATGGCGCCGATCAGCGGACGCGTGGGGCTTCGCCTGGTGGACATGGGGAATATTGTGCATGCCAGCGATACGAACGGCTTGCTGGTGATCACGCAATTGCAGCCAATCGCGCTGCTGTTCAGTTTGCCGCAGGATCAACTGCCACAAGTGATCGCCAAGATGCACTCGGGGAAGACTCTGGCGGTGGAAGCTTACGACCGGGACAATAGCGCGAAAATTGCGACCGGAAAACTGCTTACAATCGACAATCAAATCGATACGACGACGGGAACCTATAAGCTCAAAGCGGTTTTTGATAACGCGAAGAACGAGTTATTTCCGAACCAGTTCGTGAATGTGCACCTGCTGGTCGACACGAAGAAGGGCGTAATCCTTGTTCCAACGACGGCTGTTTTGCGGGGCCCACAAGGCACTTATGTATTTGCCGTGGACGGCTCCAACACGGTGAAGGTAAAGAACATTACTATCGCGGAAACCACCGGGAATTTTGCCGGAATCTCGGCGGGGCTGGGTGATGGAGAAGTCGTCGTTGTCGATGGCCAGGATAAATTGAAAGAGGGCAGCAAAGTAGATCCGCGCAACCAGCGCGCGGGCGGGGGCGGAGCTGCACAGAGTTCCTTCTTGCCGGATGGTTCCACCCCTGGCGCTCCCGCACTAGGGCCTGCTCGATGAACCCGTCACGGCCGTTCATTTTGCGGCCGGTCGCGACCACGCTCCTGATGGTCGGAGTGCTGTTGGTCGGCTTTGTTGCCTACCAGCAGTTGCCGGTTTCGGCTCTGCCACAGGTAGACTACCCGACGATTCAGGTAACCACTTTTTATCCCGGCGGAAGCCCCGACGTGATGGCGTCCTCGGTGACATCGCCTCTGGAGCGCAACTTCGGTCAGATTCCCGGGCTTTTGCAGATGACCTCGACGAGCTCGTTCGGATGCTCGGTCATTACGCTGCAATTCAATCTCGATCTCAACATTGACGTGGCGGAGCAGGAAGTGCAGGCGCAAATCAATAGCGCGTCGAACCTGCTGCCAAAAGACCTGCCGAACCCGCCGATCTACAACAAAATCAATCCCGCCGACGCGCCCATCCTGACGCTGGCGCTGACTTCGGACACGCTGCCGCTTGAGAAAGTGGAGGACCTGGCGGACACCACGCTGGCCCAGAAAATCTCTCAACTTTCCGGCGTGGGACTGGTCAGTATTAGCGGTGGCCAGCGCCCCGCGGTGCGCGTGCAGGCGAATCCGACAGCATTGGCCTCCTATGGCCTGAGCCTGGAAGATTTGAGGGCTGCGTTGGGGAACGCGAACGTGGACCAGGCGAAGGGCACGTTCGACGGCAAGCACCAGGCGTTCACAATTGGGGCCAACGACCAACTGCTGTCCAGCGCGGGCTACAACCCCATCATTGTTGCATACAAAAATGGGGCACCTGTGCGGCTGTCAGATGTGGCGGTGGCGGTCGACAGCGCGGAAAACGTCCGGCAAGCAGCCTGGGCAGACAGCCAACCGGCGGTCATCCTGAACATTCAGCGGCAGCCGGGGGCAAACATTATCAGCGTGGTGGACCGCATCAAACGCATCCTGCCGCAATTGCAGGCAGCGCTACCGGCTTCCGTGCGCGTGAAGATTTTGACGGACCGGACCACGACGATTCGGGCTTCCGTGGCCGACGTGCAATACACACTGATGCTGACCATCGCGCTGGTGGTCATGGTGATCTTCCTCTTCTTGCGGAGCGTGCGCGCCACGATTATTCCGAGCTTTGCCGTGCCGCTCTCGATCGTGGGCACGTTTGGCGTGATGTATCTGCTGGGATACTCGCTGAACAACCTTTCCTTGATGGCGCTGACGATTTCCACGGGGTTCGTGGTGGATGATGCGATCGTCATGATTGAAAACATCAGCCGCTACATCGAGCAGGGAGATTCGCCGCTCGAGGCGGCACTGAAGGGATCGGAACAGATTGGGTTCACGATCGTGTCCCTGACGGTCTCGCTGATCGCAGTGCTGATTCCGTTGCTGTTCATGGGCGACATTGTAGGGCGCCTGTTCCGGGAATTCGCGGTGACGCTGGCGGTGACGATCCTGGTATCGGCAGTTGTTTCCCTGACGCTGACGCCGATGATGTGCGCGAAGCTGTTGAAGCACCAGCCGGAGAGCCAGCAAACATGGTTCTACCGGAAATCGGAAAAGATGTTCAACGACGTGATTGCGTTTTACGGACGGACGCTGCAGGTGGTTTTGCGATTCCGGACGATCACGCTGCTGGTGACGATTGGCACGCTGGTAGGAACCATTCTTCTCTACATTTACGTGCCCAAGGGGTTTTTCCCGGTGCAGGATACCGGAGTAATTCTAGGTGTCTCCGAGGCGGCGCAAAACGTATCTTTCCAGGCGATGACCAGCCGGCAGCGGGCCCTTGCCGATGTTATTCTGCGGGACCCGGCCGTTGACAGCCTGTCTTCCTTCATTGGCGTTGATGGCACGAATACGACCCTTAATAGCGGGCGCATTCAGATCAACCTTAAACCGCTGGACCAAAGAAAAATCAGTGCCTCCGACGTAATCCGGCGGCTGCAGCCGGAACTGGAGAAGGTAGACGGCATCACGCTGTACATGCAGCCGGTTCAGGATCTGACGGTGGAAGACCGGGTGTCGCGAACGCAATTTCAATACTCATTGGAGGATGTGGACCCAAAGGAATTGGCCTTGTGGGTGCCGAAATTCGTTCAGAAGCTGAAGACCCTTCCGGAGTTGCGCGACGTGGCCACGGACCAACTCAATGATGGCCTGCTGGCTACGCTGACGATCGATCGGGATACGGCTTCACGCCTGGGCATCTTCCCCGCGGATATCGACAACACGCTTTACGATGCCTTCGGGCAGCGCCAAGTATCCACGATCTTCACGCAGCTCAACCAGTACCACGTGGTCATGGAAGTGGACCCGAGCTTCCAACAGAATCCAGACGCGCTCAAGAATATCTATGTGCGTTCCTCGAATGGACAACAGATCCCCTTGAGCGCTTTCACGCGTTTCGAAGCAGGATCGACGCCGCTATCGATCAACCACCAGGGGCAGTTCCCGGTGGTTACGATTTCTTTCAATCTTGCGCCTGGCGGATCGCTCGGCGAAGCGACGGATGCCATCGGGAAGGCGAGGCAGGAAATCGGAATGCCCCCCAGTGTTCTGGCGACGTTCCAGGGAACGGCGGCGGCGTTTCTGCGTTCGATCAGCAACGAACCGCTGTTGATTTTGGCCGCGGTGGTCACCGTGTACATCGTGCTGGGCATTCTGTACGAAAGCTACATTCACCCGATCACCATTCTTTCGACGTTGCCCTCGGCGGGAGTCGGGGCGATTCTGGCGCTGCTGATGTTCCACACGGATTTCAGCGTTATTTCGCTGATCGGCATCATCCTTTTGATCGGCATCGTGAAGAAAAACGCGATCATGATGATCGACTTTGCGCTAGAGGCGGAACGCAAAGAAGGGAAGGTTCCCCTGGACGCGATTTACGAAGCCTGCTTGCTGCGATTCCGGCCCATCATGATGACCACCATGGCGGCCCTTCTCGGCGGGTTGCCACTCGCGTTGGGGCAGGGAGTTGGTTCGGAATTGCGCCGCCCCCTCGGGATTACGATTGTTGGCGGGCTGGTTCTGAGCCAACTCCTCACGCTGTATACGACGCCGGTGGTTTATCTGGCGTTCGACTGGGTGGCGCGGCGATTGAATCTGGGGATCACGAACCCGATTGAGGAACCCGCAACAGGAGATTAGGGATGAATTTTCAATCCAACTTCTCCGCCCCGTTTATCCGCAGGCCGGTGGCAACCTCGCTGATTACCATCGCGATCTTATTGTCTGGCGGGATAGCGTTTCGATTTCTGCCTGTAGCGCCACTTCCGCAGGTGGATCAACCCACCATCAACGTCGGCGCGGGCTTGCCCGGTGCCAGTCCGGAAACCATGGCGTCGGCCGTGGCCACGCCTCTGGAACGGCAGTTTGGGCGCATCGCCGGGGTCACGCAAATGACCTCGACTTCAACGCTGGGGAACACCGGCATTTCACTGCAATTCGACCTGAACCGGGACATCAATGCCGCAGCGCGAGACGTGGAAGCAGCAATCAATGCGGCACGTAGCCAGCTTCCGGCGGACTTGCCCTCGCAACCTGGCTATCGCAAGTTCAATTCCGCGGACTCACCAGTCATCTTTCTCGCACTGACGTCGGACACGGTTCCCATCGGACAGATTTATGACGCGTCGGACTCGATTCTTGCGCAGAAGATTGCGCAGATTGAAGGTGTCGGACAGGTCTTCACTTGGGGTTCTTCCCGACCCGCGGTGCGCGTTGATGTGAATCCACAACAGTTGAACAGCTACGGCATCAGTCTGGAAACGATCCGGAAAGCGCTGCAGTCATCCAATTCGAACCTGGCCAAAGGTTCGGTCTATAGCGCGGACCGCTCCTGGGCTATTTCCGATACCGACCAGCTGTTCAGAGCCCGCGAATACAGACCATTGATTGTGGCAGGCCATGCGGGCGCTCCTGTGCGGCTGGCGGACATCTCCACGGTGACCGATTCGGTGGAAGACATACGGAATCTGGGCCTGACCCAGGGGAAACCTGGAGTGATCATCGCGATCTTCCGCCAGCCCGGCGCCAATATGATTGAGACCGCGGACCGGGTGAAGGCGACGTTGCCATGGCTGCGCGCTTCGATTTCACCGGCGCTGAATCTGGCTGTGATCATCGACCGTACGACGGTCATACGCGCCTCGGTCCATGACGTGGAACGCAGCCTGAGCATCTCCATCATTCTCGTGGTTCTTGTGGTGTTCGCCTTTCTGAGGAATTACTGGGCCACGGTGATCCCAAGTGTTGCGGTTCCGCTATCGCTGATCGGCACGTTTGGGGTCATGTATCTGTGCGGCTACTCGCTCGACAACCTCTCGCTGATGGCGCTCACGATTTCCACCGGTTTCGTGGTGGACGATGCCATTGTGGTCATCGAAAACATTGCGCGGCACATGGAAAACGGAATACCAGCCTATGCGGCGGCCATGAAGGGAGCGAGCGAGATAGGGTTTACCGTGTTATCGATGAGCGCCTCACTGGTGGCGGTGTTTATCCCGATTCTGTTGATGAGCGGGCTAGTCGGAAGGCTTTTCCGGGAATTCGCGGTGACACTCAGCGTGGCCATTGGCGTGTCTTTGTTCGTTTCGCTGACGACGACTCCGATGTTGTGCGCGCGATTCCTTAAACACGATCAAAACAAGAAGCACGGCTTCTTTTACCGCCTTGCGGAAGGCGGGTTCAACCGCATGCTTGGCGGATACGACCTCGCGCTTTGCTGGGTGCTGCGCCACCAGTTCCTGATCCTGTGTGTGACGATTTTGACGGCCGGACTGAGTGTGTACATGTTCAAAAACGTGAACAAAGGTTTTTTCCCGCAACAGGACACCGGACGCATCAATGGATTCATCCAGGCGGACCAGGACACATCCTTCGTGGAGATGTCCAAGAAGATGCGCGAGTTCACGGACATCGTGATGGCGGACCCAGCAATCGATACGGTTACGGCCTTCACCGGGGGCGGCAATGGCACGAGCACCGCACGAATGTTCGCTCAACTGAAGCCACTGGAAGAACGCAAGATCGATTCCGACCACATCATTGCACGGCTTCGCGGCAAGGCCTCGCATATTGCGGGCGCCTCGTTATTCATGCAGTCGGTGCAGGATGTTAATGTCGGTGGACGATTTGGCGGTGCGCAATACCAGTACACGTTGCAGGCGGACAACCTGGACGACTTATATCACTGGGCGCCCATCATCATGGATCGCATGCGGCAAATTCCGGAGTTACGCGACATAAACTCCGATCAACAGAACAAGGGTCTGCAATCTTACTTGGCCATCGATCGCGACACCGCCGGGCGATTGGGCATTTCCGTGCAGAACATAGACAACGCGCTTGGCGATGCGTTTGGCCAGCGTCAGGTCTCCAACATCTACAAAGGACTGAACCAATACCACGTGGTGATGGAAGTTGCCCCGGATTTCCAGGAAACCCCCGAGGGCCTGAAGTATATCTATGTTCCCTCGAACACTGGCAAACTAGTCCCGTTGAGCACGTTCTCCCATTATGAGCACGCCAACACAGCGCTCTCCGTGAACCACCAAGGTATTTTCCCGGCCATTACAATTTCCTTTAACCTTGCGCCAGGGGCGTCCCTAGGTCCGGCGGTGCAACATGTGGAACAGGCACGCTATGCGCTGGGTGTGCCGAACACAGTACATGCCACGTTTCAGGGCACAGCGCAGGCGTTCCAGGATTCGCTCTCGAATCAGCCGATCCTGATCCTCACGGCGCTTGCCGCGGTGTACATTGTTCTCGGTATTCTGTACGAAAGCTACATCCACCCGATTACCATTCTCTCCACGATTCCATCCGCAGGCATCGGCGCGCTGCTGGCCTTGCAGATATTTCACATGGACCTGAGCATCATCGCGCTCATCGGCATCATCCTGCTCATCGGCATCGTGAAAAAAAACGCCATTCTTATGATCGATTTCGCGGTGCAAACCGAACGCGAGGAAGAAACGCCGCCCGAAAAAGCGATTTACAAGGCTTGCCTGTTGCGCTTCCGCCCGATCATGATGACCACCATGGCCGCGCTTCTCGGGGCAACGCCCTTGGCATTCGGCATCGGCGTTGGTGCTGAACTGCGGCGGCCGCTGGGCATTGCGATTGTCGGCGGGCTCATCCTCAGCCAGATGCTGACGCTGTTTACGACACCGGTGGTATACATCTACATGGACCGGTTCCAGTCTTTCCTGCGGCGCACATTTCAGCGGCGCCCGATTCCTTCCCACGCGCCGGCGCATACGGACTGACCCTGCTTTGTAGTCAGGCGGGGCGGCATTTGATCCTGCAAGGCAGCGCATCGAAGTTCGTCGAAGCGACGGCAGCGAGGATTTTTTGTCCACCCTGGCAATGTTCGTAAGGCTGGCGACAGAGCCAAATGGCTTCTATGAACTGCCGATAAGCCAGCCGGTGAGGAAGACAAGCACGCCACCGACAATGACCTGGAAGGCGGCTTGGAGGAATGGCGTGTCCATGTACTTGTGCCGGATGTAGCTGATGGAGCCCAATTCGACGGCCACAACGAAGATGGCAATGCCTATGGCGATACGGAAATTCGAGATGAGAAAGGGAAGGGTGTGGCCGAGGCCGCCGGCGGCGGTCATCAGTCCGGTCACGGTCCCACGAATCCAAGGAGAGCCGCGTCCCGTGAGCGAGCCGTCGTCGGAAAGGGACTCCGCAAAGCCCATGGAGATTCCCGCGCCAATGCTTGCCGCCATCCCGACCAGGAAAGCGTCCCAACTTTTCTGCGTGGCAAACGCAGCGGCGAAAAGCGGGGCAAGAGTGGAAACGGAGCCATCCATCAGCCCAGCCAAACCGGGTTGCACAAATTGCAGCATGAAAAGCCGCTTGTGCGATTCCTCTTCGTCGGACCTGGCCTTTTCGGTCAGATGCTTTTCTTCGTATTCCCCCGCTGCGCGCGTGTGCTTCCTCTCCTCGTCCGCCAGCATATTCAAAAGTTCGCGCATGGGCACATCGGTGGTGCGGCTGGCAGCGCGCATATAGAAACGGCTGGCTTCCATCTCCATGATTTCGGCCTGGCGGCGCGCTACTTTCATGCCAAGAGGCCGCATCATCCAGACGGGGCGGCGCTGCAAGAATCCGCGCACGTCTTCACGGCGGATGGGAGGAAACTGATCGCCAAAGCGCTGGCGGAATAGAGCTAAAAGCCGGTCCCGGTGGACCGCCTCTTCGGCGCGCATGGCTTCAAACATCTCCGCAGTGGCGGGATAGGATTCGCGCAAGGCATCCGCAAACTCGCCGTAGATGCGGCCATCCTCTTCTTCGCTGGTTACGGCTAAGGCCAAGATCTCTCTTTCGGTCAAATCCTTGAATTTCTTGGGCATAGTCCCTTTCCCCGAGTGAACACCGCGAAGAGAATGGCACAAAAGGCAGTTGGAAGTCATCTGTAACTAACATTTGGACTTAAATGATTTCCGGTTTTCCTCAGGGGGTTTTGCCGGTCCGGTACTTTCGTACTACTATCATCAGGCCGTAGTGGTGTACTTTTGTCGAGTACGGGTTCTCTATGGGTTTTCTGGGCTAGCCCATCTATCCTTCACTTTGAGGAAGAATTCTATTTCGAAAAGGTGAACAGTGATGGCTTCCCCTCTGGATTTCATGGTGAAAGCAAAGCTTCCAACGGGTGGTGTACCACCGGTCGCGTCGCACAAGGAGCGGCGTGGGAGCCGCCGCTGCAAAATCACGCAACTCATGCGCATCCGGCCATCCGACCCTGAGCGTGAACCGTTCGATGACATCCGCAGCACGCACAGTGTTTCGCGTACCGGAGTCTATTTTCAAACCAGTGAACTCGGGTATGAGGTGGGCATGCGTCTTTTCGTAACTATGCCCTACTCCAACGAGCCCGCAGCCATGACCCGGGAATACTTGACCGAGGTGGTGCGGCGCGACGCCCTGCCAAACGGGTTGTTTGGAGTCGGATTCAAAATCCTGATGGAAATCGGACTTCAGGGCGGCTACAGTTTCGGCACCGCGCACCAAAGGAAGTAATTGCGACAGCGCAAGGGCTTACTACTTCGACGCAAACAAAAAGG
This sequence comes from Candidatus Acidiferrum sp., assembly GCA_049686315.1. Taxonomy (GTDB): domain Bacteria; phylum Acidobacteriota; class Terriglobia; order Acidiferrales; family UBA7541; genus Acidiferrum. The sequence continues at coordinate 26,139 of JBAVHY010000105.1, read as the reverse complement.
GCGGATGGCTTGTAGCCACCCGCCCTTCTTGCGTTTGGGGGGTTGGGAAAGTCGATGTTGCTCAGGTCTTGCCGATGACGTGAAGGGTCTTGTGGCGCAGCATGCCGAAATGCCGGTTAAGAGGGTGCGTCCTTTCGAGGAAAGAGAAGACCGGGGAGCGCCGAGGGGTGAGCTTGGCCATGGCGATGTTCAGGCGGATGTCGCGTCGGGCGTATTTCATGCCGGAGATGAGGGCCTCCCGGGCATCTTCCTTGCGTCCAGAAGCCATATAGACTTCGGCAAGGTTGAGGTAGAGCTGAGCTTGATTGCGCTTCATGCGCACGGCGGTATCGCATAGACGTTCCGCGTCGGCCCAGCGTTGTTGCGTGCGGGCAAGAGCAACGCCCAGGTAGGACATGTAATAGGGATTGTTTCTTTCGAGTTCCGCGGCGCGTTTGATGTGTTCAAGCGCCCGGCTGACATAATTGTTGCGCAGGAAACCCAGCCCGGTTTTGAATTCGCGGAAAGCTTCCGTATCCATCATCGTTCCACCTCGCGCTAACTGGAGGACTCCACCGGGAAGCAGTTGACTCCTGGAAAAGCGGCGAGCCGCAGCGGGAAGGACGCCTGCAAGCGGAAGAGACGAATATCGTACGAAACTGCCGCTGGAGTTCGCATTTCTCGGTTAAGGTTACCCTACGGCTTCCCCGAGAGGGAATCTACTGACCAAAGGGACAGTCTTCGGCCAAGGTCTTTTCGCTCTAGACAATTCTTGAATATTCCTTGGGCGGGTGGCGAAGGCCCTCCGCAGGCGGGCCTGTTATGGACCGGATAGCTACACGCGAGCGTGCGCTACTTCCGCTTTGAGTCGCGACTCGTAGATGGGGAATCGCGCGGCCAATTCAGCAACCTGCTGGCGCACTTTCTGTTCCACAGCGGAATCGCCGACGTGGCTGAGAATTTCCGCCACCCAAGTGCCGATCAACTGCATCTCGGGTTCCTTCATTCCGCGGGTGGTTACCGAGGGGCTGCCAAGGCGGATTCCTCCAGCCTTCATCGGGGGAAGTGGGTCAAAGGGGATGGAATTCTTGTTGACGGTGATGCCGGCGCGATCGAGCGCTTTCTCCGCATCGCTGCCGGTGATGCCGCGCGAGTGCACTTCGATAAGAAAGAGGTGATTGTCCGTTCCGCCCGTCACGATACGGAAACCCTGCTTGGCGACGGCGGCGGCCATGGTTTTGGTGTTCGCCACCACCTGCTTTTGGTAGTCCTTGAAAGAGGGCTCCATGGCTTCCTTCAAGCACACCGCTTTCGCGGCGATGGTGTGCACCAGCGGACCACCCTGAGTGCCAGGGAAGGTGAGTTTGTCGAGTTCCTTGGCGAAAGCCGAGCGACACAGCACCAGCCCGCCGCGCGGTCCGCGAAGAGTCTTGTGCGTGGTGGTAGAGACGATGTCCGCGTGGGGGACCGGGCTCGGATGCACGCCAGCTGCGACCAATCCGGCGATATGCGCCATGTCCACAAAGAACAGGGCGCCGACAGACTTTGCCGCCTTCGCGATGCGTTCGAAATCGATAATCCGGGAATACGCGCTGGCGCCCGCGACGATCATTTTGGGCTTGTGCTGGTGCGCGAGTTCCTCGATTTCGGTGTAATCGATTTGCTCGGTATCGCGGCGCACATGATATTCGATGAATTTGTACATGCGGCCGGAAAAGTTCAATGGGTGCCCGTGAGTCAGGTGGCCGCCATGCGCCAGCGCCAAGCCCAAAACCATGTCGCCGGGCTGCAGCATGGACATGTACACCGCCACGTTCGCCGACGTACCGGAGTGTGCCTGGACGTTGGCGTGCTCCGCACCGAACAATTCCTTGGCGCGGTCGATGGCTAGTTGCTCCACTTTGTCGGCGAACTCACAACCACCGTAGTATCGCCTGCCCGGATATCCCTCGGCGTACTTGTTGGTGAAGATGGACCCCATGGCATCGAGAACGGCTTCGGAAACGAGGTTTTCCGAGGGGATTAACTCAAGCCCGGTGGCCTGTCGCCTGGCTTCCTCGCGATACAAAGTGGCAATTTGAGGGTCTACTGTATCGAGGGGGCGCTTCATTCGTTCATTCGCTTCAGTGGTCATTGCTTCTCCTGACTTATCCGCAAAAACTGGCAACTATTCCACGCGGGTTGAGGTCCAGTTCAGTTCTGCTGGCGCAGTTCCACTTCGATCAAGGCATTGTCCCGATGGGCTGTCCGATGCGAGGGCAATCCGCGGTTTCCGAGAGGGTTCCAGCGCCTTCACCTCAAAGCCGAATTCTAACGGAGTGCGCAACCAACCGCAATCTTGTGCATCCTCTTTACAGTGCGGTGGAGCCAGAGCTTGGACCTACCTGCTATGATGTTTCCGCCCAAGGAGTTCTATACTTAGGGTGCTGTCCCGATACAGCAAATTCACTCTACCGAGGTTGATCTCATGTCGAATATATACGCAGACAATTCGCTAAGCATTGGAAGAACCCCTCTGATCAAATTGAACCGCGTGACCGACGGTGCGAAGGCGACGGTGCTCGCGAAGATCGAGGGGAGAAATCCTGCGTACTCGGTGAAGTGTCGTATCGGGGCTGCCATGATTTGGGATGGGGAAAAGCGCGGGGTGCTGCGGAAGGGAATCGAGATCGTGGAGCCAACCAGCGGCAACACGGGAATCGCGCTGGCATATGTGGCGGCGGCTCGTGGTTACGCTATTACATTGACGATGCCGGAGACTATGTCACTCGAGCGGCGGCGAGTGCTGGCGGCGTTTGGCGCGAAGCTGGTGCTGACGCCCGGACCGGAAGGCATGAAGGGCGCGATCAAAAAGGCGACGGAAATCTACGAATCGGATAAGCAGCACTATTTCCTGCCGCAGCAGTTTGACAATCCGGCGAACCCGGCGATTCACGAGGCGACAACCGGGCCGGAAATCTGGAATGACACGGACGGTCAGGTTGATGTGCTGGTAAGCGGGGTTGGCACCGGGGGAACACTTACTGGTGTTAGCCGGTACATCAAAAATGCGAAGGGGAAAAAGATCACGACAGTGGCCGTCGAGCCAATCGTTAGTCCCGTGATCAAGCAAACAATAGCTGGTGAGCCGCTCACGCCGGCGCCGCACAAGATTCAGGGAATCGGCGGCGGCTTCGTGCCGAAGAACCTGGATCTGAGTCTTGTGGACCGGGTTGAACTGGTTACCAACGAAGAATCCGTGGAGTATGCACGGCGCCTGGCGCGCGAAGAGGGTATTCTCTCCGGCATCTCCTGCGGCGCGGCCGCTTCAGTGGCCGTGCGTTTGGCCAAACTGCCGGAGTTGTCTGGCAAGACGATTGTGGCGATATTGCCGGATGCTGGGGAGCGGTATCTCTCCACGATCTTATTTGAAGGCATCGGCGCATAGGCGCAGAACTGAAGGCATGGCGCACTCACTCGAATGGGGGTGCGCCAGCCCTGTTCATTGTGTCACCATAATTGGCACGGACCTTATGACTAAATCCAACGAGGAACTGCGCAGTCTGGCACTGGAATTTCGAGTGGCGCTCGAGGCTCGGCTGGCCGGCGATCCGGCGGCAAAGTACCTTTTGCCGTCTAGAGACGAGGCTGCGACGTATTGCCGGCGGTATCTCGAAGTGCTGTTTCCGATCTGTTTTGATCCTGGCGAAGCGCACGGCGCGCAGGCCACGGCGTTCCTGGAACGGCTGGATCTGCAACTGGCGGAGCAGATTGTTTACGCTATCCGATTCGACTGCAATTGCCGCGGAAAGGACGCGCCTGCGAACCTGCCCCAGGTTGCGGAGGAATTGCTCGCGGACGTGCGCAAAAAACTGCCAGAGTTGGCGGGACTGCTGGGAACCGACCTGAAGGCGGCGCTGAAAAACGATCCGGCAGCGACAGGTTTCGAAGAGATTCTGTTCAGCTATCCCGGCACGGAGACGATTACCATTCAGCGGCTTGCGCACGAGCTATACAAGTTGAAGGTGCCGTACTTGCCGCGCCTGATGACCGAGATTTCGCACAGCCGCACGGGAATTGATATTCACCCCGGAGCCACGATTGGTGAGTCGTTTTTTATCGATCACGGGACAGGAGTGGTGATCGGCGAGACTGCGACGATAGGGAAGAATGTAACGCTGTATCACGGCGTTACACTCGGCGCGTTCAACCCCACAAGCCGGCGCGATGCCGAAGGGGAATTGATGCGTGGCCTGTCGAATAAGCGGCACCCGGACATCGAAGACCATGTGACGATTTATCCGGGAGCGACAATCCTGGGGGGTGATACGCGGATAGGACATCACAGCGTCATCGGGGGAAATGTGTGGCTGACGCATTCGGTGGCGCCCTACAGCCGCGTGACGGTGAAGGACCCGGAGTTGCTGATTCGCAGCCACCCGAAGGGATCGGACGAGGAGTGGTTTCTGGGCAGCGCGATTTAGCACTCACCGGCGATTTCGTCGAACAATTCGGGAATTTAGCGTCTGCGCTTTGGCTTTGGGCGGATACGTTTGTATTTGAGCGCGATGAGGCCTTTGGAGAATGTTTTGTTTTCGAGGAGTTCGAAACCGCGCTGGGGGAAACCAGAGGGGAACAGCGGAACTCCTTCACCGAGCAAGACGGGCACAACGCCAAGATAGAGTTCATCGACCAGGTCGTCTTTGAAAAAAGCACGCGCGAGCTCGCCACCACCCATGAGCCAAATATCCTTGCCAGGCCGCGCGCGGATCTGCCCGGTGAGCGGCGCTGGAGATTGGTTGGTGAAGATGACGTCATCGCGCTTCCCAGGCGGCTGAGAGTGGGACATGACGTAGTAAGTCATGGAAGAACCGTGAAAAGAGGCGCTGCCCCCCATCTTGAGGCCAACTTCATAAGTCTTGCGGCCCATGATGGCGGTATCGATGGTTTTGAAGAAGGGGCCCATGGAGTAGTCCTTGGGCATGAACAGGAAGTCCACCGAACCGTCGAGGCGAGCGATGTAGCCGTCGAGGCTGATGCCGAGGCCGAGGACCACCTTGCGCATGCGCGGGATTGTAAATCAACGAATGACAGCATGCCAGGGTGTCGCATGGGGATGTAGCCACTTGCTTTGACAAGGTGTTTCATTCTACGTAAAATACCTATAGAATAAATTAATTAATAAGTATCAGACCGTTCGCGCGATACTCGGGCCAAACCGTAATGCCAGGAGACCTCAGAATGTGGTATAAGGGTTATACCGGTCTTCGATTTCATTTCGACGAGAGAAAGAGCCGGAAGCTGCGCGCTGATCCAACGCGTGGGATTGGGTTTCCGCGCGATTGGATGGGTTAAAGGAACGCTGTACTCGGTAATTTTTGAGCTTCGCGAAGACGAGGAAGGAGAGTATTTCCATCTGGTTACGCTGTGGAAGGCAACCAAGGAAGAAAGAGCCCTCTATGAAGAAAACATATAAGAAGCGGAAATCGATCAGCGCTGAGCAGATCGCACGTATGGCCAGCCGGGGAGAAGATATCAGCCGTTTTTTTACAAACCGCTTGCGGATGGTGTATCCCATCCAGAGGGTCAATGTAGACTTCACGGCCCCTATGCTTGCGGAACTTGACGATGCCGCAGAGGAACTAAATATCAGCCGTCAGGCGGTGATCAAGACACTTGTGCGAGAAGGATTGGACAGGCGGTTTCCACGAGCGCGAGCGTCGAGGATGACAGGGCGGAGAAGAGGGGTGGGACAATCTCAACGTAAGTCGAATGAATAATGCAGGATTGATCATGGAGTCTGATCTGACGGCTATTCAGGTTTGTGGCTTTCTGAATTGCCCCTTTTGTCTTTTAGGACTCGATATTTGACCCAAACATTGTCCTCAGGCCCATTCACGATTCGGTGGTAGCACCACGCCATGGGATAAGAATTTCCAGCACCCCAGATGATGGGATAGGACTTTTCACCACCCACGGGATCGTCTCTCTCCCATTTTGCCCCTGGTTCAGTTCTTCGAATTACTTCTCCGAGGTAGGCCCCGTATGCCGAACCAAGGCCATTGGCGCTGACTGAAGAAGGGTTCTTGACGTATTGATCGTGCAGGCTTCCTAGAATTTTCTCAACGCTCTGAATCGAATCGGGCGAGTAGTTGAGGGTTATGTGGTTATTGTCCGTAGCGTCCTTTACAGCTTCGGTTGCCATCCACTGGACGAACTCGTCAGTCGTCCCGAACTCAGGCGACTTAACTTTCTTTTTTCGAACAAAAAAGACGAAGACAATCGCTATAACGAACAATGCGAATAGAGCGGCAGTAAATGCTCTCGCCATGTGCATGGAGGCTACACCATAACGAGTACCTGATGCATTAAAAACCATCATCAGAGATGGCCTGTCTGATAGGGTCTAATGTCCCATATGCAGGTGGAGGTTTTGAAACTTTGTGATTGCTTGAGAGATTTCAAAAGCGAGAGGTAGCAGGCTCGCGTTGACAGTGGGAGAGGGTGTCCGCTACGCTCGGATGCTTACCTAGTGTGATGGAAACGGACAAGGAAACGCATGGCTGACGAAAAGCTACCTACCCGGGCAGAAGATTTTTCCGAGTGGTACAACCAATTGGTTTTAAAGGCGCAACTGGCCGATTACGCGCCGGTGCGGGGCTGCATGATCGTGCGGCCGTACGGTTGGGCGTTGTGGGAGAACATCCAGGGAGCGCTGGACCGGCGATTCAAGGCCACCGGGCACCAGAACGTGGCGTTTCCGCTGCTCATTCCCAAGAGCTTCATTGAGAAAGAGAAGCATCACGTCGAGGGTTTCTCACCCGAGCTGGCAGTCGTAACAATTGGGGGAGGGGAAGAACTTGCCGAGCCGCTGATCGTGCGGCCCACTTCGGAAACCATCATCGGGCACATGTGGTCGAAGTGGATCCAGTCGTACCGCGATCTGCCGGTGCTGATGAACCAGTGGAACAGCGTGGTGAGGTGGGAGCTGCGCACGAAGTTGTTCCTGCGCACATTGGAATTTTATTGGCAGGAAGGGCACACCGCGCACGCCACCCGCGAGGAGGCCGTCGATGAAACCAGGCAGATGCTGGACGTGTACACCGATTTTGCGGTGAATGATGCGGCGATTCCCGTGATCCCTGGGCGCAAATCCGACGCGGAAAAATTCGCGGGCGCGGATACAACCTACTCCCTGGAAGCGATGATGGGCGACCAAAAGGCTCTGCAGTTCTGCACCTCCCACTTCCTGGGACAGAACTTCGCGCAGGCGTTTGAGGTGAAATACCTGGATCAGACCGGCGTCCTGCAACACTGCTGGACGACCTCGTGGGGACTCTCGACACGCGTGATTGGGGCCATCATCATGGTGCACGGCGACGATCAGGGTCTGGTGATGCCACCCAAGATCGCGCCCACGCAGGCGGTCATTGTGCCGATTTTCAAGACGGAAGAGGAAAAGGCGAGCGTCCTGAAGACCGCTAAGGAATTGAAGGCCCAGTTGATCAAGGCCAATCTGCGCGTGGCGCTGGATGAACGGGAGGGCTTCAGCCCGGGCTGGAAGTTCAATGATTGGGAAATGCGCGGTGTGCCCGTCCGCGTGGAGCTTGGACCCAAGGACGTTGCCAAGCAGGCCGCGATGCTGGCGCGCCGCGATAAGCCCGGCAAGGAGGGAAAAGTCAGCGCGCCACTGGCGGATTTGCCCGCTACCATAGAAAAGCTTCTCGCCGAGATTCAGCAAGCCTTGCTTGATAAGGCCCTGGCCTTCCGCCGGGCGAACACCCACGAAACCAAAACTTATGATGAATTCAAGAAGGCTGTCGAAAACGGCTTTGCTTACGCGTACTGGTGCGGGAGCGGCGAATGCGAGGAAAAGGTCAAGGAAGAAACCCGTGCGACCATGCGCTGTATTCCGTTGGACCCGGCAGCGGTGCTCGGCAACGGGGAGAGCAGTGGTTCCGGCGCATGTATCTACTGTGGCAAACCAGCTAAGGAGCGAGCCATCTTTGCCCGCGCTTATTGAGCACGGACCATCCGGCTGCCATTCCGGATGGACCAGGGACGTTACCGCCGAAGAACACAAGGTTGCGCCAATCCTCGACAGCGGGTCCGCGGGGTGTTAGCGTAATTTTATTGGTCAATCATTTTTCCGCCAACTGGCTTGAAGCCAGGAGCGGCCTATGGAGCGCGCGTTCGTGAACCGGAGATCGCAATCTTCCCGCCGTGGTCAGCTGGGCGAAGGCAAGTTGAAGGCCATAATCTATACGACGATTCTGATTATCGGAATCGTCTCCGCAGTCAAGATTGTGCCCGTGTATGTTGCGGAGTACCAACTGAAGGACAAAATCGGTGAACAAGCGCGTTTCGCGATTGTCAATCACTACACCGAAGATCAGATTAAGGACAACATTTTCCGGACCATTCAGGACCTGGATATTCCCGCCAAACGCGATGACGTGAAGGTGACAAACACCAATCATGGCATCGAGATCATCGTGAGCTACTCCGTTCCGGTGGATTTTCTTGTCTATAAGACAGACCTAAACTTTTCGCCGTCGTCGGAGGGCAGGGACATAATGAAGTAATCCCAATGCGGATAACTCTGAGCCCGGAAGTGCCCTTTTTTCGTGGATCAACTTCGGCTTTGCTCCGCTTACACATTGCGAGACAATAGTAACTGGCCAGCACTGGGGGAATTTCTGTGCGCTTTCGTCTTCAAAAAGGTTTTTGGACCTCCGCCTTTGGACTTGGCCTACTTGCCGTTGTCGCCCTGTGCGTCCTAGTTGCCGCGGGCATCTTCACCTTTTACTACGTCAAATTTTCCCGGATGATCGATGCCCGGTTGTCCGGCCACATTCTTCAGAACAGCACGCAAATCTTCTCTTCCCCGGCGCGAATCTCCGACGGCCAAGCCTGGGGCGCGGACGACCTGGTGACGTACCTGCAGCGCTCGGGGTACCGGCCAGAGGCGGACGAGAATTCCCTGGGGGAGTACTCCGTGGAGGGAAACCGCGTCGAAATCAAGCCGTCCAAGCTCTCCTATTTTGCTGGTTCCAACGGTTTGACAGTGCAATTCAATGGCAGCGTGATTCGCGCGATCCGGCCGCTTGCGGGTGGACCGGACATGGGCGTCGCGGAAATCGAGCCTGAGCTGATCACCAACCTCTTCGACAGTTCAAGGGAGAAGCGCCGCCCTGTCCGATATGAGGATCTGCCGCCCGTCCTGGTGCAAGCCATCCTGTCCGCGGAAGACAAGCGTTTTTTCGAACACCCGGGGTTCGATTTCATCCGCATCTTCGGGGCGGCCTGGGCCGATATTCGGCACAGCACACACATGCAGGGCGCCAGTACCATTACCATGCAGGTGGCCCGCACCTATTTCCTTTCCACCAACCGGACCTGGAAGCGGAAGCTGGCCGAGGCCATCTTCTCTTTTGAGCTGGAGCAGCGCTTTACCAAACAACAGATTTTTGAGATGTATGCAAACGAGGTGTATCTGGGCAACCGCGGTAGCTTCGGGATTCGGGGATTTGCGGAAGCCAGTGTGGCATATTTCGGGAAAGATCTGCGCCAGCTCACGCTGCCGGAATGTGCATTCCTTGCGGGTCTCATCCGCGCGCCCAACTACTACTCCGTTGCCGACCGGCATCCCGAACGCGCGGTACAAGCCCGCGATCGCGTGCTGACGCAGATGATGGAGAACAAGTACGCCACGGAAAGCGATGTGCAGGAAGCCAAGGAAGTTCCGCTGAAGCTGGCGCGCGCCTCGGTAACCGGCAACGAAGCTCCTTATTTTGTGGACATGGTGAAAGACCACCTGCTGGAGAAATATTCGGAACAGGACTTGCTGAGTTCCAACTACCGGGTGTACACCACGCTCGATCCGCAGCTTCAGCGCGCCGCGGCGGTGGCGATTGAAAACGGCATGAAGAACGTGGATGCGTTGCTGGCCAAGAAGTATGAAAGGACGCACAAGGCGAACGCGAAGAAGGGAAGCAGCGAGCCAGTTCCGCAAGCGCAGATTGCGCTGGTGGCGCTGGATCCGCGGACCGGAGAAATCAAGGCGCTAATCGGAGGCCGGGATTACGGGCAGAGCCAGTTAAATCACGCGCTCGCGCACCGCCAGCCGGGCTCCGTGTTTAAGCCGTTCGTGTATGCGGCGGCGTTCAATAATGCTGTTGATGGCGCGCAACCCCTGGTTACACCCGCAACGACGGTGGATGACGAGCCGACGGTATTTGAATTCGAGGGCCAGGACCCATACACGCCTAACAATTATGGCGAGAGATTTATGGGCAAAGTCACCTTACGTCAGGCTTTGACCAATTCATTGAATGTGGCCACGGTGAAAGTAGCGGAGATGGTGGGCTATGGCCGCGTTGTGCAGGTCGCGCGACAAATGGGTTTGCCCCCAAACATCAAACCCACGCCGGCTGTGGCCTTGGGAGCGTACGAATTGACGCCGGTCGAGGTGGCCGGAGCTTACACGGCATTCGCGACCATGGGCACGCGCGCGGAACCGATGTACGTAAGAAGCGTTTCCAGTGCGAGCGGAAATTTGTTGGAGAAGAACAGCGCGGTGAACAGGATGGTCCTGGACCCGCGCGTGGCGTATCTTGTCGACAGCATTTTGATAGACGTGTTAAACAAGGGCACAGGCGCGCAAGTTCGCGCCAAGGGATTCACGCTGCCAGCGGCGGGAAAGACAGGAACGTCGCGTGACGGCTGGTTCGCCGGCTTCACCAATAATCTTGTTTGCGTCATTTGGATTGGTTTTGATGATAATCACGATCTGGGCCTGACGGGTGGCGTGGCCGTGGCGCCTATTTGGGCGGATTTCATGATCCGCGCTACGGCGTTGCCGGGATATCGCGACGTAAAGGACTTCGAGAAGCCGGAAGGCGTGGATTCCGTGCTGATTGACTCCGACACGCTGGAGGTCGCTACTCCGAGTTGCCCATCAACGCGCGAGGAAGTCTACATCAACGGCTCCCAACCAACGCAACTCTGCGAATTGCACGGCGGGCACAGCCCTGCCACCGCTGTCGGCTCTTTCCTCTCTCACATTTTTGGCGGTGGGTCTCCGAAACCGCCGCCACAGGGGGGCAACGGCGTTCCAGGCCAGGCGGAGATAAAGGGCGCGCAACCGCCGGGCGATCCGCACGACGCCGATGCTGTTAAGGCTACTGAAAAGAAAAAAGGGCCGTTGCAGAAGTTTTTTGGTATCTTTGGGGATAAGAAGAAGAAAGAGCCCGAGAAGCCCGTTCGGGACAAAGGAGTCTCGCCATGACTAGGCATTGCTTGGCGATTCCAGCTGGTTCTTTCCTCCTGGTTTCCATTTTGCTCCCCGTTTGCGCACAGACCAATCCTGCCAGTTCCCCGGGGCAGGCGCCGGCTGCCGTCGGTGCAAAGAGCCAGAACCCGCAATTGTCCGACGAAGACCTGGCCCGCTTGTATCTTGTCCGGAAACAGTATCGCGAAGCCCAGGACGTATTCCACAGACTGACCGTGGAGAATCCGAAGAATGCCGTTTATTGGAATGAACTGGGCATCAGCCTTCACAACCAGGCGCAATTGGATTCCGCTCTCAAGTGCTATCAAAAGTCGGCCAAGCTGGATCCCCACTATGCCGACGTGCAAAACAACATCGGCACGATCTACTACGAGCACAAAAAGTTTGCCAAGGCCATCCGGTCTTACAAGAAGGCGATTTCCTTGCGCGAGGATTATGCAGCCTTCTACTTGAATCTGGGATACGCCTATTTCGGGTTGAAGAACTACGAGGAATCCATCGCCGCGTTTCGCAAAGCATTGCAAATCGATCCGGACACTTTTGAGACCGCGAAATCGAGGACTGGGACGGTCATCCAGGACCGTTCCATAGGCAGCGATCGGGCCCGCTTTTACTTCCTTCTAGCGAAATCATTCGCGGAGTCCGGCAATGTGGAACGCTGCGTGATCTATCTGAAGAAGGCTCGCGATGAGGGCTATAAGGACTTGAACTCCATCAAATCCGATCCTTCTTTCGCCAGCGTCCTCAAGGACCCGGCTGTTCAGGAAGTTCTTCTGGCAAAGCCCCCGGAAGCCGCGCAGCCCTAACGGTATTTTCGGCTGAATTCCGAAGTTGGAATGACGGTTTTTGCGTATTGAGTGAGGCGGATCATCCCTCGGCCGCCATGCGCAGGGCGCACATAGCAGTATCTCGCGCGCTTGTTTGCTAAACTGCGTTCCATTTGCAACAATGCTTGCCGCTGCACATTCTGTGAGGTATTCCATGCGCATCCAGTTCTGCTTGGCAGGGGGACTCCTCCTCGCCTTACCCTCTTTTGCTCAGCAGGCTCAACCCTCCCCGCAGACGCCCCCGAAGGGATTACCGCAGTTGGAGCATTTCAATACTTCGTCTGTCGATACCAACGCCAATCCCTGCGACGATTTCTACAAGTACGCCGATGGCAAATGGATTGCCGCCCATGCAATCCCCGCGGACCAAGTCTCCTGGGGCGTTGGCAGTCCCCTTCAGCTATGGAACGAGACCGTCCTGCTCCAGACACTCGAGCAGAATTCTACAGACAATCCGAAGCGTACTCCCAATGAACAGAAAGTCGGCGACTACTACTATGCGTGCATGGACACCAAGACCATTGATGCCAATGCGGCGGAATGGCTAATGCCGGAACTCCATCGCATTGCTGATATAAAGGACAAAACCGAGCTCACCGAAGAAATCGTGCACCTTCATCAAACTGTTCCTGGCGCCACGAACCCGGGCGACAACCAGACCGATGCCGCATTGCTCGGTTTCTCGGGTCAGGCCGATTTCGATGACGCTTCCCACAACGTCGCGATGATCGACCAGGGAGGCATGGCGCTTCCGGGTCGCAGCTTTTATCTCGATGAAGACGACAAATCCAAGGAAATCCGGGCAAAGTATTTGGTGCATATCGCCAAAATGTTTGTCCTCGCCGGAGAAAAGCCCGATCAGGCCAAGACCGATGCAGGCGTGGTGTTGGCTATGGAAACCAGCATGGCTAGGTCGGCCATGGATCCGGTGGCGCGCCGAGATCCCAAGAACATCAATAACAAAATGTCTCTTGCGCAAGTAAAGGGGCTCACGCCTGCCTTTGACTGGGAGCTGTACCTGAAACTGGTCAAGGCCCCGAGCACCCCTCATTACATCGTCACTTCCCCGGAATTCTTCAAGAATCTGCAATTGATGCTCACCCAGCAGCCTCTCGACCACTGGAAGACCTACCTGCGCTGGCAAATGCTTCACGGCAATGCGGGTGCCTTGAGCGAGCCGTTCGTCAATGAGAATTTTGATTTCTTCGCACATACGCTGTATGGCGCCCAGCAACTGCAACCCCGTTGGCGGCGGTGTGTGCGTGCGACGGACGGCAATCTTGGAGAGGCGCTGGGTCAGGTGTATGTCGACCGCGCTTTTCCTTCCAGCAGTAAGGATCGTGTGCTGAAAATGGTCCAGGACCTGGAAACGGCATTGTCGAAAGATATTGATGCCGCCGATTGGATGACCCCGGAAACCAAAAAACAAGCGCAGGTGAAACTTCGCGCCACTCTCAACAAGATTGGCTACCCCGACAGCTGGCGCGACTATTCTTCGGTCTCCATTGGCCGCGCTAACTATCTCCTCAACCGCCAACACACCACCGCCTTCGAATATCAGCGCTGGGTCAACAAAATCGGCCAACCTCTGGATCGTACCGAGTGGGGCATGACACCTCCCACCATCAATGCCTACGAAGATGCACAATCCAATACCGTGAATTTCCCCGCCGGCATCCTTCAGCCGCCTTTCTTCGACGCCCAGCAGGTCGACGCGGTCAATTATGGCGGTGTTGGCGCGATCATTGGCCATGAAATCATTCATGGGTTTGACGATCAGGGCCGTAAATTCGATGCACAAGGCAATCTGCGCGATTGGTGGACCGAGTCTGACGCCAAGGAATATGAAGCCCGCGGGAAATGCATCTCCGATCAATACACCCAGGAAATTCCCGAGGCCGGTCCGGGCGTCAAACAGGACGGCCTTCTCACGCAAGGCGAAGACACCGCGGATAATGGGGGACCTGGCACTCATGGCCCTGCAGAGCGACCTCGCGCGCGGTGGAAAGAGTCTCGATGAGAAAGGCTCCGACGGGCTCACCGAACTGCAGCGATTTTTCTTGTCCTACGCTTTCACTTGGTGCGAACAATACCGGCCCGAACTAATTCGCACCGTGGTCTTGACGAATCCACATTCCTATCCGAAATACCGCGTCAATAACGTGGTCTCCAACTTCCCGGAGTTTCGACAGGCTTTCGGCTGCCATGAAGGCCAAAAGATGGTTCGCGCAAAATATTGCCGCATCTGGTAAGCCGGTCATAGCGAGAGCGATCCTACGCAACTGGAGGTACTCGCTCTGCTACAATGGGCGCAGAATGAGAGTGCGCCCCTGCCGTACGCGCAGCTTCCCCCGCCTTCTGGTTGGCGTTTGTGTTTTGGTTGGCGCTGGCCGACTGAGTGCCAGGCAATCCAATGCTTCCGCCGCCGTACTGCGTCCTGTTCTTCCTCAGGAAGGCATTTTCCTTGTTTTTCCGTTCGAGAATATAGGTGCAACGCCTCGCCTCGACTGGATTGGCGAAGGCCTGGAAGAATTGGCTATTCAGAGGCTTTCGGCGGCCGGCCAACAGGTTTATTCGCACGCAGGGCGCTTGAACGAGATGGATCGCTACAGCCTGCCCTCCTCGGGAAAACTGAGCCACGCCACCATGCTGCACATCGCGCAGGAGATGGATGCGGATTACATTGTTTTCGGCAACTACACCTCCGACGGGAAGACCATCAGCGTCAACGCGCGCACGCTTCGTGTCAGCCCGGTAGCGCTGCTTCCGACGGTCAATCAAAGTGGGCCGCTCGCCTCGCTCATTGAGGTGCACACAAAACTGGTTTGGCGGCTGCTGGGCACGTGTGATCACAAATATCCGCTCAGCCTTGCCGAGTTTTTCAAACTCCAGCAACCACTCAGCGTTGCCGCATTGGAGCAGTATATCCGCGGCTTGTTGGCAAACGACGATGAATCCCGCCTTCGCGAGTTGAAGGAGGCGGTGCGCCTCGAACCCGATTGGAGCGACCCCGCACTGGCCATCGGCGAGCTGTATTTCCAGAGAAATGATTGCAATGCAGCGCTGACCTGGTATGCAAAAGTTCCATCGACGCACGCGCGCAGTGTCGAGGCAAGATTTGCCGCCGGCGTTTGCCGCCTTCGTTTGGGCCAGCCCGACAAAGCTGAGGAAGTATTTGCGGCGCTGCAGGAAGAACTACACCACAATATGGTGAATGGAGCGGACCTGCCGGAAATTCTCAACAATCTGGCCCTCGCGCTCGCCCGCCAGCAGCATCTTCCCGCAGCGCTGACGGCCCTTGGCCGGGCGCGTGACATCGACCCCGATGAGAACGACTACCCCTTCAATCTTGGCCTGCTTGCCTTGCAGCAAAAAGACCCGGTCACAGCAGCGACGCACTTTGGCGAGGCCGTCCAACGGGAACCGGACAATCCCGAGGACCTCGCTTTTCTGATGTATGCGCTGGAGAAATCAGGGAAAAAAGCGGAAGCTGCCGCTCAGCGCGAGGTTGCCGTTGAAGCATTGGGCGAAAAGGCATTGCCCGTTTTGAAGATTGATTCGAAGGCCGAGGATTCGCTAGCGAAATACCAGCGAGTCAAAAGGGAACTGGATATGACCTCCCTGCGCCTCGAACTCGAAGGACCACAAATGCAGAGTAGCCTTGCTGCAGATGCGGGTGTGCCGTTGGACACGGCAGTAGCGCAGATCCGACGCGGCCGCCAGGAGTCCAGGGCCGGACGCCTGGACGCCGCCGAACAGGAATTTCATGCCGCTCTGATTAGCGAACCCAACAACGCTAGCGCTCATCGGGAACTCGCCGAGATTTACCATCGCCGGGGTAAACTGGATGACGCCGCGCATGAACTGCAACTTTCCCTGGAGGCGCGCAATTCCGCCGCGGTTCGAACCATGCTGGCGCACATTTACCTCGAGCAAAAGAAATATGGCTTGGCGAGGGCGGAAGTAGAAAAGGCAATCAAGCTCGCTCCGAATGATCCGGGAGCTAAGGAATTGCTCGATTACCTGGAAAAGAGCAGACCGACGGGAGGTGCGGAATGAAAAAACTTAGCCTCCGATCCAATTTATTCTTCTTGCCCGGAATGGTTGTGGCGTGGTGCTTCGCTATCCTGCTCATCTCAGTGTTGCATTCGGAAGCAGCGGCACGGGAGGAGCGCGGCCGGCCGTTGGTCCTCGAACTGAAGTTGGATGGCGAGGTGGCGCCGATTCTGGCGACTTACATCGACGAGGGGCTTGCGGATGCGGAGAAACGCCAAGCCGCACTTGTACTAATCACCATGGACACACCGGGGGGCTTGAGCGATTCGATGACCGACATCATTCATCACATCCTGGATTCGCCCGTGCCCGTGGCGGTATATGTTTCGCCCACCGGGGCGCGGGGGGCCTCCGCGGGTTTTCTGATTCTGCTTTCCGCCGATGTGGCGGCAATGTCGCCGGGAACACGCACGGGCGCGGCTACGCCGATTTTTATGAACGGCTGGTTTACCATGCCCATCGACGAAGTCTTGCGGAAGAAAGTCAACAATGATGCCACGGCTTTTCTGCGAAGCTTCACGGAGAAGCGCGGGCGCAATCCGAAGCTTGCGGAAACGGCGATAACCGACGCGCGCGCGTTCACGGAGAAAGAAGCTCTCGAAGGCCACTTGATCGACCTGGTAGCGAATAACAAAGAGGAACTGCTGCAGGGGTTGAACGGGCGGGAGATCACGCGGTTCAGCGGGACGCAGGTGAAGCTGTCATTAGGAAACTACCTTCGGGAAGATTTCGAACTTTCAGCGAGGCAGAAATTCCTTTCGCGCATTGTCCAGCCAGACATGTTTTTCCTGCTGATGCTTATCGGGGCGTTGGGTTTGTACACGGAGTTCACCCATCCGGGAGTGGTTGCGCCCGGGGTTGTAGGAGGAATATGCATGCTGCTGGCGCTGTATGCCATGCAACTCCTGCCGATCAATTTTGCGGGTGTACTGTTCATTATCCTGGCGCTGGTTTTGTTTATCCTGGAGGCTAAATTGGCGAGTCATGGCGTTTTGCTGCTCGGCGGGATTGTGTCCATGCTGCTGGGAGCAACGTTTTTGATCCGCTCGCCGCTCACGCCTGGCGGTGTGAGTTTTGGCGTCGCGCTGGCCGCAACGGTGCCGTTCGCACTCCTGACCGTTTTTCTGATGCGGCTGGTGCTGAACTCGCGCAAGTGGAAAACCGCCACCGGCAAGGAAGAACTTGTAGGTGAAGAGGGCATTGTCACTCTGGCTCTCTCGCCCAGCGGTGAAGGCATGATTCATGTCCACGGGGAACTGTGGCGCGCGGGCTCAAGGGAAAATATTCCAGCCGGCGAAAAAGTTCGGGTGCTCCGGGTCGATGGGTTGAAGCTGGAAGTCGAACCTCTCGCCCCCCTGACATCCATCGAGAAGTGAGACGAGTCGGGTCAGAGGAGGAAGGAAATGCTTCAAGTCGGCGGAATTGGCTTTCTGATTGTTATCGGGTTTTTTCTGTTGTGGTTCTGGAATTCCATCAACATCATCAAGGAATGGGAACGTGGCGTGGTTCTGCGGCTGGGCAGGCTTTTGCCGGAAGCAAAAGGTGCGGGATTGCGGCTGGTCTTCTGGCCTATTGAAACGCTTTACCGCATCAGCTTGCGGCTGGAGACATTGGATGTGCCGCCGCAGGACATCATCACACGCGATAACGTTTCCGTGAAGGTCAACGCGGTCTGTTATTTCAGAGTTGTCGACGCGAACCTTGCCCTATCGCAGGTGCAAAATTATCAATATGCCACCTCGCAACTTGCCCAGACGACCCTTCGCAGTATCGTCGGACAGTTCGAGTTGGACGAAATCCTTTCCCAACGCGACAAGGTGAACTCCAAGCTGCAGCAGATTCTCGATCAAGACACCGAGCCTTGGGGCATCAAGGTCAGCAAGGTTGAAGTCAAGCAGGTGGACATCCCTGAACAGATGCAGCGCGCCATCGCCAAGCAAGCCGAAGCCGAACGCGAGCGCCGCGCCAAGGTCATTCACGCCCAGGGCGAGTTCGAAGCCTCGCAAAAGCTTGCCGACGCCGCCAAGGTGCTGGAAACGGAGTCCTCCGCGATCCAGTTGCGCTACCTGCAGACCCTGACGGAGATAGGTGTCGAAAAGAACACAACCATTGTTTTCCCGCTTCCAATCGATATTATTAATAGTTGGGTAAAGTCGATTGGAGGGGCGTCAAAATAAGCATGGCGTACGGTGGAAGGCGAGGGGCAGGCGAACGAGTTCTTGAGAGCAAACACGTCATCGGCCTATTCCTGCTGATGCTGCTGTTTTCCGGGGTATTTTTCACGCTCGGCTACGTGATGGGCCGGAATCAGTATGACGGACAGGTGTGTGCGGCGACGAATTGGGCAACCAAGCCCGAGCCGGCCATCATGCCCAAGAGCGAGCCGACGCCCAGGAAGGGTGTCGAAGTACCATCCCCGGCGGCCGAATCCGATCCCGCGACCTCTACGTCCAATTCAGATTGGACATTCTACGGGAATAACAAGCCGGGGAAGAGTGAGCCGCGCCTCGAACCGGCCGCAAGGACTCCCGGTGTCCCGCCAACCTCCAAAAAAGTAAGTGCAAGAGGGAACGTCCAGCCGCAGCCCACATCCGCGCCTACGCCGTCTAAGACCAGTAGGGTAGCAATGAACGCTCCGGTGATGCCCAATGGCACAATTATTCTTCAGGTTGCGGCGCTGGTAAGGCAGGATGACGCGCTGGCAATCGCCAGTAGTTTGCAGAAAAAGCACTATGCGGCTTACGTGCAAACTCCTACAAAAGACAAGTACTACCGCGTGCAGGTTGGCCCCTTCAGGGATCAGAAGGCCGCCGACGAGGCAAAGAAAGGCCTCGAAGACGAGGGCTTTAAGGCGTTCTACGTAAAGCACTGATGTCGTCTCCGGCCTGGCACATCTACCTGCGGCCTCATCGCCTGAAGGAGACTCCCGCGGTTTATCGTTTGGCCCTCGCTGCCTTGAGCGGGGCAATTCTTTCCCGTTCATTCCATGGTGCTTTTCTCAGTGTTTACGCGTGGTTTTGCCTGGCGCTGCTGCTTTCCAGCATTCTTGGCGCCCGCGCGCGGGTGGCGTTTTTCTGCGGGTTTCTGCATGGGCTGATCTTTGTGCTGACCTGCGTGCCATGGATTGCCGAAGTGCTGGCCGTTCATGGAGGGATGTCTGGCGCTGCCGGTTGGGGCGTATTGCTGCTGATTGCGGCGGTTTGGGGAGCATCCATCGGTCTTTTCGCATGGGCTGTCCAGCGCCTATCTCTTCGCAGTCTGAATCTGGCCCTGCTGGGGACCCCGTTCCTGTGGATCTCGACAGAAGTGTTGCGCGCCTATTTGCCGGAAATCAGCTTTCCCTGGGGCCTTTTGGGCTATGCCCCCGCGGAAAATCCCGCCTTGCTGCAACTGACGACCATCACGGGTATCTATGGATTGTCATTTGTCGCGGCTGCCTTCAACGCGCTCCTTCTGTGGAGCGATTGTGGGACAGCGGCAGAGACCCGGCGAAGGTTGGGCATCGCCGGGGCGGTGTTGGTTGTGTTGTTCCTCACCATGGGAATCGGGCCGCAATTTGTTCCCAAAGCGGAGGCGCAACATCGGGCCCGTGTGGTGCAACCCAATTTTCCGGAAAATACGCGATATCTAGGCGATTGGTACGCGGATCACAAGGCGGACCTTGCCGAACTCGAAGACCTTAGCCTGCGCCCCTCGCCGAGCCAGCAGCCTGACCTGCTCATCTGGCCCGAAGCGCCGGCGCCGTTTTCCTTTCAGGACTCGCATTTTGGGCCGTTCATTTCGCATCTCGCGACGGAGTTTCATCATCCGGTGATTGTCGGCGTGATTGAGTGGAAACCTGGCACGGAGCTTCTCAACGGTGCGCCGCGCAGCGTGCTCGTTCCCTATAACAGCGCCGCGATGTTGAATGAACTCGGCCAGCGCATATTTTCTTATGACAAGATGCACCTGGTACCTTTCGGCGAGTACGAGCCTTTTCCCTTCATTCATCAGGTGGTCACCAGCGTTTCCGAGGAAGTGGGCGGCTTCCATAAAGGGAAGGACCGCGCGGTGGGTCGCTTCCCGAACGGCAACACTCTTTCCGTCTTTATCTGCTATGAAGCGATCTATCCGGGGGAGGTACGTTCTTTTGCCGACCGCGGCGCGCAACTTCTCGTCAATATCTCCAATGACGGGTGGTTCGGCGCCTCCGACGCCGCGGAGCAGCATCTCCGCATGGCACGCGTTCGCGCCGTCGAGAATCGCCGCTGGATTGTGCGCGATACGAACAGTGGTATATCGGCATCGATCGACCCGTACGGAAATGTCACGCGCGTCCTGCGCCGCGATGCGCGGGGTTTGGCCGATTTGCCGTACGACTTTCGCAGCGATCGGACGCTCTATACCCGCTTCAATGATTGGTTTGCCTGGATGTGCGTTGCGGTTTCGGCTATTCTGGTATTACTGACTTTCAGAAAGGCAAATTGAAACCCGCCATTGCGCGGGTTCACCACTCGCATGATTCTTGAAGACCTGGAGCACCAGTACGAAGGCTTAGCGCAGCGAATTAATCTCGTCCGGAGATATCTTTGACCCGGAGCCCAATCGCGCTCGCCTGAAAATCCTCGAAGAACGTATCGCCGACCCCAGCTTCTGGAGCAATCAAGAGGAAGCCCAGAACGTGCTGAAAGAGCGCAAGCGCGCCGAGGATCAGCGTGCCGCCGACGCAAAGCTTGCCTCGGTTGCGAGCGACCTCGAGACCTACATTGAACTCGCTAAGGCAGAATCCAACGCCGAACAGAAAGAAGAGCTGCTGAAGGATCTGCAGCGCGAATTAGCGGCGGCGGATACCTACGTCAGCGAACTGGAAACGCAGACGCTGCTTTCCGGCGAAAACGATCACCTCAATGCCATTATGACCATCAAGCCCGGAGCGGGCGGCACCGAATCGCAGGACTGGGCGTCGATTCTGCTGCGCATGTATTTGCGATGGGCGGAACGCAAAGGTTTCGGCGCGGAGGTGCTGGACGAAACGCCCGGCGAAGAAGCGGGCATCAAGAATGCCACGGTGCAATTCAGCGGAGAGAATGCCTACGGTTTGCTGGCGGGGGAAACCGGCGTGCACCGGTTGGTGCGCATCTCGCCGTTTGATCAAGCCGCGCGGCGGCACACTTCGTTTGCGTCGGTCTTCGTTATTCCGGAAGTGGATGACCGCATCGAAGTGAACATCCGGCCGGAAGACATCAAGCTGGATACGTTTCGTTCCGGGGGCAAGGGCGGGCAAAACGTGAACAAAGTGGAAACCGCGGTGCGCTTGACGCACATTCCGACGGGAGTGATTGTGGCTTGCCAGATGGGACGCAGCCAGCACAAGAACCGGGAAATGGCCATGAAGATGTTGCGTTCGAAACTCTACGACCTGGAGATGCAGAAACGCCGCGACGAGACCGACCGCCTGGATGAATCCAAGCTGGACATTTCCTTCGGCAGCCAGATCCGCTCGTATGTCATGCAGCCCTATCGCCTAATTAAGGACCACCGCACGAAGTTTTCTGTTGGTGATGTGGACCGCGTCCTTGATGGCGATCTGGACCCCTTCATCCGCTCCTACCTGATGGCCAAGAAGACCAAAGGCAAGTTGGAAATCCAGGCAGACGACAACGACGCCGACGCTGCCTGAGGCGCTACCTTGAGTTACCAGACACTTAAGTGCGAGCAGGGCGTGCCGATCAAGGCTTGGGTCAAGGGTGTGCCGCTGGAGGAACAAGCACGCAAGCAACTATTGAACGTCGCCCAGCTTCCCTTCATTTTCAAGTGGGTTGCGGCCATGCCGGACGTGCACTGGGGCATCGGCGCAACCGTCGGCAGCGTGATCCCAACCAAAGGCGCCATAATTCCCGCCGCGGTTGGCGTCGATATCGGCTGCGGCATGATGGCGGTTCAAACGGATCTGAATGCGCGCGACCTGCCGGATAATTTGCACGCCATTCGCACCGCCATCGAAGAGGCCGTGCCGCACGGGCGCACGCAGCATGGAGGCAAGGGCGATAAAGGCGCGTGGCAGGCTATCCCGAGCCGCAACTTCGAGGCGTGGAGCGCGGAACTAAAGCCGCGCTACGACGCAATTCTGGAGAAGCACCCTAAACTCGATCACGGCAATCATGCCAACCATCTCGGCACGCTAGGCACTGGCAACCACTTTATCGAAGTTTGCCTCGACGAATCGGAAATGGTCTGGTTTATGCTTCACAGCGGCTCCCGCGGCGTAGGGAACCGCATGGGCACGTATTTTATTGAACTCGCGAAAAAAGATATGCAGAAGTTTGTACAGAATCTGCCGGACAAAGACCTGGCGTACTTTCCGGAGCACACGGAGCATTTTGGGGATTACGTTGAGGCGGTCGAGTGGGCGCAGGATTTTGCGCGCAACAACCGCGAATTGATGATGCGGCAGATTATCGAGGCGGTCCAAGACTCCGGCGAGGTCCGCCCGTTCAGCGCGCACGTTCAAGCCATCAACTGTCATCACAACTACGTAGCTCGCGAACGGCACTACGGCCAGAATATTTTCGTCACGCGCAAAGGCGCCGTGCGCGCACAGACCGGTGACATGGGCATTATTCCCGGAAGCATGGGCGCTCGTTCCTACATTGTGCGCGGGAAGGGCAATCCGGAGAGTTTCATGAGCTGCAGTCATGGGGCGGGGCGCGCGATGTCTCGCGGCGAGGCCAAGCGCCGCTTCACCGTCGAGGATCACAAGCGCATGACTGAGGGCGTGGAATGCCGCAAAGATTCCGACGTGATCGACGAAACCCCGGCAGCCTATAAGTCTATCGAGGCGGTGATGGCGGCGCAGACCGACCTGGTGGAAATCGTGCACATGCTGCGGCAAGTCGTCTGCGTCAAAGGCTAACGTCCAGGTTCTTAGCACCCACGACGAGAGTTGACGCAACCTGTCAACCCTGGCCTGACTCCGCCATTTAGATTTGACATGCCATTCATCTCCCAATAACAGAACACTCTTAAAACACCTTGGCTGCTCAGGTCGCCCGCGGGCGTCCGCGGATGCGATTTTGTCGGCTACCGCGCCAATTTTGTCGACATTCGGCTGACGTTAAGACTAAATTTTTCAAGGAGATAGTCGATATGCACTGTTCCGTTACCAAGGCACTAGCGATTGTGGCGGCCTCTGCCATGACGCTTATGCCTGTCGCTCCCGCTTTTGCAAGTCCCGCAAATCCGAAGACAACCACTCCGATCAAGCATGTAGTTGTGATTTTCCAGGAAAACGTTTCGTTCGATCACTATTTCGGAACATATCCTTTTGCAGCGAATCTCGCGGGTGAAACTCCGCTTCACGCCAGGCCTGACACCCCTGACGTGAACGGTCTCCTCAGCTCCGGCCTGTTGACCAACAACCCGAACGCAGCGAATCCGTTCCGCATCCCGCCGTCGGTCCCAGTGACGTGCGACGAAGACCACAATTATGGAGACGAGCAGACGGCCTTTGACGGCGGCTTGATGGATAAATTCGCGGCGGTTAGCTGCAATGACGTGAACCTGGGCAAGTACAGCACCATGGGCTACTACGACGGCAACACGGTCACAGCGCTTTGGAATTATGCACAGCACTTTTCCATGAGCGACAACTCGTACGGCACGACGTTTGGTCCGTCCACGCCGGGAGCGCTCAATCTCGTCGCGGGAAATACGTTCCAGGCGACGCTGGCACCGCTTCGGCCAAATGGCACCTCCTCCAATCCACTGGGCAACATCGCAAACGCCGCGACGACAGGCACGGTGATTGGCGATGCGCGGCCACTTTTGGACGATTGTGTAGCCACGAATCCCAAGCTCCAAACGACGAACCAGATTACGATGACCGGCAGGAACGTGGGCGATTTGCTGAACACCAAGGGGATCACCTGGGGCTGGTTCCAGGGCGGTTTCGCTCCTACGGGCGTGGACGCGCAAGGCCGGGCCGTTTGCGCCCAGCACCATACCGGACTCGCAGGCGATGATGCCGTCGCAACCGTCGGCGACTATATCCCTCATCATGAGCCGTTCGAGTATTATCCACAGACCACAAACCAGCACCACGTCCGGCCGAGCAATCCTCTTTTGATCGGAACGTCGAACGATGGCACCAACCACCAGTACGATCTCACAGACTTTTTTGCCGCTTTGAATGAGGGCCGCCTGCCCGCCGTCAGCTACCTGAAAGCAGGTGCCTATCAGGACGGCCATGCCGGTTACTCCGACCCAATCGACGAACAGATTTTCATCGTGAATACCATCAACACGCTCATGCGGAGCCCATACTGGTCGCAAACGGCGGTCATCATCGCTTACGATGATTCCGATGGCTGGTACGACCACCAAATGGGGCCGATCGTAACCCAGTCCGACGTGTCCGACGACCGCCTGCTCGGGATCGGCAATTGCGGCACGCCCAAGACTAATGACGTCAGCGGCGGCACACAGAACGGCCGCTGTGGATATGGCCCCCGCTTGCCCCTTCTCGTGGTCTCGCCTTGGGCAAGGGTAAACTTCGTCAGCCATACGGTCTCGGACCAGTCATCGATTCTCCGGTTCATCGAAGATAACTGGGGCTTGGGCCAGATCGGAGGTGGTTCGACGGATGCAATCGCGGGGTCGCTGAACAATTTGTTCGACTTCAGTGACGGCCCGCCAGCCCACCGGTTGATCCTTGATCCTCAGACGGGAACAGTCTCGTCGGAATGATCACCGTTGATTAGCGGCACGTTCCGCGGCCACCATTTGAGAGCGCGACAACTGGGCCGCTTCGTCAGATGCGAAGCGGTTCAGTTTTTTTTGATTGAAGATGTTGGGAGTGCAAAAGCGTAGTTCTGCGTGCTTCCGCACTGTTTGCGGCCATTCAACGTGCGAAATTCCCCGTTCAATGCAGGGTTAAACCTTGAAAAATCAGTAGATTGATTCCCCATTCTTGGGGTGGTACGCTTTTTGAGGCTTAAAGCGCGGCGATGTCGCAGGCACTGACCGCTCGCATGCCCACCCGCTGCGACCACTGAAGTTGAACTTAGAGGAGAGATGTTTTGAGCGAATCCAAGAGAAATTTCTTGTTTACTTCCGAATCGGTGACCGAAGGCCACCCGGACAAAATTGCCGACCAGATCTCGGATGCGGTTCTCGATGAAGTGATGCGCCAGGACCCGAAAGGCCGCGTTGCCTGCGAAACCCTGGTGACAACGGGCTTGGTGGTGGTTTCCGGAGAAATTACCACCACGGCGCACGTGGACTACGACGAACTAATTCGCAAAACCGTGCAGCAGGTCGGCTATGACGACGCTCTATTTGGCTTCGATTCCACCACCTGCGCGGTCATGTGCACCATCAAGCGACAATCCCCCGACATCGCCATGGGCGTGGATACAGGCGGCGCCGGCGACCAGGGCCTGATGTTTGGCTACGCCTGCAACGAAACCGAAGAGTTGATGCCCATGCCCATCCAACTCGCCCACCGCCTCACGCAGCGCCTCGCCGAAGTTCGCAAAAGCAAAAAAGTGGATTTCCTCCGCCCCGATGGCAAGTCCCAGGTCACCGTGGAATATCGTGACGGCAAGCCCTTCCGTGTGGCCTGCGTTGTCGTTTCCACGCAGCACAGCGACACCGTGCCGAACGAGGATCTACACCACGCAATCATGGAGCTTGTGATCAAGCCGGTCATCCCCGCGCACATGCTCGATTCCAAGACTAAATTCCACATTAACCCGACGGGCCGCTTCGTTATTGGCGGGCCGATGGGAGATGCCGGACTGACCGGCCGCAAGATTATTGTGGATACGTACGGTGGCTACAGCCGTCATGGCGGCGGCGCTTTCTCTGGCAAGGATCCTTCGAAGGTGGACCGCTCGGCTTGTTACATGGCGCGCTACATAGCCAAGAACGTCGTGGCTGCCGGCTTGGCCACGCGCGCAGAAGTTCAGCTTGCCTATGCCATCGGCGTGGCCGAACCGGTTTCCGTGATGGTCGATACCTTTGGCA
>JBAVHY010000104.1:0-3935 GCA_049686315.1 Candidatus Acidiferrum sp. | reverse complement strand
TGCGAGAAGCGTTGAAGCGGGGGTTCCGCGTCACCACGCATACTACGCTGTTTGACGGCGCCGATCCCAAGAGTGTGCGGGCGTTTTTCGACGAGATGATGGTGTTGGGCGTGGAAGGAATGATGCTGTCGCCCGGCTACAATTACGATAAAGCGCCAGATCAGAAGCATTTTCTGGGGCGGGCGAGGACGCGCCGGCTGTTCCGGGCAATTCTCTCAAACCGCAAGCCAACGTGGCGTTTTAACCAGTCCATGCTGTTCCTGGAATTTCTGATGGGCAAGCGGCACTTCAAGTGCACGCCCTGGGGGATGCCGACCTATTCGATTTTTGGATGGCAGAAACCCTGCTACCTGCTGCAAGACGGGTATGCAGACACGTTTGAGGAATTGATGCGGACGACCGCATGGGCTAGCTACGGCACCGAATCGGGCAATCCGCAGTGCGCCAACTGCATGGTACACAGCGGGTATGAAGCGTCTGGCGTCGATTACACGTTTAGTTCTCTAAGAGGCATGCTGGCAACCGCAAAAGCGACCCTGTTCACGAAAAACGCGGACGCCGCAGCATTGCTGATGCTCAACGAACCGGCGAAGCCGGTGCATTCCTACAATCCGCTGGTGCAGATCGAAGGAAACCCCAACAAACTTGAGGAGACGCGCGCGTGACCGGGCCGCGCCATGCGGACCGCCCGGACCACACGCCGCCACCAGATCAACTCGAGGTAGCACCGGGGTTTGCCCACGAGACGTTACAGGGCTGGGTCCCTGAACTCGCTACCGAAGGTGAACTTCGCGAGGCGCTGGAGAAGGCGTTCGATTACCGCGGGGACGTGACGGTAACGCGGAAAGACGGCTCAGCGGTTGAGGGATACATCTTCGATCGCGTGACAGGGAAGACGTTGGCGGAGTCGTTCGTGAGGGTTTTGCCCAAAGACTCCAATCAGCGCGTCAAAATTGCATACTCCGATATCGCGGCCCTCGCTTTTACAGGGAGGGATACGGCCGCTGGGAAGAGTTGGGAGGCTTGGGTCAAAAAGTATTGGGAAAAGAAGGAAAAGGGTGGCGAAGACCTGAGCTTACAGCCTGAATTGCTGGACGAGTAGAAATTCAGCGGAGATTCACCCGAGGCGCGTAAAATCCAGGTAAAATTCTTAGAATCAATAGCTTGAGTGGGGAACGTTGCATTCCCGGCCCTTCTACTCCTCTGTGGACAGTAAGCCCTTATATGTGATAGTGTTAGGTATAGCGTTTGTTGCTCTTGTACTACCTTTTGACTCGTTCAGGGAGCTGCGAGAACAAACTCGCAGCCCTTTTTTGTCGGGGCTGGAGGCACTCTCAGGCTCGGGAAACCGCGCTCTGGGGCCAAGAGAGGCAAAGCAATTCAATTTCGAGGTTCTGAAGTGAAGGAACAAGGAACAGTGAAGTGGTTCAATGCTTCGAAGGGCTATGGGTTCATCCAACGTCAGACCGGAGAAGATGTTTTCGTACACTTCTCCGCCATTCAGATGGACGGATACAAGTCCCTGAATGAAGGCCAGGCGGTGGAATTCGAGGTGAAGAAGGGCCCAAAGGGCCTTCAGGCTGAGAACGTCACAAGCCTCTAGCCTGTGTGGATTGGGGAGGTCCCCGAGGGGTCGGGACCTCTCAGTCGCAAAAAGAAACTAAATCGAAAGCGCTGTGAGTGGTCCCAAGGAGGCAGTTGTGCAAGTAATGCAGGAAGGCCAGACCATCAAGCATGAACTGTTCGGCCTCGGCATCGTAACCGCGTCCGATCCCGAGCGTACTGCCGTGGATTTCGATGACCATGGGCTCAAGCTGTTCGTCACCAGCATAATGACGGCTGAACTCATCGGTGAGGCACCCGCAACTCCGCCCAAAACCAAGCGCCGCCGGAGAGCATCCGCAGCCGCCAAAGCCGTGAAGAAAGCGGCCGCGGCAGTTGCGAAGTAAGTTCCACCCGTCTGAAACAACCAACCCCCTAAGATGCGCCAGAAATGGCGCAGGGGTGTGTTCAGATGTTCTCCCAATGCAATTTTTGTTTGGCAAACAGGTGGGTTTCCCCCTGGTCCAGAGACTTCGCGCCACCGTTGGGATGAATCTAGCAGGCAGGACAATCAGCGGACGGCGGCTTCGGCTTGGTCGAAGGCGTGGTAGGAGGAGCGCACCAGCGGGCCGGCCTCAACGTGTTTGAAGCCCATCTCCTCGCCGAGCCGCTTGTATTCGGCAAATTCATTGGGGTGGACGAAGCGAATTACGGGGAGATGCTCGCGGGTGGGCTGGAGATATTGACCTAGGGTAAGGATGTTCGTGCCCTGCGCTGCGAGATCCTGCATCGTGCAAAGGACTTCGTGCTTTTCTTCACCGAGGCCCAGCATCATCCCTGTTTTCGTAGGGACATCGGGATGGGTGTGTTTAGCGCGGCGGAGTAATTCCAGGGAACGTTCATAGAGAGCTCCCTTGCGCACTTGGCGATACAGGCGGGGAACCGTCTCCGTGTTGTGGTTGAGAATGTCGGGCTTAACGGCCAGAACAGTGTCGAGCGCTTCCCAATCGCCCCGGAAATCGGGGATGAGCACTTCGACCTTGCAACCTGGAATGCGCTTGCGAATTTCCTGGATGGTGCGCGCGAAGAGGTGGGCGCCCCCATCGGGCTGATCGTCGCGGTTAACGCTGGTGACCACCGCATAGCGCAGCCCCAGGCGCGCAGCGGCTTCGGCGACGCGAACAGGTTCCTCCTCATCGGGCGGGCCGACGGGTTTGCCGGAAGGGACAGCGCAGAAACCACAAGCGCGCGTACAAATGTCGCCGAGGATCATGAATGTGGCGGTGCCGTGTTCCCAACATTCGCCCATGTTCGGGCAACGGGCTGATTCGCAAACGGTGTGCAGATCAAGCATGCGCATGGTGCGCTTCAGATTCTGATAGCGCTCGCCGCCGAAGAACTTTACTCGCAGCCAATCAGGGCGGGGATGCGCGTCCGGTACGCGCACCGAGGGAGTGTTGTCGTTGGCGATAATGTTAAAGGGCGAAGCCATAACCGGAAGATGCGCCAGAGAACCTATAGTTTACGCGGGAATTCACAGAGCCACAAACGGAGAAGGGCCAGATTACAGCGGCTGGCGGGAAGAACGAACGAAGTCGCGCAGCACCGTGACGTTGGGGCCGTAGGCGCCAATGCGGCCGGCGTCAACGGGCAGGCCCAGGCGCTCGGCGAGATCCAAATCGACGCCTGCATCGTCCAATTCCGAAAGGCTGAAGCCTGCCGCAGGCTGCACGCGGTTCATTCCGGAAGGATAGACGGGGCGCGGGGGACGGTGACGCTGCCAAGGACGTCGCGCTATGTCGTAGAACTGTTTCCAGTCGCGTTTGTGCCAAGTCTCCATTACTCTATTTCCGAGTCCTTGATTGGATGCTGCCAGTGGGGGCGGGGTTCGCTCTACCCAGTGGGCTACATCTATCTTCAACTGCGCAACAGCAACGGCGTACAAGCTGCCCTACTCATATACCAGCTGAGAGCGAGCGAAGCATTTACTTCGCCTGGTGTTTCAAACACGTCAACTCGCGAAATGTCTCGGACACTGTTTTTAGTTCGGAGCGAAGTGCCGAAGCCCAAAAGCTCGGGCGGGTAGGGCCGCTCTGCGGAAAGGCCCAACTCTTGTGTTTGGCCGGATGGTATACGCAAGGCCTGGGGATAGCTAGCAAAATTTCAGCCGGCTGTGAATTTCGATGCGACCGGATCGTAGAGATGGGTTGCAGGGGCAGGCACACCCGCAGCCAGCACGCAATTTCCGAGGAGAAGCTTGCACTTCGGACGTAGGGGCGAGTGGCCAGAAGCGCGGAACGCGAGTGAGCTGAGCGAAGAAGAGGATCGGGTTACCAGCGGTTGCCGCGGTCCCCACGGTCGCCGCGATCGCCGCCACGGCCACCGCCACGACC
>JBAVHY010000103.1:0-5995 GCA_049686315.1 Candidatus Acidiferrum sp. | reverse complement strand
CTGAATACCAGCATTCTCCATCGGCTCCAACACAGCCCGATAGCGCGCGACAATTCATTGCTTCTGTGGATGCCGTTCCCGGCGTGCCTCCTAATACCCCCTACCCCATCGTAAATCGAGTTCGACTGCTCGACGCGTATGTGGGAATGAATTTCGAGAACTGGCAGGTTTCGTTTGGGAAACAAAGCCTGTGGTGGAGCCCTGTCGAAGGCGGGCCGATGATGTTCAGCGACAACGCCGAGCCTGTGAACCTATTCCGAATCAACCGCGTTTCGCCGTTCAAGTTACCCAGCATTTTGGGTTGGCTAGGGCCCATCCGGCTGGAGTGGTTCCTCGGGCAGTTCGATGGCCATGAGTTCGTCTACCAAACCGATACGGGGGTTGTGGGAAAGTTTGGCCGTTCGATAGGGCGTCAACCCTTCCTCCAAGGGCAGAAGATTAGCCTGAAGCCTACGCAGAATTTTGAATTCAGCGTTTCCACAACCAGTGTCTTTGCGGGCGGCCCGACTCCGCTGACTTGGCACACCCTTCTTAGGAGTTATTCCCTCAATAATGGCCCCACCACCTTGCAAGGGGGGCCGGGAGACCCCGGTGATCGTCGGTCGGGCGTGGATTTCAGCTACAGAGTCCCCGGCCTGCGAGACTGGCTGACATTCTACGGGGACGCTTTTGATGAGGATGAGTTCTCCCCACTGGGATACCCCCGTAAGTCTGCGATCAGAGGGGGCATTTACATGCCTCGGATCCCGGGCGTCCCCAAGCTTGACTTGCGTATAGAAGGCGGCTCAACGGTACCACCCGATTTTCCGGGCTGCGATGGCTGCTTTTATGTGAACAATCGTTATCCGGATGGGTCTTACACGAACCTCGGCAACCTTGTTGGTAGTTGGTTGGGGCGGGGAGGGCAGGGCGAGCAGGCCTGGAGCACATACTGGCTCACCTCCCGAAACAAGATTCAATTCGGTTACCGGCACCAGAAAATCAGCACCTCCTATCTTCCACAGGGAGGAACGTTGAACGATGGAGGTGTCACGGCTGACTTTTGGTTGGGCACCGAGGTCATGCTGTCAGGGGCAGTGCAGTATGAGAAGTGGAATTACCCCGTGCTCGACCCACTTGCAAGATCAAACGTGGTGACTTCAGTGCAGTTCACATTTTGGCCTCGTTCCTGGAAGTAAGATAGTGATAGACAAAACGGGCGGAAAGGGCGGAGAGATAGAGACGTGACGCAGACAGGAGCCAAGGCACAGCCTGAAACGGCGCCGCAATCGGATGTGGAAGAGGTTTTGTTCCCCGAAGCGCCACTCGAGGATCCTCGCGAATGGCAAGTGAAACGGCTGCGCCTGCTTTGGGCGCGTCGTCGGTTCCTTCTTCGAGCTGGGACACTTAGCCTCATCCTATCAACGATAGTTGCCTTCTCTATTCCGAAGTCCTACACCTCGACGACGCAGCTCATGCCGCCAGATCTGCAGTCCACCTCAGGCATGGCCATGATGACCGCAATGGCGGCGAAGTCTGGAGGCGGCCTCGGGGCCGTGGCCGGAGATCTGCTCGGGCTCAAGAGCTCGGGTGCGTTGTTTGTTGGCATCTTAAGGAGCCAAACCTCTCAGGAGCGCCTCATCCAGCAGTTTGACCTAAGAAAAATTTACGGCGTGGGACTTGTCACGAGTGCACGGACGAAACTCGATCAAAATACCTCAATTTCGGAAGATAAGAAGAGCGGCATCATCACTATCAGCGTGACCGATCACAGTCCGCAAAGAGCCGCAGCCCTGGCGAGCGCCTATGTCGACGAGCTTAACGCGCTCGTTTCCGAACTGTCAACTTCTTCTGCTCATCGCGAGCGCGTGTTTCTCGAGGAACGTCTCAAGGTGGCGAAGCTAGATTTGGACGATGCCTCAAATCGACTCGCTCAGTTCTCCAGCAAGAACAACACGCTCGATATTCAGCAGGAAGGCAAAGCGATGTTGGACGCGGCAGGAACGATCGCTGGCGAGATGATCGCCGCGCAATCGCAGCTCCAGGGGCTCCGAGAGATCTATACTGACAACAACTCTCGCGTCCGCTCTTTGAATGCTCGGGTCGCGGAACTTCGCAGGCAACTTGAGAAGCTTGGCGGAAAACAGGTAGCTGGTGGAAAGGAAAGCGCCTCGCCGACTGGCCAGACGGTGGAGCAGCCGGCTGAACAGTCCGGCAGCATGCCCTATCCCACGATCCGGAGTCTGCCGCTCCTCGGTGCAAAATACGGCGATTATTACCGCCGCGCGAAAATCCAGGAGACCGTCTTCGAACTGCTAACCGAACAATACGAGCTCGCTAAAGTGCAAGAAGCCAAAGAAACACCCAGCGTCAAAGTGCTAGATCCAGCGAAAATCCCGGAGAATAAATCGGTTCCTCCACGTTTGACGATCATGTTTCTTGGCACTTTTTCGGCTTTCGTGTTGTCCGTGATTTGGGTGTTGGGGTCAGCACGCTGGGAAGAACTCGATTCACAAGATCCACGCAGGGTCTTCCTGCAAGAAGTCGCAGGTACATTAAAAGCGCGGATCCCCTGGGGGTCACAAAACGGAGACACTCCTGAGTTGAGCGCACAAAAAATTGAGGATAGCTCTCCCAGTAAGCGCCCGCCGACAGGCGAAGGCGAGCGGCTTGATCGCTAGGGGCCTCTAAGTGGCACGAATGGAAGGGGTTAGGTCACACATTGCCCTGTAAGTGACGGGGCGAAGCTGTATTTTGGGTTGATTTGACGTTAAAGAAAATTGAATACTTGCGAGTTGTGGTGTCGCTTAACCTTATGCAGTGTGCCATTGCCGTAGATGTCGGCCTTGCTGATCTTCTGCTTGCGGTTTGATTTGGCTTGCGGTCGTCGATGAATTCAATGGAAAGATTGAACCTAGCTCTCGAGATCTTAGGAGGATAAATGCTCCACTTAGTGGCTGCAGCGAATAATGCCCTCGTCAGCGCTATAAGCGAGTATCGGTTTCTTGCCACTGGGTGGCGAGAGCTAGACGAAATCAAAGAACATTCAATCGCAAGGACCGACATATCAGATCATTTGGTTACGTTATTTTTGGAAAGTATGGCAATTCGCCCCAGGTTGATAGTTGAGCTTGGGGTGCGGACGGGTGAAAGCACGTTCGTGTTTGAGAGAGTAGCTGGATTGTGTGGGTCAAACCTTGTCAGCGTAGATATCCATGATTGTTTAGCTATATCTTCCTATGGAAATTGGCTGTTCGAAAAGGATGATGACATCGAATTTGCGAAAAGATTTGAATCCTGGTGCGGGCAACATAACATCAAGCCAGACATAGACGTGCTCTTTATCGATACCAGCCACCTTTTCGAACACACAGTAGCGGAAATAGAACATTGGTTCCCCTTTCTTTCGGACAAATCGAAGGTCATTTTCCACGACACAAATCTGCGAAAGACCAATTTTCGGAAGGATGGAACCATTGTGGTTGGCGCGGTTGGCAGGGACAACAAGAGAGGGGTCATAACCGCTTTGGAGAAGTTTTTCGAAAGGCCCTTCAACGAAAAGGAGCACTTCATTGATTGGGCTAAGGGATGGGCGATTAGGCATTATCCTTATTGCGCCGGATTGACGGTACTAGAAAGGCTTCAGTGCCAGCGGACTCCTCACGACGGACCAGACCCCTCAATGCCCTCGGAGGTAAATGATGCCGAGCTCGGGAAGTGAGGAAGCGAGAGTGGTTTGCGCAAAAGTAAACCAAACTATTCGTTTCCACGGTCAACACAAGGACTGACTCAAGCGACACTACGTAGAGTTTGAGAGTAAAATCGCGGCGCCAAAGAGCGGCATGATCTGAGGTCGATCATTCATTTACAAATCCAAACTGTCGAAGCAAGTACTTCGACGCCACCACGCACGTTGCATATGGCTTCCCCCACATTGCTGGCCCGCAACGCAACGCTGAGCTTGCTGACTGAAGGTTGGATTTTTCTGGTCCTCGTTGCTGCCATGCCCCGGCTGGTGGCTTTTCTTGGTGAGACTTCTTTCGGACTGTTCTCCCTTGCTTTGGTCGCAATTGGGTATCTGACGTTTCTTGACGTCGGCGTCAGCAGAGCCGCCACAAAGTTTATCTCGGAGCACTTGGCAGAGAAGGATATCGATGCAGCAAAAGAGATCATTCGAACTGCCCTTGTCACCAACCTTACCCTTGGAATAGTTGGAGGACTGGCAGTTGTGGCTCTTTCGCCCTTCTTGATTCATTCCATTTTCAAAGTCTCAGCAGATCTAGAAAAGCAGGCATGGCTGGTATGCTGTATCGTCGCTTTGTCTGTGCCAGTACTGTTGATGCACGGGGTGCTTCGCGCGGTTCTAACTTCATTTCAACGCTTCGGTTGGATCAATTTGGTCAATGCATTAGTGACAACAGTCCAGTGGGGAGCGGCATGCTGGCTGGCGTGGAGAGGCTATGGCGTGGCTGCAGTTGTGTTGGTCACCGTGGTCACGCGAATGGTAGCTGTTGTTGCCTACGGGGTCTTAGTATTCCGTTTGGTGCCGGGCTCGGGTCGCCCGCGGGTTTGGGGGTTAGTTGGACTACTGAAGCTTCTACGCTTCGGGAGTTGGGTCACGGTCTCGCAGTTGGTCGGCCCCGTGCTTGTATTTTTGGACCGGTTTCTTATTGCCTCATTCTTGTCTCTGGGAGCAGTAACCCTTTACACGGTTCCCTATGAAGCAATGACGCGGCTGCGTATCATTCCCTCCAGTCTAGCGAGTACACTCTACCCTGCGCTCAGTGAGCGCGGCAAGGAGGAAGAAAAGACTAACCTACAGGGCTTGTACGGAGGCTCCGTTCGATATCTTTTGCTCGCGCTTCTGCCATGCCTTGCTTTCTTGCTCGTGCTCAGTCCGGATATCCTGACGCTATGGATGGGCGGTCAGTTTGCGAAGGATGCCTCTGCGGTACTGCAGATTCTAGCTGTGGGAGCTTTCGCAAACGCTCTTGCCTATGTGCCTTATACAGCTCTCCAAGCGCTCGGCAGGCCTGATCTCACCGGAAAGTTTCACGTGCTTGAAGTCCCAGTCTACATTGGGATTTGCATATTCCTCATTCCGCGGTGGGGTATTACAGGGGCTGCACTGGCTAGTACGTTGCGTTTTGTGCTGGACGCAGCTCTTCTCTTTTGGGCGGCACAGCGCTACGGTTCGTGTTCTCTGCGAAAGGTCTGGATGCAATGTATGCCGATCGCCGTGGTGGGTACTCTCTTGGCCACGATCATGGTGGGCATACAGTTCTTCCTCCACACAGACTTAGTTCGTTTAGTTGCTGGTCTGATAGCGGTCGCTCTCTATTTCCTGGCGAGCTGGTGGTTCGTACTCAGTGCTCGAGAAAGACCATTCATTGCTAGAGCTCTAGGTAAGTTTCGCCAGGAGCCAGCTTCTTGACGGAATTCTTTCCCCACGGTTGGAGACACTTGTGTTGAACTCCTCTTCGCCTTTGGTGAGCATTATTACGCCAACGTATAACCATGAGAAGTTTATTGGCCCGTGCATTGAGAGTGTGTTGAATCAGACATACCCCAACTGGGAACAGCTGATTATCGACGACGGGTCGACCGACAGAACGGCTCAAGTCATCGGCGGCTACGCGGACCCCAGGATTCGTTATTTCGCTCAAAATAACCAGGGTATCGATGCGCTCGCGCACACATACAACCGTGCATTGAATGAGGCCCGGGGCGAATTGATCGGAATCCTCGAGGGGGATGACCTATGGCCTGCGGATAAACTCTCTACTATGGTTCCTGCGTTCTTGGACAAAGACACAATACTCGCGTACGGTATCCCGAGGGAAATTAACACGCTCGGCAAGTTGAGTAGAAGGCTGCCAAGGCAGGTCCGGAGGCGACTGAACCTGCCACAGACAATTCTGGCGAACGATCCAGTAGGTTCAGCTACTGTGTTTCTATTGCGCCGGGATGGCCACGAAATGCTAGCACCATCCACTGTGATAATGCGGCGGTGGGC
>JBAVHY010000102.1:0-8820 GCA_049686315.1 Candidatus Acidiferrum sp. | reverse complement strand
TCACAACTGCGTTCTTCACTTTTCCAAGTCAGGTGTTCGAAGAATCGTCATAGCCCCGAAGTGTTTGGTTGTATTTTCCCGCGTGCCATACTGGCGGCCACCTGCGCCGCGGCCAGTATGGTCATTTATCCAGAAGCTCATGGGCTCCGGGCCTCCCCTGGCTTCGAAACACTTACTGGCTGCCAGTAAGTGTTCGTTTCCCACTCCCACAGGCTCA
Organism: Candidatus Acidiferrum sp.; assembly: GCA_049686315.1. Taxonomy (GTDB): domain Bacteria; phylum Acidobacteriota; class Terriglobia; order Acidiferrales; family UBA7541; genus Acidiferrum. Next base: position 8,603 of record JBAVHY010000102.1, on the reverse strand, counting down.
AACCGTGCTTTGTCTGTTCGAAGACGGTGGCGTACACTGGACGGTTGACACTTGCGTCTAATCTGAAGTGAGGGACCCTTGAATCATCTAGCCCGCGCCACTTGGCGCCGCCGTCGTTCTCATATTTTGATTTCCGTCGTCATGATCGCTGCCTTGGCGTTCACTGCTTTACCGAGTCTGGCGGCTGCTACGCCCGACAACGCACCCAGGCCTTCCCCGCTCCTCGGCGCCATGAAGGCCGAACTGGATCGATCGATGAAGACTCTCGGCTCCCTCGATCCCGCGGCCTACTACATCGGGTACACCCTCACGGACACGCAGCGCGCCACCGTCTCCGGATCCAACGGTGCTCTGCTCCAGAGCGAGGAGAACCGCAATCGCTGGCTGGAAGTTTCCGTGCGCACGGGCGGCTACGATCTCGACGACACCCACAAGGTCGACGGGCGTCAACCTCCCAATGGCGGGCCCGGCACCAATGCTCCCCTCGATGATGATTCGGACGTTCTTCGCCGGGCGATTTGGCTGGAAACCGACAAACAGTATCGCGCTGCTGCCGAGGCGCTCATCAAGATCAAGACCGGCAAAGAGGTGAAGGTCCAGACCGTGGAAGGGAACGCCCCGGATTTCTCCCGCGAGAAACCACAAGTCTCCACTGGATCCTGGGTGTCCTTTTCCCTCGACCGAAAACCCTGGGAACAGAAAGTCCGCGACTACACGGCTTACTTCCGTCAGTCCACCGCAGTCATCAATTCGATTGTCACCTTCACCGCCGTGGCGCAGAACGCCATCCAGCTCAACTCCGAAGGCACGCAACTGCAGTTCGGCCAGGTCCGCTATCGCCTCGAGCTTTTCATTCAGGGCAAGGCTGGCGACGGCATGGACATCAATCGCTACTACAACTTTGATTGGGTCAACACCGCCGATGGTCCTGACGACAAAGCCGTCTACGCCGCTGCCGCCCAAATCCGCAAGGAAATGGAAGGTCTTGTGGTGTCCCCGCTCAACGACCCCACCGTCGGCCCCGCTCTGCTCACCGGGCGCGCAGCCGCCGTCTTCTTTCACGAAGTTTTTGGCCACCGCGCCGAAGGCCACCGCCAAAAGGATGTGAATGAAGGCCAAACTTTTGCCAAGAAAGTCGGCGAACCGATTCTCCCTGATTTTCTCAGCATCGTGGATGACCCCACTTTGAAGAAGCTCGGCAACCAGGATCTGCTCGGCTACTACCAGTACGACGACGAAGGTGTGATCGCTCAGCGAGTACCCTTGGTCGATCACGGCGTGCTCAAGAATTTCGAAATGTCCCGCTCGCCCCTTGTCGGTTTCCCGCATTCCAACGCTCACGGCCGCCGCCAGATCGGCGCCACACCAGTCTCCCGCCAGGGAAACCTGATCGTGGAAAGCAATAAGACTGTCACCAACGCCCAGTTGCGCGCCAAGCTTGTGGAACTCATCAAGCAGCAGAACAAACCTTTCGGCCTGCTCATCGACGATATCGCCGGTGGGTTCACCTTCACCGGGCGCGGCCAACCTCAAGCCTTCCAGGTTGAGCCGCTTGTCGTTTACAAGGTTTTCCCTGATGGCCGCCCCGATGAGCTGGTCCGTGGGGTCGACATCGTTGGCACGCCGCTTGCTGCACTTACAAAAATTGTGGCCACCGGCGACGCACCCGAAGTTTTTAATGGTTATTGCGGCGCGGAGTCCGGCTACGTCCCCGTCTCCGCCGCCTCTCCCGCGATTCTCACCTCGGAATTGGAAGTTCAGAAAAAGCAGTCGTCCACAGACCGGCCGCCGATTTTGCCGCCGCCGGCACACGACACCGCGAAATCGGGAGGCCTTCAGTAATGCGTCCAATTCGTCTCGCGGTATTTCTGTTCGCCTTCTCGGCAGCACCCGCCGCCTTCGCGCAGGTGTCCGGGGACAAGGATCACACCTTGCAAGCCATGCGCGATGAAATGACGCGAGCCAAGTCCCGTCTCGAACTCGCCATTCCGCCATCCAACCAGCCTGTGCGCCCCTACTACATCGAGTACCGTCTTCTGGACATGGACATTCGCGAAGTGGTCGGACAGTTTGGCGCCCTGGTCACCTCAACGCACAACCGCAGCCTCGTCATGAATGTCGGTGCGCGCGTCGGCGACTACAAGCTCGACAGTTCCAACTTCATTAGCGATGAAGGCTTCCGCGGCTTTATCGGCCCTACAGGCACAGTGGGCATCGACCACGACTACGACTCTCTTCGCCAGGATCTCTGGATTGCCACAGACCAGGCCTTCAAGGAAGCCGTCGAAACCTACTCGCGCAAGCAGGCCTATCTCAGTAGCCTCGCGCGCCCTTGGGATATTGACGATTTCTCCCGCGTCCAAACTGTCCAACATATTGACCCGCTCACAAATTCCGATTGGTCCAAACGCAACTGGGACCAGGAAGCTCGCGACACTTCCGCCGCCTTCCGTGCTTTCCCGCAGATATACGAATCCCGGGTCACCTACTACCTTGTCTATCTCACCGAATATCTCCTCACCAGCGAGGGCACCGAAGTTCGCACCAACCGTTCCTACGCGGCCATCGAAGCAGGCATGGACACGCTCGCCGACGACGGCATGCAGGTGCATCATCTCTATTCCACTTATGCCCCCCGTCCCACCGACCTTCCACCTGTGGAGGCAGTCCGGAAGGACTTAAACGTCGCCGCGAGCGAGCTGATGGCCATGCGCGCCGCTCCGACGGCCTCCGACTATACTGGACCCGTTCTCTTTGAATCCCGCGCGGCCGCCGCTCTCCTTGCCGAGGTTCTCGGCCCTTCACTCAGCGGCGCTCGCCCTCCAGTCGCTTTTCAACCGGTTGTGGATCAGCTGATGAGCAGCCTCGGCGCGCGCAGCGATTGGAGCGGTAAGGTGGACGTTCGCGTCCTGCCCGGCTCCGTCAGCCTCATCGACGACCCGCTCGCCAAAGACTACAAGGGCACACCGTTGATCGGCGGCTACTCCATCGACGAGGAAGGCGTACCCGCCGAAAAGGTCACGATCGTTGAGAATGGCAAGCTCAAGAATCTGCTCATGTCGCGCCGCCCCGGCTCCGATTTTGAGAAGTCTAACGGCCACGGCCGTACTTTCTTCGACGACCCCAAACCCACCATGAGCAATCTCTTCTTTACTGCTTCGGAAAGCGTTTCGAAGGATGACCTGAAAAAGAGATTCCTCGACGCTTGCCGCGCCGAAAAGCTCACTTACTGCATGGTCGTCCGACAGATGGACAACCCCACCATCAGCATCATGCACCAAGAGGACTTCACTGATCTTCTCGCCAGCTTCGGTGGCAATGCTGCCACCGATCGCCTGCCGCTGGTGGTCTATAGAGTGAACGTGGCCGACGGCCGCGAAGAACTGGTCCGCGGCGCCCGCATCACCGGCTTCAACACTCGCTCGCTTCGCAACATCGCCGCCATCGGCAACGACGATTTTGTGTACAACTTCATGGAGAACCAGACCGTCGGCGTCGCCGGCACGGCCCTGGGAGCATTCGGCAGTGCGCAAAACGGTTTGCCCGCTGCTGTCGTTGCCCCCTCTCTGCTCTTCGAAGAAGTCGAAATCCGCGGAGCACGCGGCGAACCCAAGCGCTTGCCGCTGCTCCCCGAGCCGCCCATGTCCCCTGCACCAGCAAAGTAACGCCCGTCTTCAGCACAATGCAGCCCCGACGGGTGAGCTACTGTTTCACGTCGGCGAGAAGCTCCTCGTTGTAATTAATGGATAGTTTGTCGACTTTGCCCGCCACGACAAAGCTCAACGGCTCCTTCGACTGCATCGACGAAAGGGTTCCGAGCCGCACTACCTTGTCTCCCATATGAGCGTACAGGGGGATGACGTCCTTCCACGTCTCGGCAACGCCTGTGCGCTCCAATTCGCCGGCCACGGTGGTCTTGCCGTCGGCCGTGGGCGTCAGGGTGGCGTGGAACGTATACTGCGGAATCCCCGTCCCGTAAACGTATTCGTTAAAGAACCAATCCATCTTGTGGTTTCCGTCCAGATCCATCCCTTTGGTCATGTGCTTCTCCACCATGAATTTGAAGTCTTCCGTGGAAGCCGCCTTATTGTCGAAGGTCTTGCAGTAATCCTGCATCATGTCCTTGAACAAGTGTTCCGGGTCCGGGTTGCGCGAATCCCACAATTGATACCGCAGCATGTTCAAGACGTACGCGCCCTTGGAGTAGATAAGATTCTGGTAGGAACTTCCGTCGGTTTCGGATGAGGCGATGCGGTGTCCCATCCAGATGGGTCCGAGTGATTCCACTGTGTGGCCTCTAGTATCTTTTGTTTTTAACAGCTCTTTCTCCTTGCGCCAACGATTCAGGGACTCCTTCATGTTTTCACGGTATTGCACATAGAGGATCCCGGAGAAATCCGCAAAGCCCTCGGAAAGCCACTGATCGTGGTAGCTTTTCCACCCCACGCGGTGGCCCCACCACTGGTGGGAACTCTCATGGGCCCGGAAAAAATCCGTCAACTGCACCCCATCGGGCAGTCCAATCTGGTGCCGCTGGGTGGAATCCAGAAAAGATGCCGACCACAGGTAAATCAGTCCCGGCCAGCCCTGCCCGTAGGAATAACTAATTGGCAAGCTTGTCACGGAAAGATTTTTGTAAGGAAATGGCCCGAAGTACGCGGAAAACAGTCTCACGGTGTTGGACATCTCCACGCCCATGGTTTTCGCCATGTTTGCCGGCGAAAGTGTGCCCACCGCACCCATTAAGACACCGGACTCGAACAGCCGCTGCACGCTGGCCATCACCTCGTCCGCTTCGCGGTTCGCATATATGTCCACCGCGACATCCTCCGCTTTGTCGTTATAGACCTTGTAGTCCCCGTAGGCGAATCCCGCCACCGCCAGCGGAATCTCGCTCTTCCATTTGCTGATGCGTGTTCCGCCTTCCACCGCTTCGCTGATTTTCTCTCCCGTGGCAACGAGGATGGCGTTTTTCGGGCTGTGAAACGTCATTTCAAAGTCCGAGCGCGCAGAAAAACTGTTGGGCCGCTCCGGATACCACCCCGAGCTTTCGCAAAAGTAATTTCCATTGCCCGCCTTGCGGATCGCGCGCTTCCCCGCGTAATGGAACTCCAGGGTTTGCGGTGACCCCATCTTCAGCGGCTCAGCCAAGGTCACCACCAGGTAATCTCCATAAGACTGGTAGCGGTCCTTGGTCTCGCGCGCCTGGTTGAAGGCCAGCCCCTTTCCTTGTCCATCCTTGACCGAATCGACACGCAGGTTCGAATCCAGCCCAAAAATCAATATCCCTTGTCCGTCGACTCGCGGTTCAAGCCGCAGCCTCGTTGTGGCACTCAGCTCGGCGCCGGAAGTCACGTTCGCGTCGATGTCGTAACGCCGGATCTCAAAGTCCTCTTTAGCTTGAGGGTCTTTCCAGGCTTCGGCACTGGTCCGCCCACCCGCCGGAAAGCTCATCCAGGTGTCGAATATCTGGATCGGGCCCACGCTCACCCACCTGCCGATGGTCATCTCCTCCGGCCCCTGGGCGTCGTATTGGAACTGCACCCACTGCTTGCCGTCCAGCTTAAGATCCGCAAGAAAAAATGCATTGCGTTTCCGGTCGGCGGCCATCACGCCTTGCAGTAGCCGCGGAACCGCCGCCTGCCCCAAGTCCTCACGGAACTTTTGCCGATTTGCATAGAGTTCGTCGCTCGCCGCTCCCGCGGCCCTCCGCTTCACCTGTTTCTCCACTTCTGCGATTAAATCGTCGGTAAAGCTGAACGTCGCGTCGCTAAATACAGCGCTAATCTTGTCCTGCTTGGTCATCAGCCGCAGCTGCTGCGCCTCGATTGGGTTTGGCGGCTCCACCTGAACGCGCCCCTGCCCGTGAAAGACCGCCGCGAATACCGCACCATTCACCGGCTGCCCAAACTGGATTGTTCCGCTGACCAACTTGATGCGCACGCGATCGCGCACAATATCCACGTTTTCCGTCACTGCCGATTTCGCCGGATCCATCGTGGACAACCACAGCACATTCCATGTGCTCCCTTGGCCCTCGTTCTGCCCATACATTCCGCTTGCGCCGAGTAACGCCGCCAGACCTGCAATGCAAAGTTTGCCCATCTCGCGCCTCCGTGGCATCTGGCCGAGGCTAGATGTGGATGACCGATTATGCAAGTACTCACGTCACTCTAGCGGGAGCCATGTATCACCCTGTGCCATCATGGCTATCCGGCACCCTTCGCCGCTCTTGAGGTAGTCTAATAGTCCATGGTTCTTCCAAGGCACCTCTACATGGCCATTCAGGAAAAGAAAAAGGCCGCCCTTCTCAGCATCGGTTCGGCCATGCTCCTTCTCTGCCTGAAGACGTTTCTCGTGTGGCGTACCGGCAGCCTAGGTGTCCTGTCCGAGGCCTTGCATTCCGGTCTCGACCTTGTCGCGGCCGTAATTACCTTCCTCTCTGTGAGAGTGTCCGACCAGCCTGCTGACGCTCGCCACCCCTATGGCCACGGCAAATTTGAGAATTTCTCCGCCTTCATCGAGACTGGCCTCCTCGCCGTCACTGCTCTCTACATCATCTACGAGGCCTTCTACCGCCTCTTTTTCCATTCTGTCCATATCGAACCCAGCCTCACCGCTATCCTGGTTCTCTGCGTGGCTCTGGCCATTGATCTCACCCGCGCCCGCGCTCTCAACAAAGTCGCCAGGAAGCACATCAGCGAAGCCTTGGAAGCCGACGCCCTGCACTTTTCGACCGATGTCTGGAGCACTACCGTTGTCATTTTCGGGGTCGCCCTGGTTTGGGTCGGCAATGTCTGGAATCTTCCCTGGCTGGCTTATGCGGACGCACTTGCGGGCCTTGCCGTCGCTGGGGTGATTCTGTGGGTCGGTTCACAGCTCGGACGCCGTACTCTCGATGCTCTCCTTGATGCCGCTCCCGAAGGCCTACAAAATGAAATCATCAACGCCATCAGCCGCATGGAAGGTGTTCTCCACGTCGAACGCGTGCGCGTGCGCCGGGCCGGCAACCGACACTTCGTCGACGCTACCGTCTCCGTTCCCCGCTCCGCCAGCCTCGAACAGGTCCACGCACTCACTGACTCTATCGAACAACGCGTCGGTCAGATTGTACCCGCTGATGTTGTCGTCCACACCGAGCCGCGTGCCCCGGACAACGAGCATCTCTTCGAATCCATTCGTGCCGTGGCCCTGCGCATGAGCCTGGCCATCCACGATATCAGCGCCTACCAGCAGGACGGCGGCCTGTTCGTCGAACTTCATCTCGAGGTTGACGAAAATCTCTCGCTCGGGGAAGCCCATCGCCGCGCCACCGATCTCGAGAACGCCATCCGCGCCCTGGGCAATGGAAATTACAAGCTCGACGTGAACATTCACATCGAGCCACTTGGCCGTCACATCGCCACTCCTGAAATTGGCGCCGGCGAAATGCGCCAGCTCGAACTGGCAGTCGAATCCTTCCTCAATCACATGCATCGCAATTACGACGAACTTATCAACTGCCACGACGTGCGGGTGCGCCAGGTTGAGCACCACATCCTGGTTTCCTGCCATTGCATCATGAAGAGCGATCTGCTCATCACCCACATCCACGACGTCCTCGCGGCGCTCGAAGATCTTGTCAAGGAGCGCTTCCCGCAAATTTCCCGCGTCACAATTCATCCAGAGCCCCCCGAAGCACCCTAGCAGTGCGCCAAGAAACCTCAAACATCGGCTGGTCCAACATAATCGCCGTACTTCAGGTGGTTTCTCGGTTTTGCTGTTGTGCTGGGCGGTAAGTCCGCGAGCCAATCGGTTTCAATGCCCGCTCGCTCGAGGCGCGTTGGTCGGGCGTCATAGGGCATGACGCCCGATAAACCGGTTCAGGGGCCAACGCGTTGTTCAACTCAGCGTTGGAGCGCAGAGTTGAAACAAAATCGGTTCACGAACACTTCGCGACTGAGCCGAAGCGTCGCATCAAGAAAAATCAACAAGACCGATCAGCTTCCTCGCAAGCAACACTCACGAATGGTGCAAACTAGACGCACAATCGGGGAGCGTCATTGAGCTTGGTCAAACAGCGCGCTTGTCAAAAAACTGCTTGCACAACGCGCTCGCGGCAAACACCGTTATTCCAACGTGTTATCAATCTTGTAAAATGTTTGTAAATCCATCCAAGCACATTAAACTGTTGCATACAATTTCCAGAGCACATCCCGTGAAGTTGCCCCGCAATCCTTAGGCAGTCATTGCTGCCTTTATTTCCAGACGGCCGCCGGCACCAGTACAATATCCAGCCGAATTCGGAATGCATGTAAAATAATTGTAAAAACAATGGCGGGCCGAATCTCTCGCCAGGGTGATTTCTCAGGGATAAAGTTCTTGCGAATAAAATAGTGTTCCGCTTCTCGCCAATTTAATCCTGCTCTTCTGCCGATCGAGCAAGGGCAGCCACAAATATCAACCCAAGGACCATCACGATTTCTTGCGCCTGTAAAATTGTTGTAAGCAACACCCAGCTTTGCGCCGGAGCAAGGATTGCCACCGACGTTGCCGGAATAATTCGCTCAATTTCACACACTGTGCACGCTGTCTGCACGGTGGAGCGCGGCTAGTTTACCGGT
>JBAVHY010000101.1:0-18790 GCA_049686315.1 Candidatus Acidiferrum sp. | reverse complement strand
AGTGAATAAAGACCGCAAAGAGAAGATAAATCTGACTACTCCCATTTAGCTAGAACTTGCTGATTCCCCTCGATTTGTCTCGGCTCCGGCACAATTGTGCCGAAATTCGGTCGATCGCCGCCGACGAGCTCTGGATGAGCCCTTGCTATAAGCGGCCCAGTGTGGCCATTCATTTCACTTGGAAGCCGGACTGGCTAGCTGTAAACAGGTTGCTTCCGACGATCGAAAAAGAGCTGGCCCCTTTCCACCCGTGCCCACACTGGGGAAAACTCTTCACTTTATCCCCAGCAGAACTTCATTCGGAATACGAGAGGCTTCCGGAGTTCATTGCCCTAAGCCGCAGATTCGATCCCACAGGGAAGTTCCGCAATGAATTTTTGAATGCAAACATTTTCGGTCAGCCTTCCTGATTTTTCCTCACGAGTGCAGTGCCGAGAGGAGATGTCTCATCCGCAAACCACCTCCCAGGGCTGGACGAAGCCCCCGCATAGTTCAAGTGAACCATATGAGAAAAAGCGCCGTAGGGTAAGCTAATTCAAGGCCTAAACGCAACGTCATGAAGGTTCCCGCTTGATTGAGAAGACTCTTGCACCTCGAAGTTCGAACCGGGTCACTATAAGAGACGCCGCCGAAATGGGGGGTTCGCACTGCAATTTGTCTCTTGAAATGGGCTCTCGATCCAAGTGCGCCCAGACTGACCTCTCAGAAATGGCAGAGTCGCGAGGCATGAGAGTGCTTCCATGGTGTGCCAGTCCGGAACAACCACTCTCGGGTAGCATAATTCAGGTAAATCCACGAGTAGATTTCCATTTCGGATTGTGTGTCTGGCTCGGAGTTGACGTGCACGCAAAGTTCAAGATTATGAGCGCATGTAAAGTCCTATCACCGACACCGCGCATCTCCACAAGCCACTGAAACGGAGGAACTCGATGAACAAGAGGAATCGACTTTGGACAGGAATCTTCGTTCTTCTCGTTCTATGTAAGACGACGTGTGGGCAAGTTGGGGCCCATGCTTCTCGCTGGACTGAGAAACAAGCGAATGATTGGTATGCACAGCAGCCTTGGCTCGTCGGGAGTAACTACATCCCCGCCACGGCGATCAACCAGCTCGAAATGTGGCAAGCGGAGACGTTCGATGCGCAGCGCATCGACCTTGAACTGGGCTGGGCCGAGTCCATCGGGCTCAATACGATGCGTGTGTTTCTCCACGATCTCCCGTTCCAGCAGGACGCTTCTGGTTTCCAGAAGCGCATCGACACCTTTCTATCCATCGCCGCGAGGCACCACATCCGGATTTTATTCGTAGTCTTCGATTCGGTCTGGGACCCGAATCCTCATCTTGGCAAGCAACATGATCCGACGCCCGGGGTTCACAATTCCGGCTGGGTACAGAGTCCCGGCGCAGGCGCGCTGAAAGACCCGGCGCAATTGCCTCGCCTCGAGGCCTACGTGAAAGGCGTAGTCGGCGCCTTTGCCAACGACCGTCGCGTTCTCGGCTGGGACGTCTGGAATGAGCCGAGCAACACCAATGTTCCGGCCTACAGCAAAAACGAGCCAATCAACAAAAAAGAGATTGTGCGGGAACTATTGCCGAAAGTGTTTGTTTGGGCCCGAGAGGCAGGCGCCACGCAGCCGCTAACGAGTGGCTTGTGGGAAGGTGATTACGCGAACCCAGAAAAGCTTGATCCTATTGCGAAAATCCAATTCGAACAGTCCGACGTCCTCTCGTTTCACAACTACAACAAACCCGCGGTGTTCAAGAAGCAGGTGCGCGAACTGCAGAAATACCACCGTCCGGTGATCTGCACCGAGTACATGGCGCGTCCGCGGAAAAGCACGTTCGCCGGCATTCTACCGATCGCGAAGACAAACAAAGTCGGGGCTGTCAACTGGGGACTGGTCGCAGGAAAAACGCAGACGTATCTTCCGTGGGATTCGTGGGAAAGGCCGTACATCGATCATCAGCCGAAAGTGTGGTTCCACGAAATCTTTCACACGGACGGGACACCTTACAGCGTGGAAGAGGTCTCCTTAATTAAACGACTGACGGCCGGAATAGCTAATTGAGCTGGTTTTCCCTTACAAGTTCGGCCACCCGACGTTGGGGACGACCCCGCGGCCCTCTTTGACAGTGATCAGTCGGTTCGCCGAAACCGACTTGAGCTGTTCTTTCAAGCCGTTCGGCCAATAAATCTCAACGTCCGCCGTTCTTTCAGTTCCGAGTCCAAAATGCAGGCGGGGATCGTTCGCTGAGTAATAGCTGGACTGGCTCATCACAGATTGTGCTTGTTTTCTGGCTCCGTACCGAACCACTACTCGCGCGCCGATAGCGCTGCGGTTCGATGTAGTACCCACAAGTTTCACTTTTAGCCAGTTTTGGTGCCCACGCAAGTCGTTACGCAGGAGCGACGGAGGTTCGTTCATGTTGACGACAAGAATGTCCAGATCGCCGTCGTTGTCAAAATCACCGAACGCGCAGCCGCGGCTCGAATGGGCCGCGACGATTCCCGGGCCGGCTTGATCGATGATTTCCTCAAAGACGTTTCTGCCGAGGTTGCGGAACACCACGCGCGGTGTTTTGTAGGGAAACTCCGGCAGTTTCGCCTCGACCTCTGGGTACACGCTGCCAGTAACCATGAAAAGCTCGGGGATCCCGTTGTTGTCGAGGTCGACGACCCCCGCTCCCCAGCAGGTGAATCGTGTTTCGACACCAATCCGCGCGGCTAGGGTCACGTCTTCGAAATTTCCTTTGCCATCGTTCCGGTACAGACCAGACGTGTCGTTCGTAAAATGCGTCGCAAACAAATCGAGGTGCCCGTCCAGATCGTAGTCGCCGACCCCTACGCCCATACCAGCCTGCTCGCTGCCGTCATCGCTCAATGCGACGCCGCGGAGCACGCCTTCTTCCCGGAAAGTTCCGTCATGGTTGTTCATCAATAGCAAGCTGGGCGTTGAGTCACAGGCAACGAACAGATCAGGCCAGCCGTCCTCATCAAAGTCTGCGGACACCACAGTCATGCCATAACTCTCGCGCAAGCTGGAGATTCCAGCCTCGCGGGTGACATCGGTGAAGGTTCCGTCGCCGTTATTGCGATAGAGAGAATGAAAGCCCGGAGGAAGTCCACGCGGACCGCAATTGACCGGAAGACCCTTCCAATTGCAAGTGGCATCGGCGCCGGGTTTAGGCACATGCGCAAAGTCGAATTGCACGTAGTTCGATACGAACAGGTCCAGATGGCCGTCGCGGTTGTAGTCAATAAAACTGCAACCCGTATTCCATCGGGTAGCGGAGTCGAGAAGTCCAGACGGTTTGGTTACATCCGTGAAGGTGCCGTCACCGTTGTTCCGATAAAGCTTGTTCTGGCCAAAATACGTGCAAAACAGGTCTTCAAAACCGTCGTTGTTGTAATCTCCGACGCACACCGCGTTGGCCCAACCGGCCTCGCGCAACCCAGCCTTCTCCGTCACGTCAGTGAACGTGCCGTCACGATTGTTGCTGTACAGTCGATTGGTGTTTCCGTGTGGGGATCCCTCCAAGCGCGTCCCGGTAAGGAGGAAGATATCCATCCATCCGTCATTGTCGAAATCGAAGAACGCGCACCCGCATCCGTTGGCCTCTAGAATGTAATCTTTGCGGTCGATGCCCCCATAGATGACCGGTTGGTTCAGTCCGGCCTGGCGTGCGACGTCGATGAATTGTGCGCCAAAGGGCGTTTTCGAGACTGCCGTCCTGGATTGCGATTTGATGTCCCGCGTAGCCATTCCCTGACCAAAGACCTTCGCTCCGGCGAAGCTTCCGGCAAGATGGAGGAACGTGCGACGATTTACGTTCATCGATAGAAACCCGCAACAATCAATGTGCTCACAATTCACTCAAGCTTCCAGAGAAATGATTCCGCGCTGGATGGCGGCGGTGGCCGCCTCGGTGCGGTCCGATACTTCCAGTTTGCCGATGATGCTTATTACGTGATTGCGGACGGTGTTCTCGCTGATCTCCAGGGCGCTGCCGATCTCTTTGTTCGTGAGACCCTTCGCCAGCATTTCCAGAATTTCGATTTCACGGCTCGTCAAGCTGGATCGCATCATGCGGTCGGCGAGGCGGGCAGCAATGTGACGAGGGATGTAGCGCTTGCCCGCATGGACGGAGGTGATGGCATCGATCATTTCTCGCTGTGGAGTATCTTTCAACAAGTATCCATGCGCGCCGGCCTGAACGGCCCGATAGATATCTTCGTCCGTCTCGAAGCTGGTAAGCACGATGACCCGGGGAGACCCGGGCGTTCCTCCCAGCGTTCGCAATACATCGATTCCATTGATTACCGGCATACGGAGATCGAGCAGCACTACGTCCGCGGACTCGCGCTGCAAAAACTTCAGGGCCTCCTCGCCTCCCGAGGCAGAGCCAACGACCTTCAGTCCGGTCTGTGTTCCAAGCATGCTCGCGAGTCCCGCGCGAACAACGGGGTGATCATCGACGATAAGAATACGGATGGCTGTGTTCCCAGTCTTGGGCATGGGGTCGGCGCTCCTTCAGGTATTGCCAGATATAGGCTGGCCAAGATTTGAAAGTGAAGCGTGGAGGCAGGGGTGCGGCTACTCTCACCCGTGTACCATTGCCGGGTGAACTTTCGATTTCCAAGGCGGCGGATATGCTCTCTGCCCGCTTGCGCATGCCCCGCAGGCCAAATCCCAGCGAGTCGGCTCCGCTCGAGAACCCAACTCCGTCATCCTTGACTACCAGATGCACCTCGTTCTTCTCGTAGCTGAGAGAAATCGTGAGGGACGCAGGCCTCGCGTGTCGGATGGCGTTGGCGATTGCCTCTTGGCCAATTTTATAGAGGGCATCCGAGGTGCGAACAGGAATCGGGTAGGCGCTGCCGAGACCTGACACGGTAACCTGAACTGATCCGCCATCCACCATTCTCCGCGCGGTGCGGTCGAGGGCCGGTAGGAGTCCGATCGATTCGAGGGGCTCCGGGCGCAGTGTAGCGATGCTTCTTCGGGCTTCATTATGGCTGTGTCGCACCAAGTCAGATGCCAGGTCGAGTTGTCGTAACACGGCTGGATTCTTGTCCTGCAGGTCATTGCGGATCGCCTGCAATTGAAAGCCAATTCCGGCAAAGCTTTGGGCAATCGTGTCGTGCATTTCGTGCGCTAGCCGCTCTCGCTCTTCCAGCACCGCGTGCAGCCTCCAATGCTCGACGCGGCTGTACAGAAGTTGCGCGGCGAGCAGCAAGATCAGCACGACCGCTGCAATGGCCGCGACATGACCTGCGCTCCACCAGGGCGGGCCGGCAAGCACGGTGACGTCGTCGGCGGAGGGTACGAGCAGCACGAAAGGCGTGAGATTCTGTGTATACTCCGAATCCACCACGCATATGCCCCGAAGCCGCAGAAGGCTGTTTGTTTTCAGTTTGCGAAAAAGGACATCGCCACGCCCGGGGTGCATGATCGCCCGGAAGGACTGTTCTCCTTTCTGGAGTGCTAGGATCATCGTGTTGCCTGGTCCGCCCTCTTTGCTTACGAGGTAACCGTCGAGTTCGATGAACGTGGCGTCGAACGCGCCTGTAGCTGCCTGCGATGCCGTGACCGACAACGGCGGGATTGGCGCCCGCGTCCACAGTAGACGTACATTGGCGTCGCGCAGAACCAGGCTGAAATCATGTGGCTCGACCTTACCAGTGACTTCAATCTCGTCTCCCACTTTGAGGGGGGTAGGGCGGGCTTCCATGACTGCTGCTCCACCAGTTGAATCCTGAACGTATAAGGCAGGGGAGGTCAGAACGACAACCCCACGGACGGTGGCGACAGCAGGATGAACAGTGGATGCCAGGCGCAACCCGGCGATCTCCTGAGCCACGAGCGGTTCGGGCTTCGCAAGCGATGATTGCTCCCCCGTCTCAGAACGTGGCGCGTTGGAGCCCTGAGGTGGCAAGCTCCTCGGAATGCTGGTCCGAGCAATACGTATTGTCGGCGGATTTTTCGAGCGAAACGCCTCTAGATCCGCAGACGTGGCTCGCAAAGCCTGAACGTTTCGCCAAACCCCACCGGAAGAATAAGAGCGAAGTCCGATTCGGCCGCTTTGTTTACATTCTTTATCCGCCATCGCCGCAGAAATCGTGACGTTCTGGAAGGGGTCGGCTGCCGAAGCGCTGATCTCACACCCCACCGCGAACACCGTCAGGTGGTACCAACGAAATGGATGCATGCCACCAGGTATCGGTATGGCCTGATTCTCGATCCAGCCGTGATCTGCCCGGCCGAGAACGAGAGTATTATCGTGATTGCGGAGTCCGGCATAGTATCCGTTGTAGGAATCGACGCCGTTCTCTTCGTCGCTCGAGCGCACAATGAGACCCGCATCTCCGTCTTCGCCGAGTAATTGGACGTCGGCTTGGAGCGAGTAATCGCGCCAGTCAGCGGAGCCTGCAATGAGCTTCGCGCCTCGTTCATCGGATTCATTTCTCATCGTCCCGTCAGCCAATTCCCAGGTACCACCGAGCGCATGCCACTCGTCGGACTTCCCCGCTGCAAACGAGTCATGGTAAGGCAGACCTACGAGGCGGTTGCGGAAAAGAACGATGCCGGCTGCGAAGGTGATGAATCCCAAAAGGCCCAACGGAAGCATTCCACGACGCCCGAAGATCGAAGTCATGACGCTCACGGCCGCCACCACTCCATGGAACGCACCTCAAGTAGTTCGGGTGAGTCTAGATTACCCCTCGTGACAAGCAAAGGCTTCAATTTGACTTCCGCGGGAACAGGTTGGCCCGCAAGTTGAGCTGCAATCATCTTTACGGCGCTGATTCCCATTTCGTGACTGTTCGGGATAACCAAGGAGTCAAGATTGATCTCTTGGAAGAGCAACGGGTCGGGCTCGTCAAATCCAACAACCTTGGTGGATTCCATCTTTGCATTGTGGGCCAGCGCGGAGCACGCTCCGCGCGTAGAGGCCGACGTCAGCGCTACGATGGCATTGAGATGGGGATTCGCTCGGAGCGTCTCTTCCGCGATCAGTTGGTCGTGCGCAACATTGAACGAACCAAAGTGCTTTTCGACAATTCTGATCTTTGGATACTGCCGGGCAAGAGTCTCTTCAAGACTGCGGGCGCGAATCATCATACCGACAATGTCCGGATTAACCCCCAGGATAGCGACGGAGCCTTTCCCTTCGAGCAACTGACCCACCCTCACCGCAGCCATTTGACCGGCCTCTTCTTCGTCGTTGAGGATGTATTTCAACCTTCCGCCGGGGGGAATCGGGAGAGGCGATCCGATGATAACGGTAGGGATTCCTTTCGAAAGTGCACGGCGGACCGGTGTAATTAATGCCAGGGCCTGATCCGGCGCAAGGACCAGACCCTGATATTTCCGTTCGATCACGCTCTCGACCAGAGCGATCTGGCCCTGCACATCATCCTCCCGCGTGGGAGCGTTCCAATAGACCTTTGTTCCAGTACTGCGAGCGGCAATCTCCGCTCCTGCGTGCACGGGCTCCCAAAGAGGAGTGCCAGATGTGCGCGGAATCACCGCGATGGTGGGGACGGAGGACCGGCGACAACCGCCACACAGCAGGAGAACTCCGCAAACAACCGCCATCTTGATTTGGCGCAGCCGTAGCGCCTGCGCAGTCTTGAGCATGCAATCCCCTAAGGGTGGCAGTGTACCTCCCGGGTCGTTCGCGGAGATAGTACATTTGAACTATCCCTCGAAGGTCTAGCTGGCTCATGCGCTCGGGACGGATTTCAGGTGAGAGTGGCTGCCAAAGCTACCCCCGAATTTCGATAATTGCCATCGGTTCATTGGGGGTGGACCTGTAACGGAGTGCGAAGGGGGTGTGAGCGATGAGAAATACGGTCGCCCGAGTTGCGGTCTGCTTGTGCGTGTTCGTGCTAGCTGCAAGTGGAGTTTGGGCCCAATTCAACGGAAATATTTCCGGCAACGTCCAGGATCCCACCGGGGCTGCGGTTGCTAATGCCTCGTTGAACCTGGCCAATATGGCCAACAGTCAGACCTTTACAACCAAAAGCAATGCAGGCGGCGGCTATCGATTTGTGAGCTTGGCGCCTGGAAACTACAAACTGTCCGTTTCCGCCACGGGATTCGCGACCACCACAGTATCGCTGACTCTGTTAACGGAAGAGACGATCAACATCCCGGTACAACTTTCGGTGGGCACGGTTTCGGAAAAGATCGAAGTGACAACCGAAGCGCCCACCTTGAATACCGCCGATTCGCGAACGGAGATGACCATCGAGTCGCAAGCTGTCTCAAACCTGCCTATACAGGGGCGCAATCTGCTCGCCCTCACCACAGTCGCGCCAGGGGTTACGGGCTTGGGACTAGTGGGTGGCAGTCCCGGCTCGGCTGCTGACAACTTCTCAACCGAGACACAAGTCGACGCGAGCGCCAATGGACGCGGGAGCGTTGGCAATATGTACGTCGTGGACGGATTGGACGTAACCAGTGACATTCGTCCCGGCGTTCTAAACTTGACCCCGAACCCAGACACCATTCAGGAGACGACCATCCAGCCCAACACCTTCAGCGTGGAATATGGACGCGCCAGTTCGGTTCAGATGGTGATGACCTCGAAATCCGGGTCCGACCAGTTTCATGGCAATCTGAGCGACTATTACACTTATCAGGGGCTGTGGGCTGGGACGGAGTTCCTCAAGAAGTACAATCCCTTTCACAGCAGCAACTATTCGGCCTCGATCGGCGGGCCGGTTATTCCGCATCACCAGTTCTTCTTCTTTTTTGGCATCGAACCTCTCCGCTCACTGGCATCGAATGGAACCGGAACAGTGACATTCGAGGACGCGGCATTCACGTCTTGGGCGAGCCAGAATTTCCCGAGCACATTAGGAACGCAAATTCTCAAGACCTACACGCCTACCGGTGCAACAGTTACGAAGGTGTCCCAAACGGCTGCAGACATTTTCCCGACAACGTGTGGAACGAGCGCAACCGCGAATCTGCCCTGCAATACGAACATGATTGATGAGGGCGTATTCAACTCCTCAAGCTACCGCAACGCGCTGCAGTGGAACACGCGCATCGACAAGTACTTCAGCAAGGATCGCCTTTATGGAAACTTCTATCGCACAACGCTGAATACCGGGGGGCCGGCAGTGCGTCCGGCGTTTACAACCACAAACAGCTTCGTTGCCGATTCCTTACAGGTTAACGAGGCGCATACATTTACGCCGAACACTCTGAACGAGGCTGTCTTCGGGTACATGAAAGTGCAGGGAATTCTCGACAAGACCGGCGACTTTACGGTGCCGAGTATAGGCGTCTCCGGCGTGGGTGTCGGGTTTGGCGTTGGATTCGCCCAGGGCAACTTCATTCAGCATAACTACCATTGGCGAGATGTTTTGACGCACATCCAAGGGTCCCATACGTTCCGATTCGGGTACGAAGGGCGCCGTGGTGACGATCTGGCGCTGTTCGCGCCCGTCTACAATCAGCCG
The DNA here is from genome assembly GCA_049686315.1 of Candidatus Acidiferrum sp. Lineage (GTDB taxonomy): Bacteria > Acidobacteriota > Terriglobia > Acidiferrales > UBA7541 > Acidiferrum. The sequence continues at coordinate 9,312 of JBAVHY010000101.1, read as the reverse complement.
AATTTCGCTTTTGACAATTTGTTGGATTTGGTCCAGGACAGCCCGCATACGCAGTCAGGCTTGGCTTATGATTTGCTCTCCGGGCAGCCAGGCAAGGGCCAATATGAGTATGCCCTTGTGACTCAGGGCCTTTTCGCCGAAGACACCTGGAAGGCGAAGAAGAATTTAACATTCACATTGGGGTTGCGTTGGGACGATTTTGGCAATCCTTATCCGCTTGCTGGTACGACGCTCGCAAATTTCCACCTTGGGCCCGGCCTAACGCTGAACGACCAGATTGCGAATGGATTCATGATCAAGCAGAACAACGTTTTCAATCACACTCTTGCAGACTCTTTCAGCCCTCGCGTCGGTTTTTCCTGGGATCCGACCGGTTCAGCGACCTGGGTCGTGCGCGGGGGTTTCGGAATCTTTCACGATTGGACAACACTGGGAAATGATGAGAACGGATTGAAAGGCAATCCTCCGGGATTTGTGGTGCCCGCCTTCTTCCGCGGTTCGGCCACGCCGCCTATCTTCGCGCTGGGCACAAACAAAACCACCCCGGCGGGATTTCCATATCCGGCGCTGGCAGGTTCGACTCTCGACTCCCACGGCGGAGTCGTAGGCTCGCAGTTCAGCGTTGGAGGCATAGACACGAATCTCGGATCGCCGGTCACCTACAACTATACAGTGACGGTCGAGAAGAAGATCGCTCGGGATTTCGTCGCCAGTGTGGGATATTCCGGTTCTCAATCACGGAACCTCATTATCGGAAGCGGTCAAGTATCTAACACGTCCTATGGTGTGGATATCAACCGTTTTGCCGGAGACCTGATCGCAAACTATCCGACGCCGAAGCGGCTCAATCCGAGCTTCGGATCGATCACCTATGCACAAAACGGCGCAAAGGGTGGATACAATGCCGTGATCCTCGCAGTGCGCGGCCACATCAGCCGGCGCGGCTATTTCAATGCCTCCTATACGCGATCGAGTTCCAAGGATGATGCGCAAATCTATCCCACGTTTACAAATCTCCAGCAGTACTACGCGCAATCCATCTGGGATGCTCCAAACCGCATCTCTTTTTCATACTCCTATGAGATCCCCGGCGTGGGACCCGACAACAAGTTTGCCCATGCGCTAACAGACGGCTGGGTGTTTAGTGGCATCACCATCTTTCAGAGCGGGACACCGTTCGTCGTTTACACAGGAGCCTCGTTCCAGTCAATTCTCAACGGTAGCGGTCAAGTTGTCGGGCTGGCGCCGGGGAGCGGCGACTACAACGCGGATGGCTTCAACTACGACTTCCCCAACGTTGCGAGTTACGCGCAACCGACAAGCCGGAGCGCCTTCCTCAACGGCCTCTTCCCCGCCGGCAATTTTCCGGCTCCGACGCTAGGCAGCGAAGGAAATGAGCGTCCCTATCCCTTCCGCGGTCCCAACTATTACAATTGGGATGTGAGCCTGGCCAAAAACACCCAAATCTACGAACGGTTGAGCCTGCAGCTGCGGTTTGATTACTTCAACGTGTTCAACCGCGTGAACCTCCAAGGGGTAGACAGCAACCTACAAGACAGTACTTTCGGAAAATCTACTTCGCAATTCAATCCGCGCTGGTTGCAGCTTGGCGTCAGCCTTCGTTTCTGAACCTGACGCCCCGATCCGTAAGGGGAGTGCCGTCACCCCCGGCATTCCCTTGCGCTGTGGAATCGAGAAATGGACCCGACCTAGGCGGAGCGCAGGATGAAGAATACCTTGTGGTTAGTTTGTGTCAAAGCCCTCATGGCTTTGGCGCTTCTCGGTGCGCTCGGCGTCTCATCTTGTAGAGCACAAGGACTCGAACTGAAGAACGACGGCCTGGCTGTGCAGTTCGGACCTCGCGGACTGCTGGCTATTACCGATCAAACGTCCGGGGCTACTATTCACTTTGCTCAAGATGAGTTCACCCTGGTTGTCAATGAACAGCTAATCGACAGCAGCCGTCTTACTCCCACGGTAAAGACAGAAGACGGCGGCTTGGTATATCTCTACAGCGGCGACGACTACTCCATAAGAGTCATTTACGAGTTGCGGAAGAGCTGGAGGTTCGTTACCAAACGCCTGGAAGTTCTCGACAGTCCCACCCCGAACTACACATTGGCAGAAGTCCGACCTTTACGACTCTCACTTCGCGATCCCATCGAGAACAGCTTTGCACCAGCAGCGTACCTCCCGCAGTTCGGGCCTTCGGGGGACAGTCTGGTGGCGCAATCGTTAGCCAGGCAATTCGGGGTGTTCCTTCGTTTCAAAGACCAACGAGGTTTGATGCTCGTGGTACAGAATCCCTTCCTCGAAGTGGCTCGAAGCGGGCACGACGTGTCGATTGACTATAAGCCGGAGATGACGTGGCGCAAGGAATGGGGCCCGTGGTCGAGCGATCTGGCGGTGATCGCGCCGTATCGACAGAGTGGCAAGCGCATTCCGGCCCGCATGGTCCACGAGTGGAAAGATGCCGCCAACGCCGACGGGCGCGAAGGAGCCGATGAGAACGAAATCCAAGCGTTCGCGGACTGTGTGCGCGCCTTCCTATTGCACCCTTCGCCAAGCCCCGTAAGCGTGGAGGTGGGATGGACTCTGAACGATTACCAGATCGATGTGGCGACGGTGGAGGGCCGTGCGGAATATAAGCGGGTGATGGATATCTCGTCTGATCTTGGAATTCAGAACTTGCTTTATGCGCCAGCCAACCACGGCTTGGCTGAGATGGAGAACGACGCCGACGACTGGAACTGGGAGCACGTGCTGTGGCTCGGCTTAGGCCAGAAGATCCGCAAAGGTGAATGGGATGTGGAGAAGAGTCCCATTCCCGAATCCGTATCGGAAATGCTCGATTATGCAAAAAGCAAACATCTGGGCATACTAGCCTACGTCTATCCTTCTCTCCCGTTTGCACAGAACCCGGATTGGATCGTTAAGGATTCCTCGAAGAAGTCAAAAAACTCGTATGCGACGCTAGCGTCTCGCGACTTTCAGGACTTTTTGATTCACGAATTGATTGCTTTCAAGCGCCGAACCGGCATCGCCGGATATTCCTTCGACTATACGTTTTTCAACATTCCGGGCAGTGGTGTTTATTCACAATGGTATGGGTGGCGGCGGGTTATGGAATCGCTGCGCGGTGCCGAACCGGACACCATTATTGATGGGCGGCAAACCTACCAAACCTACGGACCATGGACCTGGCTGGCGGGAAGCTACCCACATCCCACAGGCAATGATGAGCAGCCGGAAAGCTTCACTCCGTATCCAGATCTGCACTTTGACCGAGTCTCCGCTAACCGTACCCGCTTCGTGAATTACTGGTATAGAAACTACGAATTTGCTCCGCACGAGGTCGTGCCCGGCTATATGACCCATCAGACGCCGCGGAACAGGAATGTTTCCGTGGCAGACGGATCCAACCCGAAAGCAATCGGCGAAACCGTTTATACAGGTTTTCGAAGACGCGACTGGGACTATCTTGGTTACAAGTACTCGATTCTCTCCTCGATTGCAACCGGGAGCTGGAATAACGTTGTCGATATGATTCCTGCGAGGGATCCTGCGGAATTCGAGCGATTTTCCGAGGCGGACAAGTCCTGGATTCGGAACTGGCTCCAATGGACGATCGACAACAAAGAGGTATTAAAACAGACCAAGACGATTCTCGGCCAACCGGCCATGGGCCAGGTCGACGGAACCGCGGCCGTTCGAGGAGACCACGGGTTCGTATTCTTGTTCAACCCAAACTACAAGACTCTCCGTGCCGAGGTCAGGTTGGACGACAGCATGGGATTGACGGAGACCGCCAGATTTGTGCTGCGAGAAATCTATCCCGAAAAAGGCAGACTGATCGGCAAGACCGGCGAAGGGATATGGACATACGGGGACGCACTTTCTATCGCTTTGGAAGGAACGAGTGCGAAGGTTCTTGAACTGGTTCCAGCTTCTGAATTCGAGAAGAACGTCATTGTGTTCGGGTTGGACTCAATCGATCCTCAGAATCCGCCGCGAGCGACTCTCGAAGGCGGCGTTCTTCGAATTGAGCATGCCGCTGGAGAAGTAGGCTCGAAGGACGAAGTATCTGTTGTTTTGCCGGCAGAACAGCTTTTGAAAGGCCTGGAAATTAATGGAAAGTCTGTTCCGTTTATTCAGCAAGGTCGGCGTGTGTCCGCGGCGATCGCATTTGCAGGTGCAGCGTTTTCGCGCTCGCAGGAAGTGCCGCTAGGTACGCTCCCAGATGGATCGTTGACCGGCACATTCACTGTGCCGAGCCGCATTCAGACACAACTTGCCAGGCGGCGGGAGTTATGGCCGATTCCGTGGACGAAGGAGGACTACACTACCACGTGGCTCGTGCCGGAACGTTTGCTTCTCTTTGTGCAGGTAGCCGAACCGAGCGACTCCATGGCCGCGAGAGCCGAGGTCGATGGTTTTCCGCTCCAACTGATACCGGCATATTCGTCGGTGCGCCAACATTCCGGAAGCTTTGTGGGATGGTACGCAGACGTATCCACGATCAGCGTGGACAAACCGCACACGATTCGCCTGACACTTCCAAGACTCGAGCCCGGGCGGTTCCAAGGGCTCTTTTTTGATAATGTCGAAGACGAATACACAGAACAGCTCGCACCGTGAACCCAGGAGACCCAATGCTTTTTTCGTCGAGGCGTTCTTTCTTGAGGACTATGACTGCAGCGGCCGTTGCCGCGAATTCCCGAATTGCCAAATTTGCGGATTCGATTGCTGTCAGCGACGAGGCACCGATGGCGGATATCTTTGTGAATCGCGCGCCTCTGGCACCGAACCGTTTTTACTCGCTGCCTTTGACCGCGATCCGGCCAAAGGGTTGGCTTCTCGATCAGCTTCGAATACAGGCGCGGGGACTGACCGGCCATCTGGATGAATTCTGGCCCGATGTCGGTCCGCAGAGCGGGTGGCTCGGAGGAGATGGCGAGTCCTGGGAACGCGGGCCGTATTTTCTGGATGGGCTTTTGCCGCTGGCTCATCATCTCGGGGACCGGACGTTGCTGGCGAAGGCCAATAAGTGGGTCGACTGGACGCTGAACAATCAAGCGGCCAGCGGCATGATCGGCCCATCGAACAACGATGACTGGTGGCCTCGGATGGTCATGCTGAAGGTACTAACCCAACATGAGGAAGCGACGGGCGACCCGCGAGTGGTTCCCGTGATGCAACGGTATTTTGCGCATCAGCTGCTGCAGTTGCCTGAACGTCCTTTAGCGGACTGGGGAAAGTACCGCTGGCAGGATGAAGTGATAAGTGTGATTTGGTTGTACAACCGTACCGGTGATCCCGATTTGCTTCGTCTGGCCAACCTTTTGCACCAGCAAGGGTACAGCTGGAAGAAGCAATTCGAGGGATTTCAGTTCAAACAGAAGACCGATGCAAAGGAACTGGGATTGGCTAAAGGTAAGCTCCCGCAGGATCGCGCCATGCAAACGCACGGCGTGAACAATGCGATGGGGCTGAAATCGTCAGCGCTATGGTGGTTGTTTTCCCGAGAGGCGTCGGAGCGCGACGGGGTGGCGCGGCAACTCGCGGCTCTCGATACGTACCACGGTATGCCCACGGGCATGTTCAGCGCCGATGAGCACCTTGCCGGCAAGAACCCGTCGCAGGGAGTGGAGCTTTGTGCAGTGGTGGAAAACATGTTCTCACTCGAGCAGGCTGTTTCCATCCTTGGTGACCCGGAGCTCGCTGATCGTCTTGAAAAGATCGCCTATAACGCACTTCCCGGCACCCTCACAGACGACATGTGGGCCCACCAGTACGATCAGCAGCCGAACCAGATCGAGTGCACTGTGGCCCGTCGCCCCTGGACGACCAACGGTCCGGAATCGAACCTTTACGGCCTCGAACCGAACTTTGGCTGTTGCGCGGCGAACATGCATCAAGGCTGGCCAAAGTTCGCTTCAAGTTTGTGGATGGCGGACGCCGAAGGAGGTCTAGCCGCCATTGCATACGCCCCTTGCGAAGTTCGGACGAGAATTGCCGGTGTCGCCGTGAGGGTCGAAGAAGAAACGGGATATCCCTTTGATAGCAGCGTCACCGTAAAGCTTCAACCTCAAAAACCCTTAAGGTTCCCTCTCGCCTTGCGCATTCCTCGATGGGCCGACGGCTCGACAATACGAGTGAACGGCGATGCCATGGAACCGCAGCCGGCTGATGCATTTGCTGTCCTCAATCGGGAATGGAGAGCTGGGGACCACGTTGAGCTTGCATTCCCAATGAAGGTCGCAAGACGGCAGTGGTATAACAGCTCAGTGGTCGTGGAACGAGGCCCGATCGTTTTCTCTTTGGGCATCGAAGCGGAATGGCGAAAACTGAGGACCCGCGTGATGACCGCGGATTGGGAAGTGAGGCCGAAGTCAGCTTGGAATTACGGTCTGCAGATCAAGGAAGGCAATTTGCAGGCGTCCGAAGTACGGCACCCGACAAGAACAGGACAGAGCATTTTCAGTCTGGAAGGCGCACCTATAGAGCTAGAGATTCCGGGGAGGAAGATCCCTCAATGGAAGGCCGAGAACAGTGTAGCCGGGGAGCTACCGCCAAGTCCCGCATCGAGTACCGAGCCGGTCGAGAAGCTCGTGCTCTCTCCCTATGGAGCTGCGAAACTGCGCATTACCGTGTTCCCAACGGTTGGGTAGTCGGCTCGGTGAAAGCCCGCTGCCGGATTGACCGCATTGTTGGCACTCGACTATCGCGAAGACCTGTCGCGACTTTCGAATCCCGCCTTCGTCGCGACTCGGTACGACGGTCCGTTTGGATGGAATCGTTCGCTCCGTTGATTGTTGCGGCCATTTTGTCGCTTTTCACTCCAAACTTGCAGGCCGCTCCGCAGGCCACAGACGTCACACGGCAGATCACCGAGGCAATTCGAGACCAGCAGTATTCCCGGGCCATCCATTTGGTGGATGCTGCGCTCGAAGTGACGCCGAAGGATGCGCATCTGTGGACGCTCAAAGGTATTGCATCAGAAAGAGAAGGGGATCTGCGAAAAGCGGCGGAATCCTTCGAAACAGCCTTGAGATTTTCCCCCGACTACCTTCCTGCGCTCGAAGGCGCTGCCGAGGCTGCCTACAAACTGGGTGACGACAGAGCGCAGCTTTTTCTCCACCGTGTAGTGGCTTTGAAGCCCAGCGACCCTACGGCGCATGCCATGCTCGGCGCGATTGCCTACAAACGCCATGACTGCAAGAGTGCAGTCGCCTATTTTGATCGAGCTGAATCAGCAATCTCAGCAAACCCTGCCGCACTCGCACAATACGGAGTGTGTTTGCTCATCGTCGACCGAGCTAAAGACGCAGTGGCTGTCTTGACTGGCGCCCTGCAATTGGCGCCAGCAGACAGACGAACTCGGTTGGTTCTTGCGGAGGCGCAGTGCGTTTCGAATGACCCTGGCGGAGCCATACGAACCCTTGATCTCTTGCTGTTCTCCGAAACGGTGGAGTCTGACGCTCTTGCGCTGGCTTCGTCCGCGTATGAGGCACTCGGAAACACCCCGAAAGCCGTGGAGTTGGTGCGTGCCGCGATCATCGCGTCGCCCCGCAATCCGCAGTACTACTTGGATTTTGCGTCGCTTTGTTTCAATCATTCGTCGTTTGATGTAGGCGTCGATATGATCGATGCCGGTTTAAAGCTGCTCCCAGATTCGTCGCCTCTGTATCTGGCGCGCGGCGTACTCAACGTGCAGCGCGCGAAGTATTTGGATGCGGAAGCGGATTTCGCAAAGGCGAGCGAGCTCGATCCAGCTCAAAATATCGCTTCGCTGGCGCGGGGGTTGACGCTGGTGCAGCAAGACAGGCTGGACAGTGCCCTAGAGACTGCGCGACAAGAAGTGGCAAAGCATCCGGACGATGCTTTTCTGCACTATCTAATCGCAGAGGTACTCGCCCAGAAAGGGGCGAGTCCCGGAGATGCTGAATTCCAACAGGCAGTGCATGAAGGTGAACGAGCTGTAAAACTTAATCCGCAATTCATTCTGGCTCACGATACGTTAGCCGGACTCTATCTGAAAGCGAATCGACTCCAACTTGCCGAACGCCATGCGCGTGAAGCACTCCGATTGATGCCATCGGACCAGATCGCCCTTTATCGCTTGATTCAGACCTTGCGAAAGTCGGGCGACCACCAAGAACTGCGGGATTTGGTCAAAAGGCTGGCGCAACTGCGCAGCGACGCACGCGAGAAGGAAGCCGAGCAAAACCGTTACAAGATTTTTGAATTGAAGCCTGAGAAGTAGCCGGGGCCGATCGGTCGGGCCCTCAGGACAGCGGTTGCATAGGCCGTTGTTTAGGTGGCCCATCTTCACTTTTGACGCTCGACTCTAACATTGGCGGCGGAGATTTGAAGTGTCATACCAGTGTCATGTGAATTGTGATGAATGGCGGGCAAAAAGTGAATGAAGACCGCAAAGAGAAGACGGCGGCATTCGCAAGGCTACCCGCTAGGACGAGATTCGCCCAATAATCCGTCCCGGCCACTCCCTCCGCCACGACCTAAGCGCGCCGCCTCCGGCGTCGCAGCCAGCGAGTTGTCACAGGTGCTGCTGGACTTCGGCCAGGAGCTCGAGCAGCGGCCGATTCATCCGGACGATGTTCCCGCTGCGAGCGAGCCGGAGTACGAACTGCGGCGAGTGGCCGACTGTCACAAGAATGTCACGCTAATCGCGGCAAATGCTGACAAATTGTGAGTAAAAGATGAGTGGAGAAGGATAAAAGGGGTCACTCGGTTTCATCACAACTAGCTGATTGTCTTCGATTAAGCCCAATTCCGGCAAGTTTTGACTAAATCACTCTGCTGGCTGTTAACCGAAATGTTGGAAGTTCGAATCTTCCCCGGGGAGCCAAAATTCTTCCGTATCAAGCAGTTATAGAGTTTGGGTAGAGCATTCGGCTATCGACCGAAAGCGTGGGTGGTGCGACAACTTCGGTTTTTCCGATCCAAACAATGGCAACAGCACGAAGTTGACAGTTTTCTTTTTCGCCGAGCTCAGGCGAGGTCGAAGCGATCGTGATTCATCACTTTGCTCCACGCCGCCACGAAGTCCTTCACAAACTTCTCCTTGGAGTCGGCGGACGCATAGACTTCCGCGAGCGCGCGCAGCTGGGAGTGCGAACCGAAGATCAGGTCGACACGCGTTCCGGTCCACTTGAGCTCGTTCGTCTTGCGGTCGCGCCCTTCATAGACTTCTCCGGAGCCATTGGATGCGTTGGATGGCTGCCATTGCGTGCCCATGTCGAGCAGGTTGACGAAGAAGTCGTTGGTCAGGGTTTCCGGACGCTTGGT
>JBAVHY010000100.1:0-3526 GCA_049686315.1 Candidatus Acidiferrum sp. | reverse complement strand
GCCGGCAACCGCCGTCTTGCATTTACACGACCAGGACTGGGTGTACGTCCCGCTTGGTGGCGGCCGCTTCCGGCGCGTTCAAGTCGCCGCAGGAAAGATGCTCCCCGGAAAGATGCAGGAAATCATCTCCGGCATACAGGCGGGCACAAAGGTGGTCCAATCGGCACTGGTGTTCCAGAACACCTTGGAGCAATAGATGATCCATAAAATTGTCGATCTTGCGCTGGAGAACCGCTTTTTCGTTCTTGCAGGCGCGGTTCTGCTGCTTGGCTGGGGGGCGATTTCATTTCATCAACTTCCCGTGGAGGCCTATCCTGACGTTGCCAACAATTACGTGGAGATCATCACACAATGGCCGGGAATTTCCGCGGAGCAGATCGAGCAACAGGTGACGATTCCCCTCGAAATCGTAATGAACGGAATCCCGCACGTGGCTCATTTGCGCTCCTTTTCGCTATTCGGGCTTTCGGACCTGAAACTCATCTTCGATGATGAGGAGGAGAACGCTTGGAACCGTGAAAGGGTTCTTGAAAGGCTTTCACAAGTGACGCTGCCGCCCGGCGTCGTGCCGCAGATGGGTACCGACTGGAGCCCCGTCGGCCAAATCTACTTTTTCACACTGAAAAGCACGAATCCGAGCCACGACGTTATGGAATTGAAGTCGATCGAGGATTGGGTGGTGGAGAAGAATTTGAAGGCGATTCCCGATATTGTCGATGTGGCGAGTTTCGGTGGGCCGACTCGCGAATACCAGGTGCGTGTCGATCCCAACAAACTCATCGCGTATGGTCTCAGCCTTGCCCAGGTTGAGCAGCAACTAACGAACAACAACGCCAACGCGGGCGGCAGTTTCATCGAAGCGGGTCTGCAGCAAATCAATATTCGGGAAGTGGGCCTGGTCAGGAACGTTCAAGATATCGAAAACACTGTAATTATAATGAAGACAGGAACGCCGCTGCGGGTGAAGGATATTGCCGTAGTCGCTCAAGGGCCAAAGATTCGTCTCGGCCAGTTCGCTCGGGCGATTCATCACGAAGACGGTAAGATTATCGATAACGATGATGTGGTTTCCGGAATTGTGCTCTTGCGCAAAGGCGCAAATGCGGACGAGGCCCTTGCTGGAATCCACGCGAAAGTCAAGGAGTTGAATGATCACATCCTGCCCCCCGGAGTGAAAGTTGTACCGTTCATCGACCGCAGCGACTTAGTTCGCTACACGACGCATACTGTGCTGCACAATCTCACCGAAGGCATCATCCTGGTAGTGATCGTTCTGTTCTTGTTCCTCGGAAATGTTCGAGGAGCATTCATCGTCGCGCTGACAGTCCCGTTCGCGCTGTTGTTTGCCGCTACTTGTCTGAAGATAAAGGGCATTCCCGCGAACCTGCTGTCCCTCGGCGCCCTGGATTTCGGAATGGTGGTGGATGGGGCGGTTGTTATGGTGGAGAACATTGTCCGCCACATGAGTCACGCCGAGACCTCTGACAAAACGCCCCTGGAACGCATTCGAGACGCGGCGCACGAAGTGCAGCGCCCGGTCTTTTACGCGATTGGCATCATCATCACGGCGTATTTGCCGATTTTCACGCTTCAGCGCGTCGAAGGGCGCTTGTTCCACCCGATGGCCTGGACAGTAGCATTCGCGTTGCTCGGCGCTCTCCTGTTTTCGATGCTCATCGCACCGGTTCTGTCCAGCGTGCTGTTCAAGAAAGGCGTACGCGAATGGCACAACCCTGTAATGGAGTTCTTGAAAAGGCGTTATCGAGTCGCGCTGCGATGGGCGATCGAGCACCGCTTGGTCACGGTAGGCGGTGCGCTTGTAGGTTTGGCGGCCACAATCTATCTCGCCCTCGGTGGAGTGATCGGCTCTGAATTCCTGCCGCATCTGGATGAAGGCGCCCTCTGGGTGCGCGGCACTCTTGCTCCGAGCACCGGACCCAGCGAAGGCATCCGCTTGATGAATCAAGCTCGACTTGTGCTTTGCTCCTTCCCGGAAGTCCCTCAATGCACTAGCCAGACGGGGCGTCCGGACGACGGCACCGATACCACCGGCTTTTTCAATACGGAGTATTTCGTCGATTTGAAACCCAAGGAACAGTGGCGTCCAGTATTTCACGAGGATAAGGAGAAGCTCATTGCCGCCATGCAGCGCGAATTGGACAAAATTCCCGGCGTGCTCTGGGGCTTTTCGCAACCGATCGCGGATAACATGGAGGAAGCGGTCAGCGGGGTGAAAGGCGAACTCGCGGTGAAGATTTACGGCGATGATCTGAAGGTTCTCGAGGCTCAGGCCGATCAGATTGCCAACACCATGCGGCAGATCAGGGGAATCGAAGATCTCGGGGTTTTTCGAGTTTTGGGTCAACCCAACCTGGAGATTTCCGTGGACCGCGGGCAAGCGGCGCGGTATCAAATTAACGTTGCGGATGTCCAAGATGCTGTCCAGACTGCTGTGGGAGGGACAGCGCTTACTCAAGTGCTTAAAGGTGAGGCGAGATATGACCTGGTGATGCGCTACCTTCCGCAATACCGCAACACGAAGGAAGCCATCGAGAACATTCGTTTATTGTCCCCCTCCGGGGAGCGAGTATCTCTCGTTCAGCTCTGCACGATCGAAGAACGGGAAGGTGGTTCCGAGATTTATCATGAAGAAAATCAACGATACATCGCTATCAAATACAGCGTGCGTGGGAGGGACCTTGGAGGCGCGGTCGAGGAGGCTATCCAGAAGGTGAACGCGCGGGTTCAACTTCCACGCGGGTACCACATCGACTGGGCAGGTGAATACGAAAGTCAAAAACGAGCCGAGGCACGGTTGCTCGTCATTGTGCCCCTAACTGTGCTGGTCATTTTTGGAATTCTCTACACCATGTTTCGTTCTTTCAAATGGACGTTGCTCCTTCTCGCCAATGTGGCCATGGCGCCGATCGGGGGGCTACTGGCACTCCTGTTTACCGGCACGCATTTCAGCGTCTCGAGCGGCGTGGGCTTCCTGGCCCTGTTCGGAGTGTCCGTGCAGGTGGGCGTCATTATGCTGGAGTACATCAACCAGCTCCGCGCTCGGGGACATTCCGCCGAAGATTTAGCCATCGAGGGCGCCATTCTTCGTCTTCGCCCGATCATGATGACCATGCTTGTTGCCACGCTCGGCTTGTTACCGGCGGCACTTTCGCGTGGCATTGGTTCCGACTCACAGAGACCCTTTGCCATTGTCATCGTCGGAGGCCTGATCGGTGCCCTCCTCCTAAGCATCTTCCTGTTGCCGACCTTGTATGTCTGGGTTGCGCGAGACACCGACAAGCTGCCCATGCCGGAAGCCGATTTTGAGGAGTCCGCATAGCCGAAATCGAATTCTGTCTTGTCTTACGGTAAAGGTGACGGGCACAGTCGTATTTCCTTGCGCTCAAATGGCAAGATGTGGTCTGAGAGCATAAAAAAAGTGCAGTGACGTGCGTCACGCGGCAATATGTGCGATTGTACAAGTCGCATTTACCCATATTTTCCGCTAGTTTTCATTGCTTTCAAC
>JBAVHY010000099.1:0-20379 GCA_049686315.1 Candidatus Acidiferrum sp. | reverse complement strand
ATGCGCCCGTATCGGAGTAGTAGGATGCTGGGCAGCGCTGAATCGCGCAAGGGATTTCAGTAAGCTGGAGCAGGGAATCAAGTTTGATGCACTCCGTCGAGAAGTACGCGCGAGTGCACTGCCCCTTGGAGGGTTCGATGTGGGATAAGAGAAGACCGAATGAGCCGGAGGGTGTGGCGCCGGAACCAAAGGAGCTGCTGAAGAGAAGGCAGAACCTGGATGCGGTGCGTCCATCCGATGCGACTGCGGATCGCCCGACGGCGTGGTTGGGCTCGAGCGTGCACATAAAAGGCGACATCTCCGGCACCGAGGATTTGCTGATCGATGGCTCGGTCGAAGGATTGATCCAGCTTGACGAACGGAGGTTGACGGTCGGACCGACCGCAAAGCTAACGGCTGATATCAACGCCAAGGATGTAGTGGTGCACGGATACGTGAAGGGGAACGTGCACGCCACGGGGCGAATCGAGATCAAGAAGGATGGCTCGGTGATCGGGAATTTGACAACGGCAGAGGTTAGGATCGAGGACGGCGCGGACTTCAAAGGCTCGCTCGAAATCGTCAGGGGCGACGCCAAGGAAGCCGACAAGAACGTCTACCCGCGGACAGCGTCTGCGTCGGCGGGCGCAGGCGGCTGACGAAAAGCTTTTGACAATCCCTACCTGTTGGGCTTCGTCACAATTGTGACTGCATGGGTGCAAGACCACCGGGTGGTCCCAAATCCTCATGGATGAAGTGCGTGATTGCCCGTAGTTCGCAACGAATGGGCGGATAGCGGGCACCTCTGTCTCCCACGAACTTCTGTGGGAAAGAAAGTTTCCACACTGGGCGAAAAATGAGGGTTGAATGGGCTGGGGCAGCGTGCTACGCTGAAGCGAACAAAAGGCGAATATCGAGGAGGAGCGCCTTATGCCTGACTCTCTCGCCGTCCGTTTAGTTAAGGGCTCGCAACTGGGACCCTCGTCCCTGCGTTCATCCGGTACAACTCCCCTAGCACGCGTTTCGCAGGTGCTTGATAGGTTTGCTTCGCGCGATTCGAGCGGGGAGATGCTGACTGCCGTAAGGCACTACCCTGCACGGGAAGCGCGTTGGGCGGAGTTCCCTGAGTGGGTGCATAACGATTTGAGAGCGGCATATGCCGCGAAGGGAATTCGGCAGTTGTACTCGCATCAGGCTGCGGCGGCTGAAGCGGTTCACGCGGGGAAGAATGTGGTGATCGTGACGCCGACGGCAAGCGGGAAGACGTTGTGCTACAACTTGCCGGTACTGAATGCGATCCTGGGCGATTCGGACACGCGGGCGCTGTATCTGTTTCCGACGAAGGCGCTGGCGCAGGATCAATTGGCGGAGTTGTATGACTTGAATCAGCGGCTGGACGTCTCCGCATGGGGAGAAAACCAAGCTGACCGGTCTAAAGACCGGCCGCTACGTGGGGCTAGCAGGTTTGGGGTATTTACGTACGACGGGGATACGCCTGGGGACGCGCGCAAGGCGATCCGCGAGAAGAGCCACATTGTTTTGACCAATCCCGACATGCTGCACACGGGGATTTTGCCGCACCATACGCGATGGACGCGGGTGTTTGAGAATTTGCGGTATATCGTGATCGATGAACTGCACACTTACCGCGGAGTGTTCGGCAGCCATCTGTGCAATGTGCTGCGGCGGTTGCGGCGGATCGCGCAGTTTTACGGGCGCACGCCGCAATTCATCTGCTGCTCGGCAACGATTGCGAATCCGGGAGAGCTGGCATCACGATTGATTGAAGATGAAGTGGAAGTACAGTCCGAGAATGGCGCGCCGGCCGCGGAAAAAACATTCGTTTTCTATAATCCGCCGGTGGTGAATCGCGCGCTGGGAATTCGGCGAAGCTACATCAATGAAGCGTCGCGGGTATCGCAGGAATTTTTAAAGCACGATCTGCAGACCATGGTGTTTGCCAATTCGCGGCTGCACACGGAAATCATTCTGACCTACCTGCAACAGGCGAATCCGCAATTTCCGGGGAAGCCGGCAGCGATTCGCGGCTACCGCGGAGGGTACCTGCCGAACGAACGGCGGGAGATTGAACGCGGACTGCGCGAGGAGCGAATTCGCGGGGTAGTGACGACCTCCGCGATGGAATTGGGCATCGATGTTGGATCGCTGGATGCCGTGGTGATGGCCGGCTACCCCGGCACGATCGCGGCAACCTGGCAGAGGGCGGGGCGCGCGGGACGACGCAGCGGAAGCTCTTGCGCGGTTCTGGTGGCTTCGTCCGCTCCGCTGGATCAGTTTATTGTGCGTCATCCGGATTACTTTTTCGGGAACACGCCTGAGCACGCGTTCATTCAGCCGGACAATTTGGAAATTCTGATCAATCATTTGAAGTGCGCGGCGTTTGAGCTACCCATTGCGCCGGGAGAGAAATTTGGCCAGGTGGATGTGCAAGATTTGTGCGCACGGCTGGCGGAGGCGGAGTACCTGCATCGAGCAGGAGAGAATTATCACTGGACGCATGAAGCGTACCCGGCAGACACCATCAGCTTGAGATCGGTAACCAGTGACAATTTCATCATTATCGATATTACTGGGGAGCCGGTGGTGATAGGCGAAGTGGATTTCGTGAGCGCGTTGACGATGGTGCACGAAAAGGCGATTTATTTGCACGGCGGGCAGCAGCATCACGTCGAGCATCTGGATTTTAAGGAGAGAAAGGCGTATGTGAAGCAGGTGGAGGTGGATTATTACACGGACGCGATCCGGTATGCGCAGGTTCGCGTGCTGGAGGTCGTGGAAACGGCGCTGAAGAAGAGTGGCGCTTATACAGGCGATCGTGCGGACTTGGGGTCCAGCAATGCTGGGCCCCTACATGGCCTGCATGGGGAACATTCGTGGTCGCATGGGGATGTTTTGGTGCGTTCGCAGGTGGTGGGATTTAAGAAGATTAAATTTTTCACCAACGAGAACATCGGCGCGGGCAAGCTGGAACTGCCCGAGAACGAGATGCACACCACATCGTACTGGATGACGCTGGAGCGGCCGCTGATCGAATCACTGCCGTACACGATCAGCGAGCGGCAGTCTGGAATGTTTGGATTGCTGCACGCGCTGGAATCCGTGGCCACGCTGCTGCTGATGTGCGATGGGCGCGATCTGGGCACGGCCATCGGTGAACGGCCGCCCGCACCTGGGGAGCAAGCGGAAGAAATCACTCCCCTGCGCATGGAAGATGCGGTGGGAATGAATGCGAAGGAATTTTTTGAACCGAATTTGTACTTGTTCGACGCGTATCCCGGTGGAATCGGATTTTCGGAGCCCTTGTTTCGCGCGCATGAGCTGCTGATTCAGAAGACGCGCGAATTGATTCAGGCATGCCCTTGCGAGGCGGGGTGCCCGTCGTGCGTGGGACCTGCGGGAGATTTGGCGCCGAGGGCCAAGGAGGCCGCACTGGAGATTTTGGAGCGGTTGTGCAGCGGATAGATAGATAGAGGGATAGGCGGGGCGGGGTTGCGGTGGCGGACCGCCTCAGAAGGCGGCCCCTACAAGAGAAAGAAGCACAGGACTCAGCAATTGTCCGGACATGAGGCGCAGCCCTTCGCGACTCAGGGTAAACAATGCTGCGCCCCTACGAGAGTGTGATGGGAAATGGGAATGACAAATTTGCGCGATTGGCGGCACTGAAGCCGACGCGGGCGATGCCTGCGAAGCCTTCGGAGCTGCGCGCACCGGACGAGACGGACCCGATCAGCCAATTGTTGGGCGGGGGGATTGCGCGGAATCACTACGGGGAGCATTTGGCGATTCGAAATTGGTTTTCGACGCCGGAATTCGCGGAGGCGTCGCCGGTCACACTGGACTTGCTGGGAAAAGCGCCTGCTTCCCTTCGAAGCTCAGGGCAAGCAGAAAACGGGCGCTACAAAAACCGCGTGGGCGACGAAAGCATTCGACGCCGGACGCGCGCGGCGTTGGAAGATCCGGGGAAGTGGCTGTTTCTGGATACGGAAACCACGGGACTGGCGGGCGGCACGGGCACGTACGCGTTTTTGGTGGGTTTGGCGTGGTGGGACGCGGGCGGCTTGCAGGTGGAGCAGCTGTTTCTAAGAGACCTTTACGAGGAACATTCGTTGTTGCAGGAACTTTCGGAGCGCATTGCGGAGCGGCCGGTGCTGGTCACCTTCAACGGAAAAGCTTTTGATTGGCCACTGCTGGAGAGCCGCTTCACGATGACACGAGCTATCCGGGTGCCGCAGCTTGCGGCGCATCTGGACCTGCTGCATCCCGCCCGGGCATTGTGGAAATTGCGGCTGGGGTCGGTGCGCCTGGTGGAACTCGAGCGCCAGGTGCTGGATGCGGCGAGATTGGGCTGGCATCGCGAGGATGACGTCGCATCCTCGCTGATTCCGCAGTATTACTTTGATTATTTGCGCGGAGCCGCGGCTAGGCCGCTTGCCGGGGTGGTGAAACACAACCAGATGGACCTGCGCGGACTTGCGGCACTGTTTGGAAAAATCAATTCCCTGCTGGAACGGCGCGAAAACGGATTTGGCGAGACTGATTCCCTGGACCTGTTTGGGCTGTCGAAATTCCTGCAGCGGCGGGGAGAGAAGGAACTGGCTCATTCAGCTTGCGCTCAGGCACTGGACGCGGGTTTGCCGGCAGAATTCCGGCCACAAGCAACGCGAGAGCTTGCGCTCATGGCTAAAAGGCGCGGCGATTTGGAGCGTGCAGCGGGACTGTGGCACAAACTCGTTGGCAATGCGCAAGAAACCATTTTGGCGTGTGAACAGTTGGCCATTCACTACGAACGCCACGAGCGGGATTTTGCGCGCGCCATGGAATTCACGCAGCTTGGACTTAGAACACTGCAGGGCAAATTGGCCGGTTCCCGCGATCCTTACATAAGTGTGAGGCAAGGCCGGCTGGAGAGAAAATTCGTGTGCCGCCTGGAGCGTTTGCGGCATCGCATAAACAGCGCGAATGCCGCCCCAGGCGCTTGTTTGCTTGACAATGCCACGACTGTTTATGGCTCCAGGCTGCGTACACGCTGAATTTCCCAAACCTCTGCGATCTTAGCGAATTTGGAGGCACAAAGCGGATGGATTCCCCAGGAACAAAACTACAAACTAGTGGTGGAGGAATTATGGCTGCCACCGAAAATGCATATATTCGCACGGAGCTCGAAGTTCGCCGCGAGCGGCTGCTTGCCGCTTCGCAGAGCCATTTGAACGACGCTGCTATTCCCCAACTGCTCGCCAGTGTTGATGCCGCGCTCGCGCGGCTCCGAACAGGCACGTTCGGGATTTGTGAGGAATGCCACGAATCGATTGAGGCGGACCGCCTCTTGTGCGACCCACTGGTGCAGTTCTGTCTGGACCACCTTTCCACAGAGGAACAACGGGCTCTGGAAAAGGACATGGACCTGGCGGCGGGAATTCAGAGGGCGCTCTTGCCGCGTGCGGACTGGTCGGTGGACGGCTGGCAGGCCCGCTACCACTACCAGCCTGCGAAGGTGGTGAGCGGAGACTATTGCGACCTGATCGAATCCGACGGGGGATTTTTGTTTTTGCTGGGAGACGTGGCGGGAAAAGGAGTGGCGGCGTCGATGCTGATGAGCCACCTGCACGCAACTTTTAGGACGCTGGCGGGGCAAAATCTTCCGTTGCAAACATTGATGGAACACGCGAACCGGCTGTTCTGCGAAAGCACGACGGCAGGCCAATTCGCGACCATGATTGTGGGCTGCGCCTGGCCGGATGGAAAGGTGGAATACGTGAGCGCGGGGCACTTGCCACTGTTTCACATTTCATCCAGAGGGGTACAGGCGCGCGAGGCCACGGGCGTGCCACTGGGAATGTTTTGCACAACCAACTTTCCAGTTTGTGAACTGACGCTTGCGCCGGGCGACAAGTTGCTGCTGTACACCGATGGGCTGACGGAAATGTTCAACGCCGCGGGAGATGAATTCGGGATCGCACGCGTGCAATCTCTGGCCAAGCGGCACGCAAAGACGGAACCGCAGGCAATCCTTACGGCTTGCCTGGATGAAATGCGAAATTTTTCGGCGGCGGCAAAACAGACCGACGATTTGACGATGCTGGTGCTACACCGGGAGCACTAGGAAGAGTATGCAGTTAACAGTTTTCAGTTTACAGTTTTCAGTTTAAGAGAAGAGAAAAGCAAGAGTTAACACGGAGGGCAGGGAGGAAGGACGGAGAGGTCACAGAGAAAGCACACAGAAGAAGGCGAAAGCGAAGAGGGATTCCTCACTTCGCGGACTGCGTTCCCTTCGACTCCTCTCAGGGCAGGCGGAATGACGGGTGCTGTAGTTGAGTTTGCGGACGGCCTCAGAAGGCGGCCACTACAAACCCGAGCGAAACCCAAGAACCGACCTGAAGGTCGGCCACTACAAAAGAGACCCAAGAGCCGGCAGGATGCCGGCGCTACAAAGGGCTGGAATTGGAAGTGAGAATCTATGGGATGTTCCGCTCCAATCAGCCCTACGACGGCACTAGCGTCTACAAGTTGCCTGCTTCCCTGGCAACACCGGTAGCCGCACATGTCGGTTGAATTAGAAGTGAGAATCTACAAGAGAAGCCGGTCTAGAACGATCCTTGCTAGAGATTTGCAGAGGGCTGCGGGGCGGTGTTGTCAGGTTTGGGTGACGCCGAAGGGGCAGGCCAGGCGAGTTTTATTGTCCATTGCGAAAAGTGAGCCGCGTCTCCACCTTCGAGCGTGATGCACTCCTTGGCTGAGCAGCGGAGAAAAACGCTGCCGCCTGGCGTATCGAACTCCAGAAATTGTTCCCCGTTTGCGGCATGCGTACGCTCGGCGTGTTTCTTCTTGAGGGCTTCCGAGTAAGCGGCAAAAAAATTGGAGGCGAGTTCGGCAGTATTAAAACGAATGCGAGCAAAGAGCATGAGGTGCTTGGCGTCTTTCTGCTCAAAGGTGACGTAATCGTCGCCGTCCCAGCCCGAGGCGACTTGCTTTGCGCGGTCGTCATCCAGAAATTGCTTGAGAACTTCCTTCCAGCCAAACTCACCCATGGAATTCTCTTCAAGCTTGTTCCAACCACTGCCGGGCATTCCAGTGGGAAGATCCGCCTTGAGCGGGGCGGGAACCTTGTTCGAGCGGTAAAGGTCGGGATGCATGATTTGCTGGGTGCCCGCAGGCGGATTAGCGAAAACGGACGAGAAACCGCTCCAGCTTCCGGTGCGCAACACGGTCATAGAAAAACGGAGGCCGCTGAAGTAAGGAAACATCAGCGAATCCTTGATGAACGGCGGGGCCTTTTTGAGCATGGGGGTTTCCGTAAGATCGCCAACGAAGATGGAAGGATCGACGTCCGGCAGGTCACGCAATTTCAGGCCCTTGTCCCTGAGGGTGTACTCGAGCATGCCCGCCATGGCGCTGCCTTCGAGGACGGATTCGCGGGCCAGTTCGGCATCGTCGTTGGGCCTGGCAGCGTGTGCCCAGGCTTCAATGTGAAAATACTGGTCCTGTAGGGCGTGAGTGAGTTCGTGGGACATCACCATGCGTTGTTCGTCAGGCACGATCCAATCCGCGATGTAGAACTCATGCGCCTTGGGATCGTAGAGACCGGCGATCTGCTCTGTGAGGAGTTCGACGAGGAAACTATCCAGGTCGAAGCCTTTGGGGATCAGGCCGAAGGCCTCCGCGCTGCGTGCCGAAGCGTAGCGCTCCTTGGCATCCTTCTCATCGTTCATCTGTTGGAGAACATAGGCGTGAATCTCGTCGCGCGAGCGGATAGACTTTTTGAGTGGAGATTTGAGCTTCCAACCGGTGATTTCGCTCATGTCCTTCAGGACTTCGTCGACGGTGGCGAGGAATTCTGGGTTGGTGCTGGCCGGCGAAGGAGATGGAGGAGCGGTGACGGCCTGCTGTGCCCAAGCTGGGGCGGAGATGAAGAAGCAAACGGCCAGTAGGAATGCCCGAGACGCCCACAAACGATGAAAAGCGGGAGTAAGACGCATAGACCGTCAGGATAGCAGATTCCTGGAGGAGGACTGGCAAACCGGGGGGCTGTATACCCTAGTGCCGCGCTACCTTTTTCAACCTAACCGCCTCGAAAGCCCTTCTCCCAGTTTGAGTCCAAGGCCGGGATCACGAATTGGCCCAAGGCGATAGTATGGACTGCTGAGCACGGTAACGTCATCCAAGATGCTCCAAAGATGGGGACAGTGTTCCGAATGCATAACAAAGTGGTAATACGTTATAATCTAGGCACGACGAGTGTTCCCCCGGTCAGGAGTGTCACTATGTACCCACCCGGCCTTCGGTTGCGGCAAACGAGAGAAGCCCTCGGGCTCACTTATCGTGACGTCGAGAAAGCGAGTTATCAGATAGCGGTGAAACGGGGCCGGCCGGACTTTATCCTGCACATCAGCCGCCTGGCGGACATCGAGAATCGCAACGTGGTGCCGAGCCTCCATAAATTGTATTCGTTGGCCACCATACTGCACCTCGATCCGCTGGAAATCTCGAGCTGGTACGAAGCCCCGTTCCAACAGACGTTTCACGATGGTGCATCCTTCCCTCCTCCGCGTACGCACCTGAACGAATCTTTACTTCCTCCCGAGATGTCCCGGACGCCCGTGCAGGTTGCGGGTTCAGCAACCACGGAACTACTACAGGGACGGCCCACAGAGATGGCGGCGTTGCCGGACAAGGAAGGTAGCGGCAAGAACCAGTATCGCTACGGATATGTGGGTTTATCTGACCGGCGTATGGTGCCACTGCTGCGACCTGGTAGCACGGTGATGATTGACACCACGTTGAGGCGCATTGAGGATGCAGAGTGGTCGAACGAGTATGACCGGCCGATGTATTTTGTGGAGATACGAAACGGCTACCGGTGCGGATGGTTCCAGAAGGAGAAATCCCGGCTGATCATGCAGCCGCATACACTGTCGCGGTGCGCACCGGAGGCGTGGCGGACGCCGGATGAGGCGGAAGTGGTGGGGCAGGTGGTGGGAGTGGTCACTTATCTGAGCGAACCATGGTCTTGTGATCGAGCAGCAGTTCCAGGAGAGCGTTCAGATTGGAGCAGAAAAGTTCTTTAAGGTACTTCGGAGCACGTGGAGGAATCCAGCTATCGGCGATGGCGCGGCAACGGTTGATATTTTCCTCGAATGATCCCGACAAGCAGCTGAGGTGCCGACGCAAGTCCTCTTCCTGAGCGATCAAAGGCATCTCCAGAAGGCGCTCGAATACCTCTTCATGACATTGAGCCAGCATCTGGTCGACGGGCTCCACGCCATAAACGGCCGCCAAACGGTCGTGAACGTACTTGCCTGAAGAAGGCTCACGCAAACTAAAAAGATAGGCCAGCCGCTGGTAAGCCCCACTAAGCGGTTCAAGGTAATTGGCGGTCAGGTCGAAAAGAATCTGACGGCGAGTTTGAAAGTGTTCGAGCATGGGGAGATTTTTGCGTTGATGCCTGTTCCGTCCCCGGAACTTTTTTCCGCATGAAGAGCGAATCGAGCGGAGTGACCGCACCCTTCACATCCAGGAGGGTGCCCAATGAAAGCACGATCGATAACCCTGGGTGTTGTTCTGTCAGTAAGTGTAATCGTACTGTCCCTTGTTGCGCCGGTCAACCATTCTTCGCAGCCGCAGACACACGGAAGCGCGGTGCTGGTGGCCGATGGTGTGCCGGGACCGCCGCTGCCGCCCCCGCCCCCGCCGGTGCGAGGCTAGTCGACCGGCGTAAGTGTCCGCTAAACCCGTTGGAGAGTAGTTGAGAGCCAGGCAGAGTACCATTAACTTGCGAGTTAAGTTATGATACTCTGCCTCGATGGATGATCCCCTCATCCTCCGCGACCTCTCTTGGGCCATCACCACGATGCTGGAGGTTGTGCTGTCGTTTTATCTGCTGCGGCGAAGGCTCAATCGTTCCCATCCAATCTTCTTTAGCTACATACTGGCGACGATCCTCCAGAGCCTGGTGGTGGCATTTGCCTACTGGCGGTGGGGTTCCCAGAGCATGCAATCGTGGAATATATTCTGGGGCAGCCAGGGCGCAGTGGTTTGCCTGAGGTGGCTCGCGATCGCGGAAATTGCGCGAGAAATATTGGCAACTTACTCCGGCATATGGAGACTGGCTGATCGCCTTTTGTTCTTGGCCGGAATCGGTGTTTTGGTCTATTCCGTGCTGTCGATGCAGAACAGTTGGCAATGGGTGGTCTTGAATGCGGACCGCGGCGTGGAATTAGCGATTGCGGTCATTCTTGTGTCATTGCTTCTGTTTGCGCGCTACTATCGAGTGCCTATCGCAGGGCTAGAGCGATACCTCATTATCGGGTTTTGCCTATACTCCTGCTTTTGGGTCGTCAACGACACACTATTCGCGCGCTGGCCCCGCTCTCTTGTCAACTTGTGGGGCTTTCTGGACACGATAACCTTCTTCGCAACGCTTATGCTTTGGATTAGAGCGGTACGGGCGTACACCGAAACCGAGCGGGTTACTGCTTATGCGCCCGTTTCTCCCGAAGCCTACGCGCAACTCTCATTGGAGGTGAATGCACGCCTGCGCCTGTTGAATGACCGCCTGAATCACCTTCTGCGAGTTAAGGATTCCCGTTCATGAGCGTCCCGCTTCTACTTTTCATGGCTTTGGCAGTGATACTGATATTGCTGCTCGCATGGGCGGTCCGTCCGCCCAAGAGGGTGCTACTGACGGTAGACGAAGTATTCGCGGCGTTGTCGGAAGAGCGGCACTACGCACGCCTACCGCAGATCCTGCAGTCGCTTCGCGAGGAAGATACGGAATATCTGCGCAGCGTTGGCCACGGTGAATTGTTCATACGCTTGCGAGCGGAGCGGCAGCGCATCGCACTTGGCTATTTGAAATACCTCGAGGACGAGTATCAGCTTTTACTTGAGGCTTCGCGCATCCTGGCGAAAGTCGCGCCCGAGGTCAAGCCCATGCACGAATTCGAGCGCTTTAAGCGAAGTGTGCGGTTCGTGCTGAGCTGCCGCTATCTACGCTGGCGGTTGCTCCTGGGCCTCCAGCCATGGAGTGTCTTCGGAACGATATCAGATATGGAAGGCGAATTGACGCTGCAGCTGGAAGCGGCGACCGCGAGCCTTGGGGAACGCGCATCCATGGCTGCTGAATTTCCCTTATTCCTGGAGAAGAGGCACAACGACCCGGAGTAGCTTGGCCTCGACAGCGGCATACAGCTCGTCGGGCTGAAACGGCTTTTGCAGGACTGCAGCGTCCGGCGGAAGAATAAGCGCCAGCCCTTTATCCTCCGAGGATACCGAACTCATCCATAGAACGCGAGATCCCAGGCCATGCGCTTCCTGCGTGCTGCCCAATGTGGAGTTCGGAGGCTCGCTCTGGAAGACCATCTGCCAATCGGCCACGACCAGGTCGAACTCCTGCGTACCCACCAACCGCCGAGCCTCGGCTAGCGATTTGGTGGTAGTGACTAAGTGGTTGTTCTCCACCAGAAGTCCTGCCACTGTCTCCAGTACGGATTCATTTGAGTCCAGAACTAGTATCCGGCCACCCCGTGCGGAATGCGGGGTCTCGGCCTCCGGGACCTGCTGGGTTCCAAGTTTCGATCGCATGGGCAGCTCAATGCGGAAGGTGGCACCACGTTCCGGCGCGTTTTTGACCAAAATTTGACCGTCATGCTCGGTAATGATGCCGTAACAGATGCTCAGGCCCAGCCCGGTTCCCTTGCCCACAGGTTTGGTGGTGTAAAAGGGATCAAAGACGCGGGACGGATCTTTAACGCCCGGCCCACTATCGGAGAATTCCACAAAGACCTGGTCGCCTTCCGGGCCCGTACGGACCCATATGTCCCCTTCGCTGCCTGTTTCCAGGATAGCGTCGACGGCATTGTTAACCAGGTTGAGGAATACCTGCTGCATTTGGTGGGGGTCAGCGGGCACCTCGGGTAGCACGGTGGCAAGATCGAGATGGACGCGAATCTGGCTCATTCGCAAGTCATAATCGCGCAAGGCCAAGGTGTCCTCAATGATGGTATTCAGCTGAACGGGAACGCGTTCGGGCTTGTGCTGGCGGGCGAAGCTGAGTAGGTTTTGTACGATGCGATGGGTTCTAAGGGCCTGTTTGTAGAGTTTTTCGCTGTACCCCAGCGCCAGTGGCCCGGCGTCGCCGCTTGAAGTCAGAAGCTGGCTATAGCCAAGAATTGCGGTAAGTGGGTTGTTCAATTCGTGAGCGACGCCAGAGATTAGCTGGCCAACAGCCGCAAGTTTCTCGCTATGAACCAGTTGTTCCTGGGTACGCCTGAGGTTCTCATAAGCCTGGCGGGTCTCCTCGTACAAGCGGCTCCGGTCGATGGCGCTGGCAATCTGGCTGCCTACAGCGATAAGCAAGCTGATATCGGCGACGGAAAACTCGCGCACCCGGCGGCTTCCGACGACAAGACCGCCAATGATCTTTTCCTTGGACCAGAGCGTAACGATGTAGGCGGACTCGATTTCTTCCTTTTTCAATATTTCCCGGGCGACGGGAGGCAGAGGAAGTCCTTGAGCCGAAAGAAAGGTGGCGTGAGTGGAATGGAGTTGATGGACTAATCCGGCATCAATGGAGATAACAGGAAAAGCCCTGGCGAATTCAGAGCGATGCCCAACGGCCGCAAGACGCCTAATGGTTAAGCCGTCCGGATCAAAAAGATAAAGGGAAGCCGCGTCCAGTTCAAATAGTTCGAGAATCTGGCGCAAAGTGCGATGGACGGACTCGTTGAGATCCAGCGTGTAGGAAAGAGTCTCCGCAATGGAATTCAAGACAACCAGTTCGCGATTCCGGCGACGGATCTGGCGTTCGGCACGGCGACGATCACTGACGTCCAGCATGAACCCTTGAAAGGCGATGAGGTTTCCCGCGGAATCGCGCACCGCCGTGGAGGATTCGCTGACGGTACGAATTTCGCCGTCCTTGCGGCGAATATCGAACTCGAAGTCATTCACGGAACCATGTTCATAGAGGAGTTTTTTCAGGCGATCGCGTTCGGCAATATTAACGTATAGTTGCTGCGCGATGTCGAGGCTCAAGAGTTCATCGCGATTTTCATATCCGGTGATGCGCATGAGGGCGTCATTAAAATCGAGGAATCGCCCCTGGGCCGTGGCAATGAACACACCTTCTTGCACGCTGGCCACCAAGGTTCGATATTTCTCCTCCGCTTTTTTCCGCTCAGTAATGTCTTTCAGCACGTGGATGGTGCCGAGTTTGCGCCCCGTGGGATCGGTAAATTGAGAGTTTGACGCCAGGAAGTAGCCCTGTAACCAAGGATCAAGAGAGTCCCCTTCCCCGGAAATCCCTTCGCAATAGGGGCAGATGGAGAAAGGCTGCGCGCGCTGGCTGAAGAAGTCGGTCACGGCGCGGCCGACCAAAGACCGGCTCTTGCGATCCAAAAGGTCCGCGAGCCGGGAATTGGTCCGCAGAATGCGGCCCACCTCGTCATGAACGAGAATCGGATCGCCGATGGAATCAAAGGTGTAGACCCATTGCTGCTGGACCGACTTGATCTGATCAAAGAGGTTCACGTTCTCGATGGTGGTACCGAGGAAATTAGCAACGTTGACCAGGTAGGTCAATTCATCCGCTTGAAACTGTCCCCCAGGCAGGGCGCCAAGATTCAGCATCCCGACGGGTCCTTCTTTGCCACAGAGTGGCACGGTAACAAGTTGCGTAATCCCCGCTTCGGCCATGGCGTGGCGAGCCTTGAGGTCTTTTTCGTCTTCGAAGCGGGAGATGTGGCACTCTTCCTTCAAAACTTTTTGGACCCAGACTCCGCTCAAGGAGAGTCTTTGGTGCTGCTTTAGGTAGTTTTCCGTGAATCCAAGGGAGGCGCAGACTACAAATTCCGCCGTGTCCTCTTTGCCTTCGAGAAGGCGAATAGTCCCATGACTGGCGTTCACGCTGCCAGCGATCTGCTTCAGTACCTTCTGAAGGAGTTCCTGGAGGGAAACGGACTGACTGCTGGAGGCAGTGAGCATGGTGAACTGACGCATTTTTTCGCTAATTTCTTCCGAGCGAGCGCGGGCTGACTCCAGAAGCAGCACAATCATTCCGAGGCCCAGGCCAGCGTTGAGGAAGTGGTCAAAGGCAAAACGGAGAAGGTGAGACTCCACTGGGGCCCAAAGCGGCCGATCGAAATTGTTCAATCCCAGGAGTAGAAAAGCACCGGCCAGCAATTGGCCTCCATGGCCGGGCCTGGAGCCGCAGGCACGCCAGAGAAACCAGGCCGAGCACAGACAGATGAAAATCTCGAGGATGGCAGTTTCCCAACGGATCTCACCCCACCGCAGAGCCCGACCCTGGCAATAACCTACCGTCAGAGCAATCAACCCGGCTAACCATAACATGGGCCAATAGAGGCGCTTCTGAGC
The DNA here is from genome assembly GCA_049686315.1 of Candidatus Acidiferrum sp. Classification (GTDB taxonomy): domain Bacteria; phylum Acidobacteriota; class Terriglobia; order Acidiferrales; family UBA7541; genus Acidiferrum. The sequence goes on along the minus strand of JBAVHY010000099.1, from coordinate 6,009 downwards.
CAAGGTGTATTGCACGATGGAAGCTAGGAATAAGGCGAGCGCCGCAGCCCCAGCGGCGGAGACTACAAGCGGGAGGGAAGCAAGTTGCCGATCGAACATAGCCACTTCGCAAAAGGAAGAAAGGGTCAGGGAAAACCAGCCGAGGAGCCACAAACGATAGAAGGTCCCGGAGTTATCGCGCCGGAGATGCACGAACAAAACCAACAGAGTGAGGCAGACAGTGGCCTCAAAGAAAGCAATACCCTGGAGGCCTTGATTCGGTAGCACAGCGAATCCTCTCAAAGTGGAAGCAGGATGAAAATTGAGCCTGGCCCGGTGTCCGCGCCTGCTGGGGGGGCGGGCACCTTGTTCTCTGACGCTAGCACGCTGTTTTCTGAATGGGCAATGGTACAGCAAAGTCTTTGTGCCGTCGCATATAATGGTAGACGGGGGAGTGCCCAACGTGAATGCAGATCACATCCTGGTAGTCGACGATGAGGAGGCAATTCGAGAGGTGGTTTCGACGATGCTCGAATCGCGGGGATATCGTTGTACCGCGGTGAGCAATGGCCGCGCCGCCCAAGAATTCGTGCGCCGAGAGACGCCCGACCTGGTTCTAAGCGACATGATCATGCCGGAGATGGACGGCATCAAGCTGCTGGACTGGCTGCGCAACTTCGACTCCGAAGTTCCGGTGATTATGGTGACGGCGATTCACGACATTTCCACGGCCCTGGAAGCTATTCGCCGAGGCGCATACGACTATATTTTGAAACCGTTTGAGAAGGACCAGCTTTACCACGGTGTGGGACGGGCCCTGCAGCACCGCCGATTGGTGATCGAGAATCGCGACTACCAGCGCGAATTGGAAAGAAAAGTCGAAGTGCGCACCGCGGAGTTGACAGCAAAGCATTTGGAACTGGAGCAATCCTACGACGACACGCTGGAAGCGCTCGGCAGCGCCTTGGACTTGAAGGATGCCGAGACCGAGGGGCATTGCCAGCGGGTTACTGCGTTTACCATTTCGATTGCGAAAACAGTTCCGGTACCCATTAACTACCTGCCAATTCTGGCGCGCGCCGCATTTCTACACGACATTGGCAAAATGGCAATCCCCGATAAAATCCTGCGCAAACCCGGTCCATTGGACAACGAAGAAAAAGAGATCATGCGCACGCATTGCGAGATTGGGTATAACGTGCTGACGCGAATTCCGTTTCTGCGCGACGCGGCGGAAATCGTCATGGCGCACCAAGAGTTTTTCGATGGCACCGGCTACCCGCGGAACCTGCGCGGAGAACAGATACCGCTGGGGGCTCGAATCTTCTCGATAGCCGATGCGCTGGATGCGATGATCAGCGACCGTCCGTACCGCCGGGCCTTGCCCATGTCGCACGCGCGGGAAGAGATACGCCGGTGCGCGGGGACGCAATTCGACCCTAAAATTGTCGAAGTATTCATGTCGATTCCGGAGGCGCACTGGATCGAACTGCGGGAGAATCTTGGCTCGCCGTTCCGCCTGGCGCAACTGAAAAACCTGCGAGCTTGAGAAGTGTGAAGGGTTCTGGGCGGAATTCGGGAACGAGAGAATGTTTGCTTGAAATCGCTGGCGGGTGTTACAGGGAGGCATCGGGGGGTTCTCCTGCCTCCCTTTTCCGTTTCGCGCGATTCCTCGCCTCGTGGTATCTTCTGCTAGAGACACACCATGGCACTCGTACCGATAAAGACCGCTTCAGAAACTGGATACTGCGACTGCGTGTGCGGCTGCTACGACCTGGCCAGCCAGCGAGATGAAGATACAGGCAAGGGTTACTGCCCTGCCTGCGCGAAGGATCATCTTGACTGGAATGCCGGCGTTGGTATCGCGCAGCCTGCCCCGGCAAAAGTATCGGCCAACAGCGCTACGCAACCGAGAATTAAACCGCTTCCCCCCGGAGCGGATCCCCCCGCACGCCTGCGCTAAGTCTGCAGCTAGGTCAGGTGCTTAACGTTGGATGTGTTGGGCGCTCTTACTTTCCCAGATACAACAGAGCCAGAAGAAACAGCCAAAGCGCGTCCATGAAATGCCAGTAATACGAGGTTACTTCCGCGGCCACCGTCCGCGTCACGTTGGCGGCGTCATAATTTCGGCTGGCAACAAAGATCAATGCGGCCACGCCTCCGACCAGGTGCAATCCATGGGCGCCGGTAAAGATATAGAAGAAACTGCTGGCGGGATTGCTAGCCAGGAAAATTCCCTGTTTCACCAGAGATCGCCAGGCTGCCAACTGTCCGAGAAGGAAAACGACGCCGAGAGAGGTGGTCACAAGCCAGAATCTCTTGAAGCCCAAAACATCGGAAAAGTTGAGCCGCTTCCTGGCCAGCTCCAAGGTTCCACTGCTCGTCAGGAGGACAGCAGTGTTGAACCATAGAAGCGCCGGAATACGCATGGGCACCCAATTGGGACCGCCCTTGAGTACGAGAAACGCGCTCGCCAATGCCATGAAGAACATCAACACGGAGACAATGCCAATGGCCATTCCGGTGGTGTAGCGGCTCGGCGACGGTCGACGATTCGGCCGTTTCTTGCCATCGCCGTCACCACCACCGTTTCCGCCCGGCGGCGGTAAATGTCCGCCTCCGCCGCCATTCTTTTTCTCAAGAATCAGTTCGATTTCGTGAGTTGCGGTTGTGCCCGGCACGCTTTTCCTTTCACTCGATTAACGCGGCTTCTGCGCCAGCAACTCGGGCAGGAGATGCTGCGGGGCAAAGCCATCCAGAGATGTCGCCGAAAACTCGTAAGCCCCGCGGTAAACGACCGGAGCTTGGACGCCGAAATTGTCCTCCGGGGCGGGGGAGGGAATACTCCATTCGAGTGTTGTGGCGCGCCAGGGGTTATTTTCTTCCGTTTTGCTCGGGCGGAACAGACTGCCAAAGAAATTCACCACGAACAGGAGTTGGGCAGCGACCGTCCAGATAGTCGCCGCGGTAACCAGTGTGCGAATCGATGCGCCCGCCGATGCCACGGCCACCCGCTGCGCCTCTGGGAGAAGATTCGAATGTGTCAGCAGCCCGAGCCAGTGCATGGGCATGAAGATGCAATAGACACCGGCGAAGGTCAACCAGAAATGCGCCTTCCCCAGTGATTCGTTCATCCGGCAGCCGAAAAGTTTCGGGAACCAGAAGAAAAGGCCGGCAAGAATCGCGAAGGTTGCCGCCACGCCCATTACCAGGTGGAAATGGCCGATGACAAAATCCTCGCTGACGGCGGCGCGGGAGAGGTCGTTGCGCGCGAGAAAAATTCCGGAAAGCCCCCCGGCGATGAATAAGGAGATGAAACCAATTGCAAACAAGGAGGAAGTGGTGAATTGGATGCGTCCACCCCAAAGCGTGGCCAACCAACTGGCGAGCAGGAATGCAGCCGGTATCCCGAGAGAGGAGGCGAGCACGGAGAAAACCAGTGGCGCGTAGGGATTCATCCCCGTGGCGAACATGTGGTAACCCCAAACGCAGAAACCAATCAACCCCACACCACAAATCGCGAGCACCACAAGCTTTTCTTTCCACACGGACTTGCGCGAAAACGTGGCGATCAGATGCGTGACGATTCCGAAGCATGGGAGCATGGCCACATACACTTCTGCCTGCGCGAAATACCAGAACAGCCTCTGCCAAAGCACCGGAAGATTTCCCTGGCGGACAAGATTTTGCGGCTGCTGCGCGAGGAAAGCCGCCGTGCTGAAGAAATTGGAACCGAGGAGGCGATCGGAAAGGACCGCGGCGCAACCGGCAAGGAGAACGCTAAAGATGAGCATGCTGAGAATGGCGTTGACGAACCAAGCCCAGACGGTCACGGGCATCCTGGGCAAGGTCATGCCCGTGGTGCGCAATTCGATGGTGGTCACACAGAAGTTCAGGGCGCTCAGTAGGGCGGCGAGGGAAAAAATCGTGGCGCTGGCGAGCCAGAGGTTGACCCCTTGACTGAGCGGCCGGAAAAACGAGGCGGTCATGCCCGCAAGCGAGGTTACCGTCAGCCAAAGGGAGAGGCAGTTTAATGTTGGGAAGGCCATCTCTTGCGCGCCAATCTGGAGTGGCAGAAGAAAATTGCCGAGACCGAGTTGGGGTGCGGCGGTTAGAACGAAGAAGACCATCAGCGAGCCGTGCAACAAACGCACCGCGGCGAAACGCTCCGGAGTGGTTTCCAAACCGCTGAGAGATGGAATGGCGGTGTCAGGCCAGGAAGCGTGGACGCGCAAGAGAGCGGAAAGCACCATGCCAACGAGCACGCTGGCGAGGGAGAGCCAGAGATATTGCCGGCCAATGGTCTTATGGCGGGTGGAGAACACGTGGGAAAGAAAGCTCGAAGCAGTAGATGGGGAGGCGTTAGCGCCGTCGTCGTAAGTGACCATTTTCGAAGCAGATTCGGTGTCTGCGGTGCCCTGAACCAGCTTCGTATCTTACCGCCTGTTTTAGAAAATGCAAGAAACGCGGATTTCTGGTAGTGGGGCCAGTCTCCGGTAAAGTCGATACTTCGGCGAGTCAATTCCGTTGTCCCACAAAGACCATCTCTCCTGAAAGCCCCAAGCTCTGCAATGCTCTTTGGAAGCCACGACGCAGAATGCTATGGCCAGGGTAAGACACTGTACAGTGCAACTCTTCGATGCCCGTGTAACGACTTGCAGCCAGCGCAGCCCTCAATGAGACCCGCGTGAAGTAATAGAAGTGCGTCGGGTTGAAATAACTCTCCCACCGGCGCCCAAAAGCGCGTGCTCGCAAGGAGTTGGCATTCGGCGTGGTTATAAGAAGGCGCCCTCCAGGCTTCAAAAGGTCCCCGAGCGCCGACAAATCGGTCCAGGGAGTTCGCAGATGCTCGATTGAATCCCACAAACAAATCAGGTCAAACTGGCAGTCGGGGTGCGCGCATTGCAGGTCTGAAAGGCCAGCGAACACATCATTTGAGATTGTCGCAGCGGCTTGTGCGCGCGCGGCCTCGTCTGGTTCGACCCCTACTGCGTTCATTCCGAGCTCGCTCGCAAGTCGACAGAGGTTGCCCTTCCCGCAGCCATAGTCCAACAGGGACTTGCCCACTACCCCGTCGAACAGGCAACTCACATTGCCGAAGACCTGGTGAAGGACCTCAACAGGGGTGTTTTCCCAAATCTCGACTGGGGCTTCATCCGAGTCCGGGTAGTAGTGCTTCTCGTAGGCTGCGCGAAGCTGCTCGTCATCGAGCTGAGGAACAGCAAAACGGAGCCTGCACTGCGAATTCGAGCACTCCCAGACTGTGGTATGGGGAAGGCGATGACCTTCATGGCTCTCCCGCTTACACAGTGGACAAACTTTCATGAGAAAACTCCCGGATGAATTCAACGGCATTTCCAGCAATAGTGTCCGTAGGACGGCAATCATACAGAGTCCGACGAACAGCCGCTACTTTGATGTGTGGTGGCGTAATCGGAAACTGTCCCAGCCGCTGTGTCCTCAGGGCCAGGCCCTTGCCTATTTCTAGAATATGATGAAGAGGGGACACGAAAACATGGCGAACGACAAATGGACTAATCCACAGAAAATGTGGGACGAGCGATTCTCGCAAGTGGAGCCTGTTTATGGCGAGGGTCCGAACGGCTATTTGGAGGCGCAGGCGTATCGATTGACGCATGGAATGAGAGTGCTGGTGCCCGCCGATGGTTACGGGCGGAATGGGATTTGGCTCGCCAAGCAGGGATTGCGAGTCCACACCGTGGATTTGTCGCCAGTGGGAGTGGATCGGGCTCAGAGAGCGGCGCGGGCCGCTGGGTTGGCCATGACGATCGAGTTGGGGGATCTTTCTGTGTGGCATTGGCCCGTGGAGGAATTTGATGCGGTGGTTTCCATTTTTCTGCACTTACCGCCAGAGTTGCGAGTGAAAGTTCATGCCGCCATGCTGCGCGCTGTCAAGCCAGGCGGTTTGGTGATTCTGGAAGCGTTCACACCGGGGCAATTGCGGCATTCGTCGGGAGGCCCGAAGCAGGTGGAGTTGCTGTATACCGCGGAGATGCTGCGGCGGGATTT
>JBAVHY010000098.1:0-7766 GCA_049686315.1 Candidatus Acidiferrum sp. | reverse complement strand
AGCTGTTTTCCTTGCACTCGCCCAATTTCACATTGTCCCTGGGTCACGATGAACACCGGAACCCGCGGACTGTTCCGCAGTTCCTTCACATAACTTACATCGCTGTTGCTGATCACCCAGGCAATCCCCTCCGCAACCGCCGCTTGCGCCACCCGCGGCAGTCCCGTCCCTGTCACCGGTTCCACCAAAAAGCCGTCGGGCCGCGCTCCCGAACTCGCTTGGATGATTTCCAGTAGTTGCTGGCTTTGCGTTATCGAGTCATCCTTTGCCTGCAGCACCTGCAAATCCAGCCCCAACTGTTTTCCCGTTGCCTTGGCCACTTCTCCCTGCTCGTGCTGATACGCGTTGTCATTGGGCAGCGACACGACGATTCGCAGCTTCTTCATCTACGGTTCCTCCGGCCTTTAAACACCGCCAGTATACGTTGTCCGCCTGCACCCTCTGGAACTCTCATTTTCCTGTCGGCCAATAAATAACCAACTTCGTTCTTGCAAACCGGTGAACAAGCCTGTGTATAATTCCCATTAACAAACCGCCAAAAAGGGAATAAACTGTTTTTGTCCCAGCGAGATTCCGCCATGCCCTCGTCGGCGACGGTTCCTTGCGAAAGCTGATTGCGTATGCTGTGCAAGGAGCCGCCCTGAAAAATCCTTCTGCGCGTTCGCTTGCTGTGAATCTGCCGATCGACGGTGACGGACACACCATCAGCAATAAAATTCTGCTCAGTCTATCGCACTCTGAATTTGATCGCCTGCTCCCAAAATTGGAATTTGTCCGCTTCAAGCTTCGCCAGGTCGTTCATGAAGCCGGTGAAACCATCAGGTCCGGATACTTCGTGAACTCAGGACTAATGTCCGTTCTTGCCGTCCAGCCCGATGGAAAATCTGTCGAGGTCGGCCTCGTTGGCAGCGAAGGTTTCATCGGTTTACCTCTCATTGTCGGATACCGCTCCAGCCCCACCAGGGTTGTGACCGTGGGAGACGCCACCGCCTATCGCTGCGATGTCGAAGCTCTCAACCTGCTTCTCTCCCTATGTCCTGATTTGGTTCGGCAATTGCATCGTTTCAGCCAGAGACTTGCCATGCAGACCACCCAGATTGCCGCCTGCAATCGTTTGCATGGCGTAGTGGAACGCCTGGCAAGATGGATACTCATGAGCCAAGACCGGATTCATGCGCACACGCTGCCCCTTACTCAGGAACTCCTGGCCCAGATGTTGGGAGCACGCCGTTCCAGCGTCACTGTTTCCGCTGGAATTTTGCAGAAGGCCGGAATGATTTCCTGTACCAGAGGAAGCGTTACGATCTTGAACCGGCACAAGCTGATCGCCGCCGCGTGTGATTGTTATGAAATGGTGCAGCGCCAGCTCACAGAATGGGAATCCGAAGCAGATTGAGCTTTTGTACGCCACCGCACACTCGCAGGTCCTGCAGCGTGCTGACACGACAAACCCCTCTTGCTATTACTCCTTCCGCGTTCGTTGTGTGATTGTACACAACCTGCATGCCGCACCTATGCTCAGGGGCACGGGCGCGGAAAGTGGTGCAACATGTCTATTCAGCTCTATCCTTCTGAGTTTAACTATGCCCGTACCAAGTTAGAGGAGCTCTGCGGGCAGTTCCTCAGGATGTTTTTGCTTTCTTGTCTTAAAGCCGGCTCCGAAGACTACGAACTCTTGCGTCCTGCGCTAACCGCCCTTCAGGAAAAGTACCCTGTGGGCCGGGGAGTGAAACTTACACGCGAAGAAGACACTCAATTGAAGGTGCGCATCGCCGGACAGTAACAACCTTCAGGGACTTATTTTATCGAGCCAACCTCATGCAGCAAATCTCCGCCCCAACGCAATGTGAACGCCTCCGCACCAGTGGCCGAATTTCCTTCGCCAGCATGTCCCGCTCTTTAATCGGGCGAGACGGAAGCATTCCTCCCCACGGCCTCGGGCAGGATTGTGGCCAATGCCGTAGTGAAAATGGCTGCGCCTTCGGAATTGAGGTGCAGCTCATCGGACTTGTAATACTTGGTGGAGAGTGCCCCCGGCTCAATCGGTATCAGCGTGTTCACCCCAGCGCTCTGCGCGGCACTCGCCATTTCGCGGACGGCATTCTGTGAGGATGGCGTCGGCGGAACAAGGATGATCAGCCGCGCTCCGTATGCCTCGCATAGCTCACGCAAGCGCTCCAATCGAGGATTGGCAATCGCCTGAAACTCCGCGCTTGGCGGAATCGCAGGCTGCGGCTTCAATAGCAAAACGAGCTCTCTGTAGCGGGGAATGGCGTGCCGCAAAACCTGCGTCCGGAAAACGCTTCGCGTGTCCCAGAAAACACTCGCGTGCGACAACAACAGGTTGCTCGCCGCTGTCCGGTCCATCTTCAGGTCACTAGCCACATCGAGGGAGTCTCGCGCATCAAACAACAGCAGCGGGACATAATCCTCGCGCACGCTGTCTGCCAGGAAGTTATTTACTCCCACTCCCAATACCACGATCTGCGGCCGTGATCCTTCCCGGAACAGCCGCTGCAACCCGTAATACCAGTCGTAGTAGCCGGTCGCTTCCAGGAAGATGGGAGAGACGCGCATCTGGCCAGAAGTTAATTTCTGCAATCGCTCAACGTCCACTCCGTCCAATAGCAGCGAGTTGCCTATCATCAGAACCGGCGTTGGCTCACCTGGCTTTGGGCTCAGCCTCAATGCTTCGGCGTATTGTTGGGAAACGCGCGCATAGGTTTCCGAGTGATGCTTCAACAGGTAAGCGCTCAATACCTCGAACCCCACAATGAGAACCACGCAGATTCCCGCCAGGAATTTCGCGTGGAAAAGGGCCCCGTGTTTAGAACTGGAAGTACACGAAGGCATTAAGATTGCTCCCGGAAAAAAGGGCCAGCACAATCAGAGCGGTGGCCGCTAAACTGGTGCGAACCGCATAGGTCGCCGTGGCGAAAGGATATTCGTCGTTGCTCGCTTCCATCAAAAGGTCGGCAAGGAACAGAGGAATGGAAAAAACGCACAGCATGAGGAAGGCGGAAGCGTACTCACTCCGCCACGCGAAATTCTTCATTCCAGCCAGCAATTGCACCGCTGCCCGCAGGGAAGTTGCGCGGAAGAACGCCAGGCTCAAGCCCAATATGTTGAAGGTCAGGATTCTTTGCGCCCAAAGCGACAAAAATCCGGTAGGCCGCTGCACGCTATCCACACCCGCCGCTTTCGATCTGGCTGGAAAGAAATATCTCTCTACGCTCAACACCACCCCGTGAATGGCCCCAAAAATCACAAAGGTCCAGTTCGCTCCATGCCACAAGCCCGCCAGCACCATGGTGACGAACAGGTTTCGCGAAGTCTTCCACTGGCCGCCGACGCTGCCCCCCAAAGGTATGTACAAATAATCCCGAAGCCACGAACTCAGGCTGATGTGCCACCGCCTCCAGAAGTCTTGAAGCCGGCAGGCCAGGAACGGCTGACGGAAATTAACCATGAAATGGAAACCCAGCAATTGCGCGCTCCCTCGCGCGATGTCGCTGTATCCGCTGAAGTCACCGTACACCTGCCAGGTAAACGCGTAAGTCCCTAGCAGTACCAGCCAGAAATTCGATGGCCCGAAGTGGCCGCCGAACACCGCGTTTGCCAGCACCGCGCAATTGTCCGCCACCACGCATTTCCGTATCAGACCGGAGAAGATCAGCATCATGCCATCGAAAAATCGGTCCGCGTCGAACGCCCGCTCTTTCTGAACTTGTGGCAGCAAATGCGAAGGCCTCTGGATTGGCCCCGCAATCAGGTGTGGAAACAGGCTGATGAACAGGCCATAGTCGAAATAAGACCTGGAAGGCTCAATCCTTCCTTTATAGACGTCCACGATATAAGCGACTTCCTGGAAGGTATAAAAAGAAATCCCCGGCGGGAGAATGATATGAATCAGGGGCAGGGGAATATTGTGCATCCCAAGCCGGTCCAGCGCTCCCACGAAAGAGCCCGCGAAGAAGTCGAAATATTTGAACACCCCAAGGATCGTGAAATTCAAAATCAGTGAGAAGATAAACCACTGTTTTCGGTTCGGGTTCATCCGGCCGGGAGCAATTTTCTGGGCAATCAGATAATCCACTGTCGTGCTGCCGATCATCAGGGCCAGGAATCGCCAATCCCACCAGCCATAGAAGAGGTAGCTGGCCAGCAGCAGGAACACATTTTGAGCCCGATGCGTCAGGCGCCAATATAAAAGGACGACTGGAATCAGGAACAAAAAATAGGCGGGCGAATCGAAAAGCATATGCTTGAAGCGTTAAGAAGCCTTAAGCCAACGGCGTAGGCCTTCGCTTACGCGTCGGAAGAGCATATTCAGAACGTTGATAGGGCAGCAATCCGGCGAATCAGGGCATTGCCGTTAAGGGAATACCTGAACTCAATCGAGAAAACGGAATGGCAACGCGAGGGTGGAGCCTTTCTCTGGTTTGTACTGGACTTCAGACCGGTTATTGGATTTGTTCTTTTCCTGGGCATGGTGCGGCGCTCGCCGCTTTTTGCCGTGCGGACGCCTTTATCTTCGCATTCCCACCCGATAAGGATTCCCCCCACAAAAATTGGGGTTTAGACCCGATTGTGAGCCACCTATCCCTGCGGTAGCTTTCTCCCCGGGCCGTTTCCCAGTTCGCAGATCAAGTTCTCGCTCAGCTCAAATTGCACCCTCGGTCGTCGGCCCATACAAGATTCCAAGCAATCTGGGACTTTTATGGCGGTAGCTTCCTCAGGGGAGGCGCGATGAGTCTCCGCAGTCAACAGTGGCCGTGGTTCGCATTACTCGTCAGAGCCAGCAGGGAAAAGACGGCCACCCTGTTTTTGGAAAATAGCGGCTATCAGTGCTACTTGCCTCTCAGTAAATTGACTCGTCGCTGGTCCGATCGCTTGAAAGCGGTGGAAGTCCCCCTTTTCCCCGGCTATCTCTTCTGCCGCATGGATCCCGGTGACCGCCTGGGCGTTTTGATGGCACCCGGTGTAATTCAAATTGTTGGCGTAGGCAGAACCCCGCTTCCCGTGGATGAAAACGAAATTCTCGCCCTTCAACGCGCCGCCACCAACGGGATTTCGATGACTCCCTGGCCTTACATGAAGGTCGGCCAGATGGCACGCATCGAAGCCGGGCCGCTCAAGGGCCTGACCGGCATCGTCGTCAGAATCAAATCCGGAATGAAGTTGGTGCTATCCGTTAGCCTGCTGCAGCGTTCCGTCGCTGTCGAAATTGATCGCGCTTGGCTCAGCGAGCCATTCGAACCAGCCCCGGCTCCGCGCGCCATAACAAATGCCCGGTCAAACGCGCTTCGCATGGATCCAACCCGGTTGAACGCGAAACAGAGTCGCTCTATCGCGGCTGCAGAGGCGGATTAGTTATTCGCCTGGAATAGGCTGAACTCGCCAAGGAGGCGAAAAGGAGGCAGATTTGACCTGGAAGCGCTTATCGCACCTTGGTTTCGTTCTCTTAGTGACAGCCTTCGGGATTTCCTCAGCGCATGCCCAGTTCCCCTTGCTGTCAACGAGCCCTCCGTCGCAATCAACCGTCCATGAGAACGCGAGCGGGGCCGACAATCATGAACAGGTCCCCGTACTGCAGCACCGCAATCGCCGCTATCAACTTCATTCTGCCGACGTGCTCGAACTCAGCTTTCCCTTTACTCCCGAATTCAATCAAACCGTAACCGTGCAGCCCGACGGCTACATCACCCTTCGCGGCGCTGACAGCATCCGCGTCGAAGGCCAGACGCTTCCTGAAGCCACCAATTCGCTTCGTACCGCATACGGGAAGATTCTCCACGACCCGGTAGTCAATGTGGAATTAAAGGATTTTGAAAAGCCTTACTTCATCGTGGGTGGGGAAGTGGGGCGCCCCGGAAAGTTCGATCTCCGTGGCGACACCACCGCTGCTGAAGCTGTCGCCATCGCTGGAGGCTTGAAAGAAAGTTCGAAACATTCCCAGGTGCTCCTGTTTCACCGCGTCCCGGACGGCTGGCTTCAAGTCAAGAGGCTGAACATGAAGAAAATGTTGAAGGATGCCAACCTGAACGAAGATGCTTACCTGCAACCAGGTGATTTCCTCTTTGTTCCGAAGAACACGCTGTCAAAAATAGAAAGATTCATTCCAACGTCGTCTCTCGGTCTTTATGCAAATCCAGGCGTACTCTAGCCTGCTTTCGCCGGAGTGAGGCCAACACATGTTTGAGGGCAAGCTGAATTTTCTCGAGGATAAGGGAACGCCGGCCATTTCCGTGCGCGATTTCCTGGCCATCGGCTTTCGCCATCGCCGATTAATCCTCAATACTTTTCTGGGGATCTCCGCGGTTGCCGTCGTCATCGCCCTTTTCCTGCCGAAAATGTACGAAGCTCAAATGAAGATTTTGGTCCGCCACGAGCGCGCGGAATCCGTGGTCACCCCGGAGCGCGAAGCCCCTGTCCAGCCGCAGACCCAGGTCAGCGAGGAAGAACTGCAATCCGAGGCGGAATTGATCAGGTCCAGGGATTTATTGGGCAAGGTTGTGGCCGTCTGTAATCTTCAGAATTCTTCCGGCAAATCATTCTGGAGCAGGCAGGAGGCCGGTGACGATCAGAAAATTGCGCGCGCAGTCCTCAAACTGGAGAAGGCTTTGACCGTCCAGCCCATTAAGCTCACCAATCTCATTAGTGTTTCTTACAAGGCCGGAGATCCGCAACAGGCTGCCAGGGTGTTGAACTCCATCGCCAGTCTGTATTTGGAAAAGCATCTCGCCATGCACCGCGCTCCTGGACAATTTGAATTCTTTCATCAGCAAGCCCAGGACTATGGCAAGGCCCTTGCCGAGGCGGAAGAAAAACTAACCAGTTTCAGCAGGGAACATGGGGTTGTTGATCCCACTCTCGAGAAAGACATCAACGTTAGGAAGCTTGCGGAGTTCGAGGCTGAAGCCAAGAGCGCTCAAGCGGGCATTGCCGAAACTCGTCAGCGCATTCGCACGTTGGAGTCCCAGTTGAATGCTCTTCCCAATCGCGAGACGACCCAGGTTCGCACTTCCGACAACCCTCAGCTCATGCAAACCATGAAGTCCAAGCTCCTCGAATTGGAACTTAAGCGCACCGAGCTGCTCTCGAAATTCGAGCCCACCTATCGCCCGGTCCAGGAAGTGGAGAAGCAGATTTCGCAAACTGAGGCGGCCATTACCGCGGCTCAGAACTCGCCCCTCCGTGATGAGACGACCGACCGCGATCCCACCTACGAAGCCTTGCGCGCCGAACTCGCGAAGTCCAGGACCGAACTTGCCGCCACCGAAGCCCGTGCCATCGCCATGTCTTCCCTCATTCGCACCTATCGCTCTGAGAATGAGCAACTCGACCGCCAGGAACTTCTTCACCAGGATATGGTGCGCACCGCCAAGGCCGACGAGGAAAATTACCTCCTCTACCTTCGCAAAGAGGAAGAAGCCCGAATTTCCGACGCTCTCGATCGCCAGCGTTTTTCCAACGTCGTGGTCGCGGAGCCCGCCGCGGTGCCGTACACCCCGCAAGCTCGATGGGTTCTGGTCGTCCTCGTTGGCGCCATGTTCGCGGGCGTGGCCAGCGTGATGGTTGCGATTGCTGTTGACCGGTGGGATCCGTCATTTCGTACTCCGGAAGAAGTTGAATCTTTTCTGGGCACGCCGGTGGTCGCGGCGATACCCAAGAATCTTGAGTGAATGCCATGTTCCTTGATTTCTATAAATTGAAAGTTCAGCCATTCGGTGTGACACCGGACCCGCGCTTCCTCTATTTTAGCC
>JBAVHY010000097.1:0-16938 GCA_049686315.1 Candidatus Acidiferrum sp. | reverse complement strand
GTGTTGGCGCTGCCACCAGCATAATCAACGCCACTACACATCCGGCAGGCAAATTGGATGCCTGGCGCCAGCGGGTCGTGTGTCTCTTTGGCCTCGGGCTCAATGGTTCGCCAATCAACACCAGCCCGCATTCGGGTGACGTCAATCTAATTGCCAATCAATACGACCCAACCGGGCAAGTGTCTTGCCCAGGAACAGGATGGAACCAGTTTACTTCGTTCGACGAGAGCGGCGCGACGACCGGTTCCTCCGCTATCAGTCCTCAAGTGGATCGCTTGCCACTGGAGGCCACAGTCGGATGGGACGCCAATCTCAACGGCAACCTGGCCGAGCTCTTGCAAGAACCATCCTTGATGGGCGCACTGGAAGGCGCGGGCATCACCGTGCTCTCGAAGGGCGTGGTCTTCCCATCGGATCCGTACGACTCAACTCTACTCGCGGGGTTCCCGACCGGGACGACGCTCCTGCAGAACGTTCCCGGTGTGTCCAGCGACTACTGCTATGTCACCACCGTCAGCTCTACTGGCGTGGTCACGGAGAACACTACGGAACTGTCGCCGAACCCGTACCCGAGCAACTTCATGTGCAACCCATCGAGTATTGACGCCTTGGGCATCACACAAAGCTCGCAGGGCGGTGGCGGCATCTTCATCCACGGATGGGGTCATAACCTCCAAGTCGCCAACAACCGTATCTACAGCAACGCCGGAACGCTTTCGGGCGGCATCAACGTCGGCCAGGGTGAATTTCCTCCCGCTTACATCCAGGGCAGCACCACAAACGCCGCTCCTGGCTCGTGCGAGGACAGCCCTATATTCAATGCGACTCTGCCGTACTGCCAAAACGTCAATATCAACATGCATAACAACTTCATCTCGTTGAACTCTTCCACCGGCGACGAATTGTTCTCCGCCACACCGGCGGGAGCAGGCGGCGTCAGCATCTGCACGGGCGCTGACTACTACAAGTTCAACTACAACTGGGTCTGCGGCAATCTCAGCAGCGGCGACGGTGGTGGCCTCGGTCACATCGGGTTCAGCTTCAACGGTGACATCGAGCACAACACCATCATCTTCAACCAGAGCCTCAACCCGACGATCCCCGCAAACGGCGGTGGTCTCGTCGTCATGGGCGCTCCCGATGCGGACATCGTTTGCAACGGCAACGCTAACATCGATACCGATTGCGCACCCTTTGGCGCACCCGGCGGTATTCCGGGCAATACCCCGGTTGGTCAGATTGGGCCGAGCGATGGTGTCGGTCCGGGCTTGGTGATCAATGCCAACCTGATTATGGGCAACGCTGCGGAAACGGGTACCGGAGCCGGTATCGCCTTCAATCAGGTCAACGGTTCGGATATGGTTGCCTTCCCCACGGATCCAGGACAATGGAACACGGTTACCGTCACCAACAACATCATCGTCAACAACGTCGGCGGGTGGGATGGAGCGGGAATCTCGCTACTCGATTCTCCCAATGTGAACATCATCAACAACACCATCGCCTACAACAACAGCACTGCCACGGCAGGAATCCTTTTCAACACCCTTGGGGGTCCTCTTGCCAGCCAGGGCGGAACCAGTTGCAACAGCACCGCGACGACGACATGTCCGCAGCCCGCCGGTCTGGTGGCTATCCAGCACGGCGCGGTCTTGGCGGCGAATCTCCCCACGACTCTCACTGTCACCTGCCCGCCGGGCCATTTCCAACCGGGCACTTCGGCAACCAACGGGTCTTGCAAGACCGTTTCTTATCCAAAACTGGAGAACAACATCTTCTGGCATAACGCTTCGTTCTACATCGGCGTGGGCGCCCTGAGCCCTGCCTTCCAGCAGAATGTTATCTCCCTGTTTAACTCGTTCGCACACAGTGCGGTAACGAGCCAACCGGCGGCCGACGCCACGACAGGAACTACAAGCGTAACCATCACTGGCGGCACTGGCGCTTGCGTAACTGGTACCCAGTATTGGGATATCGGCATCCGCGGCGACACGTCACAGACCCCTGGCACGCTCCATCTTGCCCCGTCGGATTCAGTGCTGACGAGCATTACGGGCTACGCCGGAGGCAACAGCGCCGGGAACCCGAACTTCCTCCGTCAGTACTGCGACGGCTCACGCATAGCCCCGGAAACCCCGAAACTCGTTGGCGCGGGCTGGCTGGTGCCTCCGGGTATTTCGGATGCGACCGTGCCCAACCCGCTCTTCAACCTGACTCCAGCCGCCACGGTGGACGAAGGCAACAACTGGGTCAACTTGCGCTGGGGTCCACTGACGATGTCCAATCCGACGGTTCTTGGAACCGATGGAAACTATGGCGGCGGACCTCTGCTCGGTAACTACGCCATTACCACGGGATCCTCGGCGATATCCAGGGTTGGCCCTGGCACCAACTTCGCCGACGCTCCAGCATACGACTTCTTCGACAAACCGAGGAAGCCCGGTGCAACGATTGACGCTGGCGCGGTCCAATTCTCCGGTGGTGGCGCTATTGGCTCGGAGTTCACCGTGTCACCGGCCTCGCTGGACTTTGGTTTGGTTCCAGACCATAGTCCCACAACCACGGATCAGGATATCCAGATCATTGACTCGGATAACGTCCCGATCTCGTTCAATAACGCTAGCTTCACGATTACAGGCGCTAGCGCCGTCCAATTCACCATCCAATCCAATACCTGCATCGCCGGCAATGGCACGACAACCATTGCGCCGGGAGAAGCCTGCGTGGTCAACGTGGTCTTTAACCCCAGCCTGACCCAGGGAGTGAGGAATGCCACGCTGAACATAACCACGATCGGCGGCGCCACTCAGACCGTCGCGCTCACCGGGCACGACACGATTGCGACAGTGAGCGTCTCTGCGCTGACCCCGCCGATGAACCCAACTCCGGCCAGCGCGGTTGCGATAACTGGCACCATAACGCTGGCCAACACGATCGCCTTGACGAATCCCAATGCGGGTCCGTTTACCCCAACAGCCATAACGATCACACCGGTCTCTGGCACTGGGACTTGGGCGACCGGTGGTACATGCGCGGTAGGCACTCCGGTGGCTCCGCAAACCAACTGCACGGTTACGGTCACCTATACGCCACCCGCGACAGGGACGCTGACGGGGACCGCGCGCCTCACGGTGTCGCAGTACGGAACCAACACAACTACTCCGGTGATCAATAACCTCCTGATCACCGCGAACTAACTAAATCAACCCAGGCGGGTGGGCATCCCATGGATGCCCGCCCCGTTTGGCTAAAGGAAACCTAAAGCAAGGACATGGCTACAATGTTTGACCGTAATGGAATATGCAGAACAGGATTGATGCTGCTGGCGGGGGTTCTCGTCAGCAGCATTTTAGTTTCTCCGATTGCCGCACAAGCTCCCTCGACTGGGGCACAAGCTCCCGCCCCTGCCGCGAAGCCCGCGGTGGCTGCGGCTCCCTATCGCAGGCAGTCCGTTCAAATCCCGAGGCGAGCCCAAGACTATTATGCCGCCGTTTGGGGAATCGAGTCTCCGATCGTCAAAGTAGCAGAGTCTGGCGAGATCATTCGCTTTAGCTGGCGCGTTATTGATGCGGAGAGGGCCAAACCGCTCAACGATAAGAAGTTCGATCCTTCTCTGATCGACCCGCAAGCTGGAGTAAGGCTGGTTGTTCCCACCCTTGAAAAAGTAGGGCAATTGCGCCAGAGCAGCACGCCAGAAGCGGGCAAGACCTACTGGATGGCCTTTTCGAACAGCGGAAGAATCGTGAAGCCCGGACACCGCGTTATCGTGCAAATTGGTCCGTTTCAGGCCGAAGGACTTGTTGTCCAATAGCTAAGTGCTGTATTTGCAGTAAAGCTGCCTCGACATTGACCTGGCGCAAAGAAGTTGGTTCCGTTCCTGCTTACTGTAAGCTGACCCGATTCCAGGATTCTGACTATAAAACGAGGTTGTCCACATGTTGCGAAAGATTTCAGTTGCGTTCATTTCCTTTGCGTTTGGCGTTTCCCTTGCGGCCGCAGGCGATAAGCCTGCATCGAACGCTCAACTTTCCGCCGCCGAAATTGTGAACAAGAACGTGGGAGCCCGAGGGGGTTTGCAGGCATGGCGTGCCGTTCAATCGATGACGATGTCGGGCAGTATGGGCGTCGGAGGCAATCAGCGAGCCACCCTTGCGGTGGCGCCGCCGACGAGCCGTAAGAACACGATGGGCCTACCCGCTCCGCGCCCAGAAAAGGAAGTGGAGCTGCCGTTTGTGATGGAATTGGCGCGGTCCCGTAAACAGCGCATTGAACTGAAGTTCAACGGACAGACGGCGATCCAAGTGTATGACGGCGCCAACGGCTGGAAGCTGAGGCCATTCTTGAACCGGCGCGAAGTGGAGCCCTTTACCCCCGAAGAAATAAAGATTGCTTCCACACAGGCGGATCTCGACGGCCCGCTGGTCGATTACGCTGCTAAGGGTAGCAAGATTGAGCTGGTCGGCATGGAGGAAGTTGAAGGCCACAAGACTTATAAGATCAAGGTGACCACAAAGGACGGGAACTCGCTACATGTCTGGATCGACGCCCAGACCTTTTTGGAAACGAAAATCGAAGGGCAGCCTCGGCAGCTCGATGGTACGTATCATCCGGTGGAAGTCTACTTCCGCGATTACCGGCAAGTGAGCGGCCTTATGGTTCCGTTTGTTTTGGAAACGAAGGTACTTCCAGTGGCCAAGACGGCTACCGGACTCAGGGATACTCCCGTTCCAGTCGAGAGAATCACCATGGAAAAGGTCGAGGTGAATCCCAAGCTTGACTCATCGGCCTTTGCGAGGCCGGTAGCCTGACCGGGTTCGAAATACCAAATGGAGAATCGGGTGAACGTTTGAGCGACGCCTGCTCCGTTTGTTCAAAATTATCGCGCCCTGGCTCAAAACCGAATCCGTAGCTCATTCTTCGATCTTCCTGCGGTCCGAGATTTCGACAGACCAGATTTTGTTTGTGCGGATTCTGTAAGATACAAAGACCCAGCGCGCCGTGAACGCTGACCGTGTTTTCTTCCAGAATTCCCCTTCTTTTTGGATTTACCCTGACGCCCGAAGCAATGTGCCGAAACGAGCGCTGACTGCGCAAGCGTTCCCAGCCTGTTCGGAAAAGCTGGCGGCGAATGTAAAGACTCAGGAGTCTTTCTTCGCATCTTCCGACGGCTTGTCCGTAGTCCGGGGTTTTGCCTTAGTTGCGCAAAGAATTCGACAAAGGTGACAGCTCCAGGTACAGCCCAAGCGGGATGTCCTTATGTGGTGTTTCCTCCTTATATTGTCTGGGTCGTCAACAGGGAGCTTGGGTTTAACCTCAGAGGGATGAAATGATGGCCAAATCATTGTAGGAGCAGGATTTACTCACATCATCGCGCGCAAGAAACTGGGAGAGCCAGCTCGGCCGATTTGCGCTAGTTGAAGCACTGAAGCGACCTCCTCCGGCACACAGATTGAACCCAAATGGCATCCCAATTGCTCCCATGAGCTATGTTCCGCGGAAGGATGGATATCATGAAACTCAGATTAACGCTTTTTGCATTGACCTTAGTCGTTGCGACCTGCTTCGTTGCGTCAGCCGCAAGAGCAGATCAAATTGACACGGTTACTATGACCTTCGCGTCAGGTGCCACATTCGCTGGCTCGGTGACCTTCGCGCCTGGCTTGTTATCCGTAACCGGGGTTGACGGCATCCTAACAGGATACCAGTTGGGTAGTGCCGGCCCTTCGTTGGTGCCAGGAAGCACAGATGCCATCAGTTGGGTTTGGCCCGGACAAATTCTAACTGACCCGAGCACTATCACCACATGGCTGGGGGATGGTACCGGCTTTGCTAGCTACGACCCCCTCGTCAGCAACCTTATTCAATTCGCTTATGATTCCGCCACCGGTATGTTTGTCTCTACGGGGGACCCTTTCACCGACAACGGTGTTCTTTATATCGACCCCAACGTTGGTAATGTTCTGGATCCCATGACGACCGGCAAGATTGCACCAGTGCCAGAGCCAACCAGCCTGCTCCTCCTCGGCGTAGGCCTCGCGTCATTGTTGGGAGCCAAGTCAAGGAAGCGGTCCGGCCAAGTGGCCCAGTAAATTCTCCAGTCACTGAAGTGCTGGGCTGGCCTTCGGACGATAATAGATTGTCAGCGCACTTGTGCTTCGGAACGAGCTTCCGCATGTAGAAGACTTGTTCCGCAACGCGAAAGGGATGGCTGCCGGACCATTCCTCTGCAAGAGGGGCAGGCTTAATCCCTAGCTTACTTATTTTGGCTGCGGCGGGGGCACTGCCTTTTTCTGTTGTTGCTCTGCCGCGCGTCGGGCAAGCGCCCGCTTGCGAACTTCCGTTTGCTGCTCCGGCGTTAGCACCTTGAAAATTTCGCTGTTCTCCATGCGCCGAAACCCCTCCAGCATGGCGTCCTTCTGAGTTGGGCTTAACTTTTCGTCTTTGACCACAGCATCCAAACGCGACTTTGTATTCAGACGAATCTGGTCAATCTTGGCTTTCTGGTCATCGGAAAAGGTCAACCCGGCAAAAGGATCGGCTGGGCGAGTGTCTTTCTTCGGTCGAACCCCGGGTGACGTCACGTGCGGAGTTGGCTCCGCACCAGGCGGATTGCCCTGTGCGCTCCCTCGCCCCGGTGCCGTGCACAGAAAAAGGAATCCACCTGCAACCACCAATCGTCTCGCGATGCGTTTCTTGTTCATGTGCACCTTCCAGGGCAAAGTGTATTCTTTTTTCA
This sequence comes from Candidatus Acidiferrum sp., assembly GCA_049686315.1. Taxonomy (GTDB): domain Bacteria; phylum Acidobacteriota; class Terriglobia; order Acidiferrales; family UBA7541; genus Acidiferrum. Next base: position 10,202 of record JBAVHY010000097.1, on the reverse strand, counting down.
ATAGGAGTTTAGCACTCCTTATAGTCTCTCGGCTCGCTTAGATTCGACGGCTGGTTGGCACGGCCAATCCAAGTGGTCCGGAACGAGGCTCTTTCGCGTTTGCGCGAGAGCAAAGACGCAGCATCCTGGCGCGCTGATCATGGGCAATAGCTAGTCTTAGATGTGGCTAGTCGCACGGCTCTGGCCCGGCATCGGAACCGTGAAGTTGCTGCCGTCAGGCCTGAGCCTGAAATTGGCACCAACAAGTCCAGTATTTCCCAGGTAGCGTTCTTCGTACAGCGCGACGTAGGCTCAGGCTACTTCCCACCAAGTGGGCTTGGAGAAGTGCTGAACGTTGATCCGAAGACGTAAGGGTGGAGTGCAGGATGATCCAAATCCGACGGATAAGCCTTGCAATAGCCGTAGTAGCCGCGATGGCGGCCGCCTATGGACTCGGGCGCTACAATTCACATTCACAAACTGACGGCAAGAAAGGGCGACAGGTGCTCTATTACGTGGACCCCATGCACCCGGCATACAAATCGGACAAACCCGGCATTGCCCCCGACTGTGGAATGCAGCTTGAGCCGGTTTATGCCGAGAACCTCGGGAATGCCTCGCCTTCTTCGTCGCTAACGCAATTGCCTCCAGGCGCAGTGAGCATCGACGGTGCGACGCAGCGATTACTTGGAATCCGGCTCGCCGAGGTGGAGAAGAGCACCGGGATCCGCACCCTCCGCGTGGTGGGCCGTGTGGTTCCGGAAGACACGCGAATTTACAGGCTCAACTCAGGTGTAGATGGGTTTATACGCGAAACCTACGACGATTCCGTAGGAATACAAGTCAAGAAGAACCAGAAGCTGGCGACCTATTATTCCCCCGAATTTTTATCCGTAGCTTCAGGGTTCCTGGCCGCGACCGAACGCGTGCCGGGCGCCACGGGCGGCGACGGGTCGCGGACGGTGCCATTTCCCGGCGCTGTAAACAAGCAGGGGGTGAGCAGCCTTCAGGGCTACACCGATCGCCTGCGCAATCTCGGCATGAGCGATTTGCAGATTAAGCAGATTTCTGATACCCGGCAGCTACCCGAGAACGTTGATGTGGTCGCGCCCGCCGACGGGTTCATACTTGCCCGCAACGTTTCCGCAGGACTGCATTTCGATCACAACATGGAGTTTTACCGAGTAGCGGATCTTGGTCGGGTGTGGGTGGTCGCCGAAGTAGATGAACAAGAAGCGGCGACTCTGCGTCCCGGTGGCATGGCCAAGGTCACCTTGAGCGGTGAGGCGCGCCAACTGCCTGCGCGAATTACCGACAGCCTGCCGCAATCCGAGGCGGGAGGCGGGACGGTGAAGCTGCGGCTGGAAGTCGAGAATCCGGGCTTCAAGCTAAGACCGGAAATGTTGGTGGATGTCGAATTGCCGGTCCATCTCCCGGCCGGGATCACCGTGCCCGTGGATGCCTTAGTGGATTCCGGAGCGCGGAGACGAGTGTACGTGGAGCACGGCGAAGGAGTTTTCGAGCCTCGCGACGTCGAAACGGGATGGCGTTATGGCGAACAGGTGGAGATCCGAAAGGGTGTTCAGCCAGGCGAGCGAGTGATTGTTTCCGCCACCTTCTTAGTGGACTCCGAGAGCCGGCTGAAATCAGCTGCGTCGTCGGCCGCTGCACCCGCCCCTGCGCACACTGCGGACGGCGCGGCTGCTGAGTCCGGACATCGGGCGGTAGCAAAAACCGTGATAGATCCCACTTGCGGTATGGCGGTGGATGCAGCCAAATCGGCAGAATCCGGCAACAAGCTCACTTATCACGGCGCCACTTACTACTTCTGTTCGCAGAAGTGCAAAGAAAAATTCCAAAACAAGTCCGCGCTAACAGCTTCCAAGCAAGCCTCCGGGAGATGAAGATGATCAAAAGGATCATCGAGTACTCCGTGGAGCACAAACTCGGGGTGTTGACTCTGATTGCTGTGGCCTGCATCGCCGGATGGTGGGCGATGGTCACCATGCCTCTGGATGCCACGCCAGACCTGAGCGACACGCAGGTCATTATCTACTCACATTGGGACCGCAGTCCGGATATTGTCGAGGACCAAGTGACGTATCCGATCGTCACCGCGATGCTGGGAGCGCCCAAGGTCAAAACAGTTCGCGGCTTCTCGGATTTCGGCTACTCCTACGTATACGTTATTTTCGAGGACGGCACGGATCTTTACTGGGCGCGCTCGCGAATCATGGAGTATCTCACCAGCGTCGCCCCGCGACTGCCGGAGGGCGTTAAGACAGAACTGGGCCCCGATGCCACTGGGCTCGGATGGGTGTTTCAGTACGCACTGGTGGATGCCTCCGGGAAGCACAGCTTGGCCGATCTGCGTTCCTATCAAGACTGGTATTTGAGTTATTACCTTCGGTCCGTGCCGGGCGTGGCTGAAGTCGCCCCCATTGGCGGCTATTCGCGGCAATACCAGGTGAATCTTGACCCCAACCGCCTGCGGGCCTACGGCATCCCCGTTAGCCGCGTGGTGGAGGCCGTAAGGGGTGGGAATAACGAGTCGAGTGGACGTTTGCTCGAGTTTGGCGGCACCGAGTACATGGTGCGGGGCCGGGGCTACGCCCGCTCAATCGAGGATTTCGAAAACATCCCACTCAGTGTCAGCGACAGCGGCTCGCAGATTCGCATTAAAGACGTCGGACAGGTGGTGACGGGGCCGGACATGCGCCGCGGTGTTGCCGATCTGGACGGCGCGGGCGAAGTCGTCTCGGGTATCGTGGTGATGCGGAACGGGGAGAACGCGCTCGATGTCATTGATCGCGTGAAAGCAAAGATCAAAGAGATCGAGCCCGGGTTTCCAGCGGGCGTAAAGCTGCTTCCAATCTATGACCGGTCGGAGCTGATCCACAATACCATCGGCACGGTGAAAACCACGACCATTCAGGTAGTCATCACGGTAGTGCTGATCATCCTGGTTTTTCTGTGGCACTTCCCGAGTGCGGCAATCCCCATCGTGACCATGCCGGTGGCGGTGTTATTGGCTTTCATCCCCTTCCGCATGATGGGCATCAGCGCCAATATCATGTCGCTGGCCGGGGTGGCCATCGCTTTCAGCGAACTGGTTGACGCTTCTATCGTGGTTGTCGAACAAACTCACAAGAAACTCGAGCTCTGGCAAAAGTCGGGCCGCAAAGGTGACAGCCGGGAGGTCGTACTCGCGGCCATCAAGGAAGTAGCTGCACCCACTTTCTTTGCCTTGCTGGTCATCGCCGTCTCCTTCCTCCCAGTTCTGACCCTCCAAGCCGAGGAAGGCCGGATGTTCAGGCCGCTTGCCTATACCAAGACTCTGACCATGGTGGTTGCGGCAATTTTGGCCATCACTCTGGATCCCGCCTTGCGCCTGCTGCTCACCCGCGTCGAGCGCTTCACCTTCCGGCCGTACTGGCTATGCCGCGTGGCAAATGCCGTCTTGATTGGCGAAATAAAGTCTGAAGACCGGCATCCCATCAGTCGCCCGCTGATGCGAGTTTACGAGCCGGTGGTGCGCTGGACCCTGCGGTGGAAATGGCTGGTGATTGCCGGGGCAGTGGCTTTGATGATCGCCACCATTCCGGTGTTCTACCAATTGGGATCGGAGTCCATGCCCCCACTGGACGAAGGCGCGATCTTGTACATGCCTACGACGCTCCCGGGTGTTTCCATCAGCCAGGCCGAGCAGTTGCTGCAAATCAGTGACCGCATTCTTGGTCAATTTCCGGAAGTGGATCACGTGCTTGGCAAGGCCGGGCGCGCGGAAACCGCCACGGATCCGGCTCCCCTCTCGATGCTGGAGACGGTAGTTGTGCTGAAACCGCGAGCGGCGTGGAGACACGTGGATACCTGGTATTCCGCGTGGGCGCCGGAAGGGGCCAAGCGCGTTTTGCGTCACATCACACCGGATACCATTTCGACCGAAGAGTTGGTTAGCCAGATGAATCGAGCGCTGAAGATACCGGGTGTCAACAACGCGTGGACCATGCCCATCCGGGGGCGCACAGATATGCTGACCACCGGGATTCGCACGCCTGTGGGGCTGAAGATCGCGGGCGCGGATTTGCAAAAGATACAGGAAGTCGGTGGTGAAGTTGAGGCGTTGCTGAAGACAGTGAAAGGGACACGCACGGTGCTAGCGGAGCGCACTGCCGAGGGTCACTTTCTGGACCTGCAATGGGACCGCGAGCGCCTGGCGCGGTACGGTATCAGCGTCGAAGATGCTCAAAGAGTAGTCGAAAATGCAATTGGAGGCGACAATATCAGCACGGTTGTGCTTGGGCAGGAGCGTTACCGCGTAAACGTCCGTTTCCAGCGCGATTTCCGGAGTGACCTTGGGGCGCTCGGCCGAATTCCGGTACCGGCGGGAAATCAGCGGCAAGTGCCACTCAACGATCTAGCCGAAATCAGCGTTGCCAGCGGACCGGCGATGATCCGCAATGAAAATGGTCTGCTCACGGGATACGTATATGTAGACGTCGCGGGGCGTGACCCCGGAAGCTACGTCAGCGAGGCGAATCAACTCCTTCGCGACCGCCTGAAACTCCCTGCTGGCTACTCCATCGCTTGGAGCGGACAGTACGAAGCCATGCAGCGTGTGAAGGAGCGCCTGAAGTTGGTAGTGCCGATCACACTGTTTCTGATCTGCCTGCTTCTTTACATGAACACAAAGTCAATACCCAAAGCAACGATCGTCTTACTGGCAGTCCCTTTCTCGGCAGTCGGTGCAATCTGGTTCCTTTATCTGGCTGGCTACAACATGAGCATTGCCGTGTGGGTGGGATTGATTGCTCTGTTGGGGATTGATGCCGAGACAGGAGTGTTCATGCTGCTTTACCTCGACCTGGCCTATGAGGACGCCAAGCGCGAGGACCGCCTAAACACTATCGAGCAACTGCGTGAAGCCATTGTTCTCGGCGCGGCCAAACGCTTGCGGCCGAAGTTCATGACCTTCGCCACCACCTGTGTTGGCCTGTTTCCCATCATGTGGGCGACCGGTGCCGGGTCCGACGTGATGAAACGTATTGCCGCGCCAATGGTCGGCGGCATTTTCACCTCCTTCGTTCTGGAATTGCTGGTCTACCCGGCCATCTATGAAGTCTGGCGGTCGCGTTCCCTGGCGAAGGGTGTCATTGACAATCCGGGCTTTGAACCCAGGGAGTTGCGGCCAGAAGCAGAATTGACAGGGTCCCGGTGGATGTGGAAAGCCTCGATGCCGCCTCAAGAATTACCGCCAGGCCGGTGACGGTGCTTTTGCGAGGAGGATGATTTCTATTTGGCTGCCAGTAAACCGGTCGCGGGAACAGAAATTCTTGCTCCACCAAAGGCCGCGCGCGGAGTGCGACGGTTCGTGCTGGCCCGGGGGCGCTAAGGCTTGATCGTTCTTGCCTAGCTGGACGCGTACGGCTCGGTCATCCACACTTACCTTTAATTGCTGTCCTGTCTGGAGAAGTATCTTGACTTCCCAGAGAGCAGAGCGATTGCTGTGCCTGTGGCCCGAGATTCTAGATTCGGGTCCAAGCGAGGCGGCCCGGCGCATCTCGCTGAGCAATGGCAGGCTATGCGAGGCGTTCTGAAACCCAAGGAGGAAACAATGCGATTGCCCATTCTCGTGTCTTTTCAAGATCAACACTCTTTGGGGGTCGTCAGAAGGCTAGCGGCGCGCCTGTTTCTTCTATTGTGGCTGGGGATGCTCTGCGTTTCCACTCTTGCAGCGCAGCAAACAAGCGACGATACCGTCGTGGACAAGCAAACATTGCGGCAGTTGCTTGAGAGAATTGATCAACTGGAGGCCCGGGTCAGGCAACTCGAAGCCGACAAGCAACAAACTAACGCCACCATTCCAACCCCTGCCGTCGATCCGGCGAACCCAACCGTGACAATGGCATCGCTTCAGGTGCAAACCAGCCCCGGGAACCAGGCAACTTACTCCCCTCAGACGGCTCCTGCTCCATCACCTTCTCAGGAGCAAGAGCAAACGCAAACAGAGAACATCATGATGGAGAGAATGGACCTAAGCAAAACTCTGTTGCGCATTCGAGGCTTCGGAGACATCTCGCTTCACGGTGATACGCAAAAAGGCGACACGACATCCTTCAGCTTGGGGCAGCTTGACCTGTTCGTCTCCTCAGACATTTCGGACAAGTTCAAATTCCTCAGCGAAATCGTGTTTGAAGGAGGGCCGAGCAACATTTACGGGCAGATAGTGGGGCAAAAAAACACCTTCGGAGTGGATGTCGAACGCTATCTGCTCCAGTATTCGTATAGCGATTACCTGAACATTTCGGCGGGTAGGGGACACACCGCCATCGGGTACTACAATACCGCTTATCACCACAGTACATGGTTGCAAACAACCGAGGGCCGGCCGTTCTTGTTCGAGTTTGAAGACCACGGCGGCATTCTACCCGTCCACACTGTCGGTGTATCCGCTTCAGGCCTCATTCCCTCGGGACGTTGGGGATTACACTATGTCGCCGAAGTGGGGAACGGTCGTGCCTCTCGCGTGCCCTTGCAGGAGGAACCAGTCCAGAACGTAATCGACGATCAGAATCACAAAGCATTCAACCTCGCTCTCTTTGCCCGCCCGGAAGCGGTGCGTGGGCTCCAGGCTGGGTTCTCCGTATATCGCGATGTGCTTGCCCCAACTAACTCGCCCAGAATCGGTGAGACTATCCTCGCTGCACATGCCGTTCTTATCCGCTCAAATTACGAGTGGCTCAATGAAGCTCTGTTGGTCCGTCATGCTGCCCTCGGAACCTCCAATGTCTTCAATACACCGGGTTTCTACACCCAGCTCTCCAGGCAATTTGGATCCTTCCGCCCTTATTTCCGGTACCAATATGTGAATGCTCCTAATAGCGAACCTATATTCTCGGACGTGGCATTGCGTCACGGCCCTTCCCTGGGCCTGCGGTACGATGTCAGCGAATTTGTGGCCCTGAAATTTCAATACGACTACACTTTTCTTCGGCGCCAACCGGAAGTCAATGGACTAAGCCTGCAGCTTGGATTCACCTTTTAGAAGAACCCGGAATGCGGCGCTTGACCACTTTCGTGATTTCTTTGGGGCTCGCTGCACTGCTTTTGACCGCCGTGCCGCGAGATGCTGCCCGTCCCGCCGAGCCGCTGCCAGCGCAACTGGGTGCCCCAACAGAACCCCTTGCCATCGTCGTCAATCGGTCGAATACAGTGGACAACCTTACCACCCTCGAGCTGCGCAGGGTTTTCCTAGGGGGCCGCAGCCATTGGCCAAACGGCCGGCGCATCACGCTGGTAATGCGCGAGCCGGGTGAACTGGAACGCAAAACCATTTTGCGGGATGTCTGCCAGATGAATGAGACCGAACTGAAGAATCATTTTATTCACGGTCTGTTTACCGGTGAGATCCTGGTGTCGCCAAAAATCCTCGCCACGCCGGCGGGCGTGCGTAAATTTGTTTTTAATGTTCCTGGCGCGATCGGCTATCTGCGCATAAGTGATGTGGATGCGACCGTGAAAATCCTGCGCGTTGACGAGCTCCTCCCCGAGGACAAGGGATACAAACTTTCCGTGGAGGCCCATCCGGCTAACTGACATGCGCGCGCCGGGCAAATACGAAGCGGGGCAAGAGGCCGGGCGGATGGTTTCCGTTCAGGACCGCATCTTAAGCCTCGTTTCCCGCCACAACGCCACTCTCTGGCTGGTCCTGGTCTTGTGCGCCGTCGCGGTTGTTGGTCTGTTCGTCATCCGTGATTTACAAAGCGCGAATGCCGAAGCGCAAAATATATATGCCGTCTCCGTTCAAGGACTACGTCGAATTGGGGAACTGCAGTATGATGCCCAGGAAACTCGCCGCGCCACGCTCTACGCCTTGACCACCAGCGACAGCAACCTCCAGGTGGAATATGCCGACCAATCCCGTGCCGCCGACCAGCGCGTGACGGAAGGCATCGCCGAGTATGGTCGGCAGGCAAAGGTGCCGGCGGAAACGGAGCTTGCCGTTAAGCTCAACCACGATTGGGCCGACTACCTTAGTGTTAGAGACGAGGTCCTCGCCTCGATACTGGAGGGCAGCATCAAGGAAGCGGTGAATCTGGATCTCTCCGGAGGCGTGCCGTCGTTCGAACGCGTACGGTTGGACTTGAATGAGGTTAAGCGCCTGTACGATGAGGAGGCCTCCCAGCGGCTTGCCAATGTTATGGCCACGTCGCGGCGCTCCGCGCGAAGACTGATCGGGATTCTCGGTTTCACGTTTCTGCTGTCCAGCGCTGCCGTCTGGGCCATCCAAAGAAGCAGGATGTTGAGCAGGATCCAATTGGCTGAACTGCAAATGGAATTCGTAGCTTCCGTGTCGCACGAATTGCGCACACCCCTGACTGTCTTGAGCTCGGCCGCGGACAATCTTGCCGACGGCCTCATCGAGGGGAAAGCTGGACTCCAGAAGTATGGCGCGGTCATTCAAAACCAAAGCCGCCAAATGGGCGGACTGATAGAGCAGATCTTGTTGTTTGCTTCCACGGAAGATCGCAAGAATCATTACGTCTTGCAGCCACTGAAGGTCTCCCAAATCGTGGAATCGGTTGTCGCTAGCACCAAGGAACTGATCCAAGGAGCGGGATTCGTCATGGAGCAGCGCATCGATCCGGACCTCCCACTGGTCATGGGAGATCCATCGGCAATCTCCCAATGCCTGAAAAACCTGATTGGGAACGCCATCAAGTACAGCGGAGACAGCCGCTGGATTGGCCTCCGGGCGTTTGCCGGACGTTCAGAGCATTGGGTAGGCCGGGAAGTCCGGATTTCGGTATCGGATCGCGGCATCGGCATTGACCACTCCGAAATTTCCAGCATCTTCGATCCCTTCTATCGCAGCCCTCGAGTGAACGCCGCGCAAATCCACGGAGCCGGCCTTGGGTTGTCTTTGGCCAAGCGCATTGCGGAAATCATTGGAGGGAAGTTATCCGTTGTCAGCGAACTTTCGGTTGGCAGTACGTTTACCTTGCATCTGCCCGCCGCGGAAGGAGAAAAATTGGAGACGGTCGCGGCAGTATCCGAGCCGGGTTCGTCTTCACTGCTGCCATGAACGAAAATATTTTGATTGTTGAGGATGAAGAAGCGCTGCGCATGACTTTGGGAGACCGCCTGCGAAGTGAAGGGTATATGGTCGACCTGGCCATCGACGGGGAACAAGGAATGGAGAAGGCCACCCAGCTTCCCTTCGATCTGATTATTCTGGACATCATGCTGCCACGCCGCAGCGGGCTTGATCTATGCACGGACATCCGCCGCGCGGGGCTGGCTACCCCCATCTTGCTGCTAACCGCCCGCGGCCAGACCAGCGATAAGGTGGTGGGATTCAAGCTAGGCGCGGACGACTATGTCACAAAACCCTTCGACACCTTGGAGTTGATGGCGCGCATCGAGGCCCTGTTGCGACGTGCCCCGACAAAATCGGGGGTCGGGCCGCAAAGCGGCTCGGGCTTCTATCAATTTAGTGGCGTTGCCGTGGATATCCGGGGAACCCATGTAACCCGCGACGGGGAGGATGTTTATCTCACGGCTCGGGAGTTTCAATTGCTGCGCTACTTTATGGAGCACCAGGGGACTACGCTTTCCCGTGATGAGTTGTTGCGCGAAGTTTGGGGGCACGAGGCCGGCACATTCACGCGCACCGTGGATGTGCATATCGCCAGCCTCCGCCAAAAGCTCGAGCGCGTTCCTAAGAAACCGGAGATGATCATCACGATTCCAGGGCTCGGTTACAAATTTCAGGGATAATTTTGTGGGATCGCCTTGCTCGCAGGAATTGTCCTTCTAGGCATGTGTCTCAAGATCCTTTCAGCGCGCGCAGTGTGGCCAAGGCACGATTGTGATGTTCGTCCGTGTACCAAATGGGGGCATATTCTTCCAGTAATCCAAACAACTCTACCAGTACCTCCCTTGGATCCACCGACTCCAGTTGTTTACGATTGCGAACCCTTTTTCCTGAACTTGCCCCTTCTGCTCTCTCTAAGCCCGTGGGCTCACTCCTTTTGGCATCTTTCATGGATTTGGCCTCAGCACTAACTAACTTATTGGGTGTTTCAGTTTTTTCTTTGCTCTTGCGCATAATGTCGCGCCCACTTGCGCTAGCCTTCTCTATCATTAGACTCTTCCGCCGCGTGAGTGGCGGTAAAAACTTGTAACCTCAGCGTAAAACTACTGTAAGGTGCATTCCCGGC
>JBAVHY010000096.1:0-19091 GCA_049686315.1 Candidatus Acidiferrum sp. | reverse complement strand
TTTCATGATTTCCTCCTGAGATTTAACGTCATCGAGCACAATCAGCAATTCAACCGATTTTCTCGGGCAGGCCACGCCGGGTTTTGAGATCGGTGAGCAGGCGCTCGACCTCGGTGTCACGGTCGAGGCGATTGAGCTTTTCGGCGACGTCGTCGTTGAGAAGTTCGACTTCGGCGGTGGCAGTGGCCTCGGTGTGATGAACACGTTCCTTGAGGCGATCGAACGAAGCGCTCTTGGAATCATCGCCGAGAGCGACCTGGGCTTTAGCAGCTTTGTCGAGCGCGATGCTGCGGCGGTGGCGTGCGAGGAGGACTTCCCTTTTGGATTTGGCTTCGTCGAGTTTTTGTTCCAGCTTGATGAGGGCGGATTTCAAGGTTTCCACCTGGGCTCTCTGGTCGTTGACCTGTTCCTGGAAGCTCTGGGTGAGACGCTGAGCGGTTTGGAAGCGGTCGAGGGCGGAGCGCGCGAGGTCGTCCTGAGTCTTGTCGACGGCGATTTCGGCTTTGCGCATCCAGTCTTTGCCAACGTCTTCCTGCTCGTGGAGTTTTTTCTCGAGCATGTGCTGGTCGGCGATGGAAACCGCGACCTGGGTTTTGACCTGCAGGTATTGGTTTTCCATATCGAGGATCACCTGCTTAATCATCTTTTCGGGATCCTCGGCGCGATCAATCATGTCGTTAAGATTGGCGCGGATTAAGGTGCTGACGCGTTCTAAAAGTCCCATGGTAATGCTCCTTTCTGAATTCGAACTCGACCACTCGTGATGGCGTTCGTTCTTGTTAAAGGCCCCGCCTCAGAAGGCGGCCGCTACAAACCCAAGCAAGACCCAGGAACCGACCTGAAGGTCGGCCACTACAAAACCGGGTGCTTAGTACGGCGAAAAGCAGTGTCCCAGGGCGTTGGCGATCTGAGCCCACGCCACGTTGACCAGGACCAGCACGACGAGAATGCCCAGTCCCCAGAGGAGCGCTCTCTTTTGCTGCACGGTGACGGCCATGACGATCTCCCCCATTTGGAGCGAAGCGCCAGAGCGGGCGGCGAACCCGCTCCGGCGGAAGATGGTTATGATTTTGAGGCAGGCGGCTCGGCCTGCGGCTTGACGGCTTTGTCTCCGATGAGGCGCACTTTGCCAAGCAGCTCCGACACTTGCATGCCGGAAAGCGCTTCGAAGAGTGCGGGCACCTGTGCCGCGATTTTCGTGATGTCGCCAGTGAGCTTGTAGGCGCCAGCGGCGTCGCCGTTACCGGTGGAAACGATGGTAACCTTGTCGACCTTGCCGAGCGGTTCGCTGAGCGCGCGGACAACTTCCGGCAAACCGGAGATGAGCTTATCGAGGACGGCTGCCTGGTTGTATTCCTGGAAGGCTTCGGCTTTGACGTTCATGGCGCGAGCTTCGGCGTCACCCTTCTTGAAGATAATTTCGGCTTCGGCTTCACCTTGCGCGCGAATCGCGGAGGCTTGGCCTTCGGCTTCTGAGATCAGGCGCTGACGTTCGGCATTGGCGAGCGTCTCAATGCGCTGGCGCTCGATTTCGGCTTGCTTGAGAACGGTGGCGATCAGTTCGCGTTCGCGGCGATTGATTTCAGCATCCTGAACTTTTACCTGGGCCTCACGCTCGACCTGCTGAATGCGGACTTGCTCGAGCATGACGGTCTGCTGCTGGCGATTGGTTTCGATTTCGTAGGCCTTGTCGGCTTGGGCTTGAGCCTTCTTGCTGGCCTCCAGGTAGTTAGCCTTCTTGATGTCCAGGTCACGAGTAGCTTCGGCCTGCTTGGCCATGGAGGCGGTTTCCGCGGCAACGCGTTCCTGGTCCGCCTGTGCTTTGGCGATAGCAGAGGCACGCGAGGCTTCCGCGCGCTTGATGGCAATATCACGATCAGCCTCGGCGGTGGCGACTTCGGCGTCGCGCTTGATGCGGGCGATGTCCGGGCGGCCCATGTTGGTGATGTACTCGTTCTTGTCGCGCACTTCCTTTAAGGTGAAGCTGACGACTTCGAGGCCCATCTTGCTCATGTCGTCGGCGCAAGTGGAGCGCATGCGGTCGCCAACCATTTCGGGCTCCTTGACGATCTGCTCGACCGTAAGCTGGCCGATGATGCCGCGAAGGTGGCCCTCCATGACCAGGCGGATGAGGCCATCGCGCTCCGCGGGAGTTTTGGTAAGGAATTGTTCGGCGGAAGTGAGAATGGATTCCTTGTCATTCTTCACCTTGATTTGCGCCACGGCTTCCACGGTGACCGCGACGCCTTGCTTGGTGTAGAGATTCTGCTGGGGAGCGACATCGAAGGACATCAGCTCCAGCGAGAGATCCTTGCAGGTCTGCACCATGGGAAAAATAATTGTGCCCCTTCCGGTGTAGACATTCGTGCCGCCGAGCCCATAGACGATCAGCGCTTCGTGCGGTCCTGCCTTGCGATACATCCTGGCGATCACGGTCATAAGCATGAGGGTGACAACGACCAGAATTCCTGCCCCGACAACCACATTCATCGGCAACCCGAACATAACGACCTCCTTTTTTCGAACCGCAGCGAATGCGTGGCCTGTTTCCCGATTCAGAAACTCAAGAAGACTTCATGAATTCTTCCCAGCGCTTCACGTACGCGATGCCCTTTTCATAGCGCTCGATAACAACCTCCGTGCCTCTTTCGATCGGTTTCCCATCTTCCGTGCGCGCTCCGGAACAGCGTCTGCCGCCACCGAGCGGGAAGATAATTTCTCCCGTGCCGTTTTCACGGATAGTCATGCTGACGGTGCCAAGAGAACCTATGATTCGGCGATCTGACTCACGCAATGGCTCATCGGAAGGGCCGACGAGTTTGATCAGAAACCTCAGGACAAACCAACCCGCGGCTAGCCCGGCCAGCGTGGCTATGCCCACAACAAAGAAAGTCTCTACGTGCGAGTACCTCGTCATGAGGTATCCGACGCCGCCAAACCACGCTAGAAAAGCCAGAAGAGTGGAAGCGTTGAACCAGGAAATGTGTGGCCCACCGCCGTGGCTGGCTCCATGGGAGTGCGGCATGTGGAAATGAAAATGCAACTTAAGCGGGAGATGCAGATGGATGGCGCCCGCCAAGAACGAGAGAACGCTGAGCGTGGCACCTACCAAGAAACAGAACAAGTAGACGTCAGACCAGGACATACGGCACCTCGCGGAGCGACACCCCACCTGTGGAGCCGTCGCTCAGGCAACACCTGGGACAGAAACCGGCCTTAATTATGGGAGGCGGGCGGGGGATGGCCGGAGCCCACCAGCGGTTTCGGTTGCAGGACTTCGCTGAGTCGCTCGGCTAAGCCGGGGGTGCGAAGAATTTCGCCGAGAAGAAGCAGCGCCGCCCGCGAGTCTTTTTCCTGAGCAATGGTGAGAAGAGCATGCGCCAGTTCTGCGTCTGCGCGGAATTGATCGGTGCCGGCAAAAAGCCAAGAGTCGACGGTGGCATCGGCCATGCGGAGTTCCGATTGCAGTTCGCGGGAATAGCCCGGAGGATCGTCCACCAGGAAACCCGGATAGACGCGGAAAAAACGTGCCAGCAACTCGCGCGTGGTGTTGGTCATGTGGGGCCGCGCCCCGTTTTCGATCTGCGAGAGATAGGCTTGGCTGAGGCCGCGGCCAAGTTCCTTTTTCATGGCGGTAACCACCTCGGATTGCGTGAGGGGGCGGCCAAGCCCGCGGAGCGCACCCTCGATGGAGCGAAGGGAACGGATTTTGTCGCCGAGAGTCATGGGGAGGGCCTTTCCTGCTTATTGCGATATGCAAACACTACATAGCAATATGTAATTTGTCAAGCAAAATCGGACATCAACATAAACTACTCATTTATCTACAGTTATGTATGGATTATGATCCTTCGCGCAGGGAAAGAGGGATAATCCCACAATGGACTTCCCCAAAACATACCGAACCAATGCGGGGTGGGCATTGAGTATTGGGGCCATCCTCGCTCTTTTTTCAAACCTGCGGAATGAGCAGCGGGCCGTCATTTCGCTGGCGGTACTTGGAGTAGCGGGATTTTTATGGTCTGCCTGGGAACATGGGTGGATTCGCCTGAATCGCAAATCAATCCCAATGGTCCTGGCGATACTGGGAGGGTTTTTCTTAATCGCATGGTTTGTGTGGCCACTTAACGGCAGGCATCTCAATCAAGAGCAAAAAAAGGGTCTTGCTAAAATACGCGACGGCTTTCCTAAACAGTGTGGCATTTTAATCTACGTTCCGAGTGACAGTGTGGAATCTCAGAATTATGGTAAGGAGATTCAGGGTGGCTTACAGTTGCATGGTGGAAAAGCGAACATCATTCACGAAGGGTACTGTCAGCCCCTGTCGGTATAGTAGTTGGAGTGCGCTCATCGCTTGAGCCCTGTGGTTACGCCGGAGAGAGGCTAGCAGCAGGGATGGACGTACTAAAGATGCCCACTCGATTTGTAGAGGGATTTCCCCGAACGGATGAAACCGTGGTGATTGTTTTTGTTGGCACTAAGCCACCCCACGATTAGGCTGCTTTTCTACTTTGGCGGTGATGTGTGCTGTTATTCGGGCTTGCGGAGGGACTGGAGATCGATGTTGAGTTGCTGGCACTTTTTGTAGAGGTGGCTGCGCTCGAGGCCGAGGGCGCGGGCGACGTTGGTCATGTGGAAATTGTGGCGGCGGATTTCGGCGAGGAGGACTTCGCGTTCGAAGGCTTGAGTGCGCTCGTCGAGAGTTCCCTGCCCTGCGGAGGGCGCGGCGGTAGAGGCTGGGCCCATGAGTGTTTCGCTGGCGGGGAGAACCAGACGCACATCTTCGGCGCTTACGGAATCCTCGCTGGAGAGGAGGATGAGACGCTCAACGATGTTGCGGAGTTCGCGGACATTGCCGGGCCAGGAATAGCGGCGGAGTTCTGCGATAGCTTCGTCGGAGAAGATCTTCTCTTTCCAACCGTTCTGCTTGGCGACCTGTTGCGCGAAGTGAGTGACGAGAGCGGGAAAATCTTCCAAGCGTTCACGGAGGGGAGGCAGGGCCAAGGGGAAGACAAAGACGCGGTGAAAGAGGTCACGGCGAAATTCATTTTTCTTGACCAAGTCTTCGAGCTTGCGATGCGTGGCGACGATGACGCGAACGTTGACCTTGATGGGCTTGTCGCCACCGACGCGCTCGACTTCGCCTTCTTCCAGGACGCGGAGAAGTTTCGCCTGCATCGCGAGAGGCATGTCGCCAATTTCATCGAGAAAAAGTGTGCCGCCTTCGGCTTGTTCGAATTTGCCGGTATGGCGGCTGGCCGCGCCGGTGAAGGAACCCTTTTCGTGGCCGAACAGCTCGGATTCAATGAGCTCGGCAGGGACGGCAGCGCAATTCAGAGTTATGAAAGTGTTCTCATGGCGCGGGGATCTTTCGTGGATGGCGCGGGCGACGAGTTCCTTGCCGGTGCCGGTTTCGCCGAGAATGCAGACGCGAGTTTCGCTGGCAGCGACGCGATCGATCTGCGCAAGGAGGCGGGTCATGGCGGGGCCGGAACCGACGAGTTCGTGTTTGCCGAGACGATGGCGGAGTTCGCGGTTTTCGTCTTCGAGGCGCGCGAGTTTGAGGGCGTTTTCGACAGTGAGGAGAAGCTTATCGGTGGTGAGCGGCTTTTCGAGAAAATCCAAAGCGCCGAGGCGGGTGGCTTTGACGGCCATTTCAATGTTGGCCTGGCCGGAGATTAAAACGATGGGTGTCTGTAGGCCAGACTTCTTGAGTTCTTCGAGGAGTTCCATACCGGTTTTGCCGGGCATGACGACGTCGGAAAGGATGAGGTCGAAGCGTTCGGTACGGAGGAGTTCGGCGGCGCGGTGTGCATTGTCGCAGACGGTGGCTTCGTGGCCGGCGAGGCGGAAGGCGCGGGCGAGAGAGGCCAGCGTGTTGGGATCGTCGTCGATTAAGAGGAGATGGGCTTTGCGAGGCACGGTGGTCCTTTTGGCCCGTCGGGCCGGGTGATAAAGGCGCCCGCTTCGGAAAGCGGCCGCTAGAAAAGCGAGAGAAACCCAAGAGCCGGGAAGATGCCGGCGCTACAAACCCAAGAGAACCCAAGAACCGACCTGAAGGTCGGCCACTACAAACCCGGGAGAAACTCAATAGCGCGCGTAAAGCCGCCCCTACAAAACTTTTAATCCTTAGCGGTGGTGGCGCGCTCGGATTCCGGGACGCTGGAAGCGGGCTCTACTTTGGGCTTCACCAGGGCGTTCTGCTGCCGCTTTGGCAAGTCGATGCGGAAGGTTGCGCCCCGCCCCTCTTCGCTGGAAACAGAAATTGTGCCGTGGTGGTCGCTGATGATGGACTGCACGATGGCCAGGCCCAGGCCGGTGCCGAGGTGTTTGGTGGTGTAGTAGGGAGTGAACAACCGGGAGCACTCCTCGGGGGTGAGGCCCTTGCCGGTGTCGGCGACTTCGATGCGGACAGTGTCTTCGCAGTCAGAAGTGCGCAAGGTGAGCGTGCCGCCGGCAGGCATGGCGTCGAGCGCGTTGAGGACCAGATTCTGGAAGGCGCGGTGAAGGAGATCGGGATCGGCATCGATCTCAGGCAGCGACTCGGTCAAGAAGAATTCCGTGGCGATCGAGGGTTTTCCCGTGGCGTTAAATTGCGGCTCGAACAGCCGCACAGCGTTGTGCAGGGTTTCATTCACGTTTACCCGAGTGAATTGCGGCGCGGGCATTTTGGAGAAATCGCTGAAGCGGCCGACGATGCTGTTAAGATTGGCGAGCTCCGCCTTCAGCGTGGCGGTGCCTTCGGCAAACACTTCCTGAAATTGCGCGGGACCCAGTTGGCGAGCGCGTTGCAGGTTTTCGACCGTGATCTGAAGAGGGAAGAGAGGATTGCGCAACTCGTGGGCGAGACGGCGAGCGAGTTCGCGCCAGGCGGCGACACGTTCGGTCTGGACGAGCTTTTCTTTTTGAGCGGCAAGGGTGCGGGTCATGCGATTGAAGGCGCCGGCCAATTGGCCAATTTCGTCATGACCCTGGACGTCGAGGCGAGTGTCCCAGCGGCCGGAAGCAACTTCGCGGGCGGCATTGGCGAGTTCCTCGATGGGACGGGTGATGCGGGAGGAGATCCACCAAGACAAAAGCAGTCCGATGAGGATGGCAGCGAGAGCGACCCACGCGGCGATTTTCAGGATCTGATGGCGGAGGAGAACAAGTTCGCGCTGGGGGCTACCAAGGAGTAGGACTCCGAGCAATTCACTGTTGCGACCAGTCAGGGGCATGGCATGGAAGGTCTCCGCGCTGGCGGGGTCGGTGGTCCACTGGATGGTTTTTACGACCATTTCCGGCTGCGATTGTTTCTGCACTTGTTCAATGAGCGGGCGGAACTGATCGGCTTGCGGCACCACGCCATTCGCATCGGTTAGGGAAGAGGCCACAAAATTCGGATCGAGGTTGCGATAGAGCAGCGCGCTCATGCCGTTGGGGATCACCAGAGAGGCGAAGAAATTCTGGTCGAGGCGGCGGCCACCAATGATGTAGAAGACGCCCTTGTCGCCCACGGAATAGGTGCGCACGGCGGTCAGGGAGAGGGCCACGCTGTCTGGCAATTCCTCGCGCTTGAGAAACGCGCTGGTGCCATCCCAGTTCTTCGTGGCGGTTACCCAGTCCGTTTTGTACCCGACACGGGCGGGATATTGCGCCGAAGAAATCAGGACGCCATCGGAATTAACGAATTCGACGAAGTCCAGGTTGTGGGTCTGCGCCGCTCCGTTGGCGTCGTGCAGATAGAGGGAAGAATCGGCGCCGGGGCGTGCGAGATCGAGGACCATGCGCACGGTTTCACTGGCGTTGGTGATGTTTTCCACCTGCTGCGCGACCATTTCGCCGCGCTGAGTAAATTCTTTATTAAACTGGGCAACCAAGGTTTCAGTGCGCTGGGCATCCTGCTGTTCAAAGGCACGTTGCGTGTAGTAGGTGACGCCGTAGGCTACCAGGGAGACCGAGGCCAGGACGGTGATGAGGAAGATCAGAAAGATTTTATTGCGAAAACTCATGGATGCGCTCCCGGTGCAACACTCCGGCCGGTTGTAACCTGTGTATCAGGCGTAGCGGGCGGACCGGCACCAAGCCAAACATCGGCGAGCCGCCACTCGCCGGAGGGTGCCACAGTCCAATTGCGGACACTCGGAGCGATTCCCACGTATTCAGGCAAGAGGACCAAAGGTAGAACCTGCCGCTCATCGAGCAAGCGGCGCTCCTCGGCGTAGAGATTTTCCGGGTCGTCAGATTCCGCAGCGGATTCGGCGGGCTCGGAGTGAAGTTGACGCGCAAGGGCCTGGAGCTCCGCCCGGGGCGAGAGTGAATCGTAGTGCCATGCGAAGAGATGGAGGCCGGTGGCGGGCGAAATGGCCGGGGGGCTACCGGAAGAAGGCGCGGAATGCTGGACGAGTTGAAGGGAGATATTCGCCTGGCGGGCGTTCACAGCGACGCGCTCGCCCAGTAATTTCATGAGGTCACCCACGGCATCGACGCGGAGGCGCAGAGGATCGCTGCCGCCAGCAAGACTGGCGGGAAGGGTGGAGCGAAGTTCCTTGGCGCGATCAAGATTCATCGGAGTCCCGAAAAGAAAAGCATATCCCGAGAGCCACTGTGGCAAAAGGGTGGCGGCAGGGAGGGCTTGCCTTTGAAGCAACACGTTGGCCATGGTCTCACGGTCGAGGGCGAAGTCGAGGGCCTCACGCAAATGGGGATTGTTGGCGCCGGATTGTGCATCATCAAAGCGCAGCGCGAGAAGAGTGTCGGGCGGCGAGCTCCAGAGGCGCAAATTTTCCTGGCGGGCCTTTCGGACGAGGTCAGGGGGAATTTCGATGATATCGGCGCGGCCCACCTGGAGATTGAGGATCTGGCGGAGAGCGGGTTCGCCCAGAATGACCTCAACCACGTCGACGAACGGGCGGCCTGCCCACGTGTCCTCATTAGCACGGAATTTCAGGTGTGCGGGCTTAAGCGCTGAAGGATTCCCTTCCGAAGGAGTTGCGGGCACGTCTTCCGCAAGCACGAATGGGCCGGTGCCGAGGAATGTGCCATCCAGCTGAACACGGAAAATGAAATAGCGGCCAGAAGCGAGTTGCTCAAGCAGATCGGGAGTGGCGCGCGCGGCATGAATCTGTACGCCACTTTCGCTCGGGGTGATTTGCAGGCCAGTGGGAAGAAGAGGCTGAAGAGCAGCGGCCACGTCCTTCGGGGTGAGAGCAGAGCCATCGGAGAATTTCACGCCCGGACGCAATTTGAACTGCCAAATCTTGAGCGTTGTGTCGTGAGACCACTCCGTGGCGAGGGAGGGTTGGAATCGGCCGTAGTCATCGAGAGTCAGGAGGCGGTCGTAGACGAGGGCGGCAAGCTTTTCATTCTCAGCAGCGGCCACGGAACCGAGTTTCCATTCGCGAGGATCGAGGGAAATGGAGGTGACGTGCATTTCGACGCGAAGCGTGCCTCCGTACCTTGGATGCTTTGTAGCAAGCAGGTGGGCGGGGGCGAGGAGCGCTAATAGTGCGGCGCTAATTGCCGCAAGCGAGAGTGATTTTGTACACCTCATAATTCCCCGTTCGCAGATTTCGCGTGACCACCAAAGCCCCGGCTGGATTTTGTTCGCCGTTGATAGCCAAGATGGGTCCCGGAAAGTCGCTGAGGAGGGCGGCGCTTCCCTCGTGTGATGAACCGTCGGGCATGACCTGGAGGACATCGGGCGAGGTCCAGTCAGAACCGTCAGCAAGCAGCTTCCATCCACCGGCATCACAAGAAGGAGTGAGAACCGTCGGGCTTCGCCAGGCTGTCTTTGCGAAATGACATTTTACATCGGCGGGCGAAGTCCAGCTGAATTCGCAGCTTTTTCCGGGCAAGAGTACAACCGCATCGTTGGCGCGGACCGTTAATTCGCCACGAGGATCGCGGGAAAGATGAACGCCAGCGGTGGAGAGTGAAATGGTTTGAGTGACTTGGCCGGTTGCATCGAGGCGAAGTGCGGAGAGCTCGGTGCCGCGGCAGGAGAGCAAAGCCATGCCTCCATCAGAGCCATTCCACAAGGAGGAGGCATCAAGGATGCGGTGGGAACTTTGGAAGACGAACTGCCGTTCGATGCGGATGGGCGCCACGGGAAGATTGGCGGCGCGGAAGGCGCTTCGCGGTAGAGAAATGATCCGGACCTCGTCCTTATCCGCGACTCGAGCGCTTGCTGAGAGAACCAGTTGCGTGGGAGTTTCCGCCAGACCAACGTGTAGGAGAGTGGCGTCCGGGTCCTCCGTCAGGGTGAAGTGGCGCCCTTCCAGTTCCTTGCGAAAAGTTTCCTGCCAACCCTTGCCTGTGTCTGAGACGAGATTTGCGTCCTGAAGAAATTGAAGGCGTACAGGACTGCGTAGATTGGTGATGGCCGAGACACGCTCGGCGAGTTGACGGACGGCGTCGTCAAGCGAAGTACTGTCCGAAGAGGCGGAAAGTGCCGGAAAGGCGAAGAACACGAGAAAAAGCGAAATGAGGAGAAAGAAGCTGCAAAACAGGGGACGGTCACGTTGTGGTCGCACGGCGTTCTAAAACGATGATAGCACGCAGGCTCAGAGCCGGGGAGTTTTACGAACGGTTAGTGCCCTGTGTTTACGTTGAGATCCTTCAGCGCTCCTCGTCGGATCGCTTCAGGATGACATACGGGCATTTGTTCGGTGATGCGCGGAAACGTAAGTCGGAGCGTACGGCGTTTTAATGCGCGCGGTACTCTTTGAAAAGGTCGAGGCGATTGAGGAGGCCGATCATCACCTGGGTGTAGGCAAGGTATTCGGAGAGGCTTTCGTCGGAGACGTTGTAGAGGGATTTGCGGCGGGCGTCGCGGATGGCGGCGAAGTCTTCGGCGGTGAGCGTGGCGATGGCACTGGTCAAGAAAGTGGTGTGATCAGCGAGGCCGTAGATGGGGAGGCTGTCCGCGACGGCCTGAGTAATTTCCTGTTGCGTGCCGTGCTTGTCGCGCATCTGCTGGTCGAAGGCAGCGCCTTTAGTGGATACGACGTCGTCAAATTCCTTTTGCGTGCGTGGGAGTGAGGCGATGGTTTGCAGTACTTGTTCGCGAGTGAACTTGGGATTTGCAAAATCCGCGGGATTCGACGGCTGGCTTTTCATGATGGTCTGAATGTCGTTGCGGCGGAAATCCTCCTCGATCTTGGCAAGACCATCCCACTTGCTGAGGGCACGAAAACTTTCGTCCGTCATTTGTTCGGCGAGCAGATGAGCCGAGGCAGCGCGCACAAAGGGTTCGGGCGCCTGCAGGAGGGCGATGAGAGCGGTGCTGGCTTGAGAAGGCTCCATGGTGCCGTACAGAAACAAGGCCGCGGTGTCGGAGTCGAGATCCAGTGCGTGTTCGGAGATGTGGATGGTGGCATTAGGGTAGAGGAGAAACCTCGAAGCGAGTGGGCGGATATCGACACCAGCCTGGCTGAGTTCGAGAGCCATGGAGAGATAATTCGCGGGATCGGATTCCTGGAAATCTGTTTGGGCGAGAGCGTCGCGTATGAGGTTCAGGGTTTCCGGAGAGCGATCCGTGGGGAAAAGCACGGATGCAGCGTCAAACTGGAAGACGTGATCGGACTTCTCTTCGGAGAGCAGGGCACGAATGCAAAATATGCCATCCGGGCCAGCCGTCTGAACCTGTTTCCAGAAGGCGTCCAGCTCCTTGCTTTTGGCTTCAATTTGCTCTTCGTTCAGTTGGGAAAGATGGAAGCCGTATACCTTGGATTTAGTGGCGCGAAGCGTATCACAGGTGGGCGGCTTGTCCTCGGCAGGTCTCGGGAGAACAAGCGCGGCGGCGGGAAAGATACAGATCACGGCTACGATAGATAGCAGCAACGTTGTTCGACGCAAGATCCACCTCCCCTGAACCGTTGGCATGCTATCACTTTTGCCGAAGATTTAAGATACCGGGCGGCGTGGTCCGTGCCGCCCGGCCGGTCAGGAGAGGGATGTACTTTTCTTGTTTAGTGGAAGCCGATAGGAACCTCGCTAGTCTTGCGTGCCTCTTGTAATGATCTCGACTCTCTCTGGGACCCAGATCATTTGGGGTAGCGAACCGGCCGTGGGCAGCAAGTAGCGGTAACGGCGCAGCGTAATTCGATAGGTGGCGCTGCCGTCCAGAGAATGAAACGCGTAAGTCACCTTGGTTTTCCGGGTGCGTACGAGTTCCAAGGGAAGAGACGCGAGTTCGTAGTCGGAAAATTTGGAGGAGACACGACGGAGGGAGGCCGCAGCTACGAGTTGCGGATCGCGGCACCAGGGGTCATGGCCGGCGTTCACCCAGCGCTGTAGGTTTTCAACCGTGGCGCGATCGACCGCGAAATCCTGGACGAAGCGACGTTCTTTCGCCTGAGCCTGAGCCCCAGCGAGATTCATGGCGGCGCCCAGTGTCCAGAGAAGCAGGCTAAAAGTGATGCGCAAGATGACGCGGAGAATCGTTGTGAAGTTTCTGCGGGTGCGCTGCCGCAAGTTTGAGTTCATATCGTCCTCCTGAGAATTGCCATCGAGGCCTAAGTGATTCTGTTTGGTCGACAGCGGACCGCCTCCCTTCGAGGCTCAGGGCAAGCAGAAGGCAGCCCTACAAAACCTTCAGCGCCGGCCGGGTGGCGCGGAACGCGGCGCTGGGTGTGGAGAAGGCCATGGCGAAAAGAATCAAGCGCGGCGGTGCTTGTCTTCTTGCCTATGGCTTCTCCTCCAGCGACGCGAATCGTGCCACCCACAGGGTTTTTGGCCGGTGTTCGGGGGAGGCGGCCTTTTTGGTAGTGCCGTTCCAACTTCTTTGGCCAGCTCTCAGCATCACAGGTCGCAGCGATCCATTTGACTGAACCGTCCGCGCTCTCGATGCGATTTGTTGGAACGGCACTGGTCGCCTCCCCGAAATTTATGGTTATGGCCGCTTGCCGGACTTGCGCTGGGCGGTGGCTGTGGCGACAGGCGCCGGATCGTCGGAGTCATCGGGAGTGTCCGGCGAGGTGGTGGTTCCGTTGCCGTTGTTGTTTCCGTTGCCACTCTGGAAGGCGGAACGCATCACGTCGGAGGCAAAGAAATTCTTGCCGTCCATGGGCACCATCATGATCTGGAGCTTGTCCGAGAGGCGTTCGGCGATGATCTTCTGGATCAGCATGGGATTCTGTTTGAGGACCGCGGCTTCGTACTTCATACGCTCGGCATCGGCGGAGGCAGTGACACGAATGCGGTTGGCCTCGGCATCCGAGAGATTTTTCTGGCGCTCGACTTCGGCCTTGCTGTCGATGACTTTGGCTTGCGCGGCGGCTTCGGCGTTTTGCAAGGTGGCTTCCTTGCGCGCGGCGGCCTCGAGTTTGGACTGCTCAATCTGCTTTTGCTTGAGCGGCAGGGTGTACTGCATGGCGTCCGATTCGGCTTTGGCCTGGAGGACGCGGACTTGCGCCTGGGCTTCGGCCTGTTTGACGTCGCGGGCTTTCTGGGCATCGGCTTCGAGCTCGGCAATCTTGACTTCTTTTAGCTTGATCTCTTGTTCGGTGCCGAGGCGTTCGTTCTCCTGTTCTTTCAAGAGCAAGCCTTCGAGGCCACGAGCGTAATCGGCGGGGAGTTGAATATCGCGGAGGAGCACTTCGCGGACCAGGATGCCGTCACTCGCGAGGCGCGTTTTGATGGCGTCGGCTGCCTGACTGCGCAGCTCTTCTCGTTTGACGGCGAAAATTTCGCGGGTGAGATAATTGGGGGCCAGTTGGCGATAGATCGAGGAGACTACGGGGCCGACCACCTCTTCATTGACGGGCTGCGGCAGATTCTGATGGATGGTGCTAAGACGAGTGGGATCGAGACGGTAGCGCACGCTGACGGCGAGGCCGAGGTTCAAGCCTTCGCGCGCCTGCACGGTGAGGACTTCACCCGCGGACTTGGAAGCAGCGCTTGCAGTGGTTGAGTAGACCTGCTCGCGTGTGTCGTACAAAACCACGTTATCGACGAGCGGAGTTAGGACATGCACGCCCGGATATAACGTACCGGGGCGCACGCCGAAAAGTTGGCTGACGCGGATGGCGGCGAAGCCGTCCGGGACTACAGCTATGCTGAGGGCGAGAAGCACGGGGAGAATTCCCGCGAGTGCCAATTTCTGCGCCAGCTTCCACCGCACCGGGCCGAAAGGGCGCGGCTGGATAGCCGCGATTCCCTCCCCTGTTGGCGCGCCGGATTGTTCCAAGAGCCATCGCAAGCGGGCTGCAACGTAGACGTCATAAGCGACAACGATCGCGGCGCTGCAGAAGAAGCCAACGCCGAGGATCATCAACAAAAACTTCAAAGCGAGCATGGTGTTTTCCTTTCTCTCCTAATTCCTGGTAGGGCTGCCGTTTTGCAACCACAGGACCGCGGCATGCTTGAGCCAGGAAGCCCGTGCCGATTGCTAGCGCCCCCTGGCGTAGGCGCGCGCCACCAACTGAGTCCCCCGTTCAATTCCCGGAAGGGCGATCCGGCGGCCGGCGGTGGCCGGTTGCATCAGGGCAAAGGCAGCGCGCAACAGCAGCGCTTGCATTGCCAGTGCTGAAAAGAGCGCGATGATGGTTGCCATCACTACAGCCGCGAATCCAAATAATGCGTCCATATGTGTTCTCCTTCTGCGGACTGGGAAATTGGTTTAGCGATTGCCATGCCCTTCGTCATCGTGCGAGGCACTAAGCTCGTTGCTGGCCTGCAAGGTTTCGCGTGCAGTCTCGAGGTCAGGTGCTCCACCGAAGAGGCGCGCAATTTCGTCGGTGCGCTCGGCGATGAGGGAAACTCGATCGCCAATCTGGACACGGGCGAAGAGGTCTTCGATGTCACGATTGCGGAGGCGGATGCAGCCATGGGAGGCGTACTTGCCAATGGAGCCAGGGCGATTGGTGCCATGAATGCCGAAGCCCTTGACGTTGAGGCCCATCCAACGGGTGCCAAGGGGATTCTGTTTGCCAGGGCCGATCACGACGCCAGGCTTGTAGTAGGTTGGATTTTCGAGCCGCTTCGCGATTTGGAATTCACCGCTGGGACTGGGACTGACCAGAGCGCCGACGGCCACCTCGTAAATTTTGATTACGCGATCGCCTTCGAGGAGGGCGAGTTTGCGGTCGGAAAAGCTGACGACGAGGCGGCGCGAGGGCTGCGCGCTGGAATTGCTTGTCGAGTTCACGGAAGATTGTGCGGCGACGCTGGTGGCGGAAAGAGCAAGTGCGGCGAGGAGCATCGCGCACGGAACAAACTGGGAACCGAGTGTTTTGAGGTGAGCTGAAGTGGCTGGCCGGTTCATGGTGTGCTCTCCCTGTTGCGCTACGCAGGGAGGAAGGGCACACACGGGACCACTCTCAAGACGCTGCAACTAAATTAGTTACACTGGATTGGCGGGCGATAGAATGTGGCTCAGAAGACACGACGTGTATGCTGGGACGCGCTGACGTGCGCGTGATTGTGAGGCACGTGGTTCGGTACGTTTTGAGGTTGCCACGTTCAGAGGTAGTCTTAGAAAGAGTCCAGAGGAGAGGCTGGCGTCCATGTTCCAAACGCAGGGGATTCGCATCGGGCGAATCCTGGGTATTCCCATCTATTTGGACTTCAGTTGGATCCTGATCTTCTTGCTGATCACGGTGTCGCTTGGCCTGCAATTTACGCAAGAGTTTTCGCAATGGAGCTCCACAGAGCACTGGGCTTTGGGAATCCTGACGAGCCTGCTTTTCTTTGGCTCCGTGGTGTTCCACGAACTGGCACACAGCGTGGTGGCGCAGCATTACAAGATCAAGGTGCTTTCCATCACGCTTTTCCTCTTTGGCGGACTGGCCAGAATCGGGCGCGAACCGAGCAAGGCGATTCAGGAATTTAACATTGCGATTGCGGGCCCGCTGGCGAGCGGCTTTCTGGCGGCAGTGTTTTTCTCGCTGACGAGACTGTTTCCGCACAATCAGATGGTCGGGGCGCTGGCCGCGCAGCTGTACAACACGAATCTGTTGTTGGCGCTTTTTAATTTGTTGCCGGGATTCCCGCTCGATGGAGGCCGCGTCTTTCGCGCCATGGTCTGGGGCGCCACGCAGGATTTTGCGAAGGCCACGCGGGTGGCGGCCACAAGCGGCAAACTGATTGCCTACATCATGATCGGACTGGGCATTTTTTCCGCTGTTGGCGGAAGCCACGGCGGCGTCTTGCTTGAATACATTGGACGGTGGGGAGGCATCTGGCTTGCCTTTATCGGATGGTTCCTGTTGAGCGCGGCGCAGGCCAGCGTGAGCCAGTTGACCATCCGCGAGACGCTGACGGGGTTGCGCGCGGCCGATGTGATGAGCCACGAAGTCCCCACGATCCCCGGAAATATGAGTTTGGAAGAATACAGCAGCGAAGTGCTGCGCACAGGGCGGCGGATTCATATTGTGACCATGGGCGACCGCCTGCTGGGGATGATGAATGTGACGGCGTTGAACAAGGTGCCGCGGGACGAATGGTCCATGAATTCCGTGCAGGCGGTGATGGTGCCGCGGGAGAAAATTCTGTGGGCAGCCCCGGAAGAGCCGCTGCAACGTTTGCTGGAACGGTTGATCGCGGCGGATGTGAATCAAATGCCGGTGGTAAGCCATGCCGAAGATGGCGCGGCGCACATCACCGGGATTGTCACGAGGGACGCGATACTGCGAGTGATCCAGGCGCGGAGTGAGTTGAGCGCGGCGCTGAGCAATAAGTGAGAGAAGTTTTTGAGTTTCAAGTTTTGAGTTTTTGGTTCTTAAGCTGAGCGCGCGGCGCTTCCTCATTTAGGCGGGTGGCGGTTAGACGAAACGCGCCCTTGCGAAGATCCAGGTCAATCCCTGAAAAACCGGCGGCGGACAGACGCGGGAAAGCAGAGGCCGGCGCGAGGGGCGTGAACGTGCTGCGGAAGTGGCTGAAGCGGTGAAACCAACTGTCGGTGATCTCAAAGGCCACGAAAATCCCACCAGGGCGCAAGACCCGAAAGACTTCGGCGAACATTTGATTCTGGAGTTCTCTGGATTTCAGGTGGTGAAGGACAAGGATGGTGAGGACCGAGGAGAAAGCTTCACAGGCAAAGGGCAATCGCGCTGCGTCACCACGAATGGCGGCTGCCGCCCCATTGCGGCATAGCGATTTTAGTTTGCACGCGGATTTGTGGTCATACTCGAGGGAAGTGACTCGGGACACGCGCGTAGTGAGATCTGCGGTTGCGGCGCCATAGCCGGCGCCAACCTCAAGCAAGTGATCGCCGAGGCAAGCGCCGGAGAGGATCCATGGGAGGAGCTGGCGCTGTGTGAAGTAGCGCCACAAGGAAGACGAACAGATGAAGTGCTCGGCGGCGTTCATGGGCTGCAGGGTTGGGAGATTGACCAGTGTAACGCAGAATGTGGGGCGATCGTGATCTCTGAGAGAAAGGCAGCCCGAATCCCAGAGCAAGACCGGTCCCTAGGAAGTAAACCAACTAGAGAAACCGCTGCCAGAAAAGCACAGGAGCTTCAGGATTAATTGATGGCGCAGACATGGGGCGCAGCAGTGCTGCGCGCGGAGTCACCCGTTAATGAGATTCATCATGTGCTCCGGGTAACGCTGGCCGGAGGCCGCGCCGTGGGGAGCTACCTCTTCAATGCGGCGCAATTCGTCGGCAGAGAGTTTCACGTTAAGAGCACCGACATTCTCTTCCAGGTATTTGCGGCGCTTGGTGCCGGGGATGGGAATGATGCCTTCCCCTTGCGCGAGAAGCCAGGTGAGTGCGAGTTGGCCAGGGGTGCATTTCTTCTCTTTTGCAAGAGACTCAACGCGGGCGACAAGGTCGAGATTCTTTTGGAAGTTTTCGCCCTGGAAACGCGGAGAGAAGCGGCGGTAGTCGTCGGCGGCAAGATCGTCGAAGCGTTTTATCTGGCCGGTGAGGAACCCTCGGCCGAGGGGGCTATAGGCGACGAAGGCGATGCCTAACTCGCGAGCCGTGGGAAGCACTTCATCTTCAGGATCGCGCGTCCAGAGGGAATATTCGGTTTGCAGAGCCGCGATGGGATGGACATTATACGCGCGGCGAATCGTGGCAGGGGAAGCTTCCGAGAGACCAAGAAAGCGCACCTTGCCTTCGCGAACAAGCTGAGCCATGGCACCGACGGTTTCCTCGATGGGAGTTTTCGGGTCAACGCGGTGCTGATAGTAGAGGTCAATGGTGTCGACGCCAAGACGTTTGAGGCTGGCCTCGCAGGAGGAACGAACGTATTCGGGCTTGCCGTTGACGCCGCGAACATTGGGATTGGCGCGATCGCGAACGATGGCGAATTTAGTAGCGAGAAAAACTTTGTCGCGACGGTCACGGATGGCCTTACCTACAAGCAGTTCGTTGTCCCCGTATCCATAAACGTCGGCCGTATCCAGGAAATTGACACCGAGTTCGATGGCACGATGAATGGTGACGATGGACTCCGAATCATTCCGCGCGCCGTAGAACTCCGACATACCCATGCAGCCCAGTCCCATGGCCGAAACTTCCGGTCCGTTATTGCCCAAGCGTCGCTGTTGCATTCCTTCACCTCGAATCTGGTCTAAGTAAATAGGATGAGTAGGCGAAACCCAGGGATACATGAGAAAGAAATGTGGGTGCTGAAGTCGTGGATGAAGAATCTTGAATCCGCCGAGGGGATGGGTAAGCTCGGAGAGCGGATTCCCTGTGTTTCCCGAGGTTGTTCGCGCCAACGTCCACGAAGAAGAGCTGAGTTACCTGACACAAGGTTGGGGAGGGAATTTGCGCGAAGTGACGCAAAGCGCGGATATTCATTACGTAAGGTCAAGTTTTACAATCAGTTAGAAGCTGCGTTTGTGGCACGGGACGTGCGCATTAGATGCCTGGAGGCTAAGGCTATGGCCCCGTCCACCCACATCGAAGTTGCACCCGAACAGAAGAAAAAGAAGGAAAACCCAGCGGAACCGCTGGTAGTTGCATCTCGTCCCAAGGTCCCGATCGCCCCCGCAGTAAAAGCGAACTTGCCCGGCAGGCCGGCGGAAGGTTCGTTTCAATCCTCCATGTTGGAATACAACCGCATGAAGAGCAGTTCGCGGCTGATGGATATTTCGATTAGTTTGGCGGTGAATGCGTGTTTCCTGATTGTCCCGATTTTCGCAGGACTCTATTT
>JBAVHY010000095.1:0-6901 GCA_049686315.1 Candidatus Acidiferrum sp. | reverse complement strand
CTCCGCTCTCGACAGGAACGGCTCCCTCCGCGTCGAGTCCCGCACCGCTGTGAACTCCTATTATTCCGAACGCGAGCGTGAGTGTCGTGAATATGCCTTGGTACACAAACAACAAGAGGACCGTTGTGGTTACCATGGGTAAAGGGTAGTTCGGGGCCTCTTGGATTGCTTTGCTCACGGGGTAAGAGCCGTAGCGGTCAATCGCCGCGTATCTCCCGCCCGCCCGACTGACCATTTCTAGAGCGGGGCCGCTATTCCATAGCGGAAAATACACGCTCCCATGAAGCGGATGAGTGACAACACAGAGCGACAAGAGTTGAATATACAAGACCAGGAAACACAGGCTTGCCGACGCAAGCCCGATGGCAGCCAGTGTGATCTTCCGTCCGCTTAGACCTCTCAGCTTCTCTTTGCTTGCCACCAGCAATAGAATGCAAAGCGCTCCAAATGCCTGAATGACACCACCAAATATTGTCGCGTAACCTGGAGGAGTGCCCAGCCCCGACGTCATGATGCTGATGCCAGGGATCGAGCCGAAAATTAAGGAGGCCGCCAGAAACAGTTTTTTCATCGAGGCCTTCTATTTGACAATGCCGAAACTCTTACCCATGGTGGCGCGAAATAGTTTAGTAGCCCCGCCTTTTGCCTCTGTGCAACGATCCGTTGGTAAGGCAAACTCGCAGGCATGTCCTACTGTTCCTTCTGAAAGTCAATCTCCAGGTGTTTGGTATTGAATTCGTTCACGTCGAACTGCCTGGTGACCCGCTTTCCGTTTATCTCCAAGAACACGCGGTAGACCTGCTGAATCACCTGATAGTTGCGGAGGGGAGTATATTCGCTCTGCAAATACTTCAAAAGCTTTTCTTTTTCGTTCTCGATTCCTTTGTCCGCCTCCCAATCGTACAGCGGCACCAAGTAGACCTTGGCGCCAGCGGGCACAGATTCAATCGTAACGGGCGACATGGGGATGTACGCCTGCCCTGGGGAGCCAGTCCCGCGCGAGCCGTCCTTTTGGACGTAGGGAATCTCGCTCGAAAAAATTGTGCGGCCAGCCTTATCGATGTAGCCGTAAAGTAGGTTGCGCCGATCCGCTCCCTTGGGGTTGCTCTGGACACTGAAGTATACAAGCGCCAGGCCGTTCCTGAAAGGAAATGCATGTTCGAACTTGGACTGAAGACCGAACGCTCCACTGTGATTTATATATCTGAACGCGCCTTTTTCTTCCAGTTGAACAGGAGCAAGGCCTTCGGAAAATTCTCCTGCCTGCTTGAACACGCTCGGAAATGCGATTTTTCCATCCCGGCTGATGTAATGCCAGGAATCCGTCAACACAGCAGCAAGACCCTCGTGAAAATCTCTCGCATCCTTGAACTGTGGCTGAATCATTTGCTTACCGGTTTTATCGATATAGCCAAATTTCCCGCCCACCTCGACGCGGGCGAGTCCTTGGGAAAAACTGCCGGCTCCCTCGAAGCCAAAGGGAATCTGCACGCGAGCAGCGGGGTTGATATAGCCCCACTCCCCTTTATCATTGGCGACCGCGGCGAGCCCTTCGGAAAAATCTCCGGCTTCCTCGAATTGTGGAGGCACGGCTAGTTTGCCGACCTTGTCGACATATCCCCACTTCCCATCGGAGCCCTTTACGGCGGCCAACCCTTCCGAAAAACGGCGGGCCTCGTCGAATGCCGGCGCGATTACCGGCTTCCCGGAGGCATCGATGTAACCAAGCGGAACGCATCCAATTATGGCACGGCCTTCTGAAAACTCCGGGCCGGGGTCAATGCTTCCGCAATCGCTAAGTTCCGCGGCAATTTTGATCTTGCCCTCGCCGTCAATGTATCCGACTTTCCCATTCACGGCACTGCGGAAAGGATAAAGGCGAGCCTCCCCTGCGGCGGCACTCCCGTTCGGATGAGAATGACTTCGACCATAGCCGCAAGGCAGCAAAAAAGTGGTAACAACCGCGCAACAAAAAATTCGCCAAAAAGATTTCATCGCCATTCGCCCCGAAAAGCCAGCGCCAGTGCGCTGCGAAGCGCACAGGGGTCACCTCACCTATTTCGCCAAACGAGCAACGCCTCTCCAGCAGCCCCAATGTTGATGGACAATTGCGGCTTCGAGCAGTCTACTTCCGTGCTGGCCTGGTAGAACTCCTGCGTGGGCAGTTTGTAAGGAGCGTCGTTCATGGCCCATTGCAGCAGCAACGTTCCGGATCTTCCGTGGAGGAGCAACTCCCCGTCTTTTACATTGAGGCTCTCGTCCCTGCCATCGGCGAAAATGCCATACGATTTGGAGGCGGCGCTTTTGGACGCATAGAGTATCTTCACGTGCACATCGCAAGAGCCTTGTCCTGTATCGGCTCTCTGCGCTGTATGGGTCGCCGGTGCGCCTTCCATCCGCTGCAAGGTTTGCGCGCAAATTTGGCCGGCGATTTCGCTCATGGCCTTTCCCAAGGGTTGTTTTTCAAAAACCCTGCTCGGGGCAATGTACGCGCCGAAAAGACTTGCCTGCAAAGTGGGACGATCTAACTTTGCATCTCGTTTATTAATCGTCGCGACATTTTTCCAGGGTGCGGATCGTGATCCTGATTTCAGATCGAGGATTTCGCTCTGGACAGTGATGGTCAAATCTCCCTTTTCAGGAGTTTCCGTCTTTAGCAGAATAGTGATCAACAGCAAGTCGACCCCGCTCTGTTGTCCGTATTCCACCAGCCAGTCATTATCCGTTGGATCGTACCGTCTCCCCGGATTTAGCAATATGGGTTGCGCGGCCGTGCCCCGTAATTGCTCAAACAGCTTCAACGCAAGATGTTGATCGAACGTCTCGCCGAACGTGGCCGTCCCGCCATTGAATGTCGGCAGGATTCCAACTGTCAGCCTGGGCTCCTTCGCGCAACGTCCCGGCTGCGCCAGCAGTGTCAAACAAGCTGAGACCGTCGCGACCAACAGCAATGATTTGCATCTCGCCACAAAAACCTCCGGCCTGCAGGTCAACCGAGCCTCCTAGGGATGTGTCGCCACTGGTGTCGTAGACACATTCCTCTTACGTGGTTGCGTAGGCTGTGCGGTTTCTGCAGGCTGCGTGGCGTGTCTTTCCGTGCTTTTTTCCACTATTTCTCGAACCCCGGGAGCATTCGCTTGTCCGGAACTGCTTACGCTCAAGGAGTCTCCATACCTCGTAGCTACTTCGGCCGCGGGGGGCACATACCAAACGTTGTCGCCTGCAAGAGTCAGGTAGTCATAGATGATGCGCATGTTTTGGGGCAATTTCCCGGCGTGCTCCCGCTGATAAAGCTTCACAAAGGCTCGCAATTCCTTGTCGATTTCTTGCTCATCGGCAGGATTTTCTTTCGAAATCAAGAGGATCGCCTGTTCCAGACGCGACTCCGGGTATGCGCCTCTTTCCGCATCGTATTGAATGGCTTTGAGAAAATGATCGGAAGCTTGCCCATAATCCTCTTCCGTGCGGGCAGTCAACGCGATCGTCTTTCCGAGATAGGACTGTGCTAGGGCATCGTTTGACCGCAGACTGACGGCTTCTTCCAGGTTGTCCTTGGCCATGGCAAACAAATCGTAGTCCAACGCGATAATTCCATTGTCTCGTTTTAGAGCAGACATCAGAACGGGAAAATTCGGGGTTGAACCAATCAATCCACCGGCCTTCAATTTCACCTCAATACTGGCTTTTAGAGAATCCCCAAGAAGTCCGTGAATATTAGCCACGCGCTCCTTGATTCGAGCGGGCTGGCCCATGAATCCCAGGCTAACGCGGGCATCCCTCGTCACCATCTTGTCCAGGCGCGCGTATACGCTGGGAATTTCCCGCACATCGTAGTTCCGGTCCAACATGTATTTGAGCCCTGCCTCGTCCGCTTCATTTTCATAGACGGCCGGCCATTCCGTGGTCGTCGCCTTGGTGCGGAAGATGAATTGCGACGCAACTACACCTCCGAGTAGGCCGATACCCGTGCCCAGGACTGCTCCTCTCCCGCCTCCAACTCCCGCACCGGTGGCTGCGCCGACACCTGCAGCTACCGCGGAAAAGATCGTTCTCTTTTTTTCTGTGCTCCTCTCTCGTTCTTCATTTAGCTCTTGTTCCAGCACTTCATTTTTGATTTGGTTGTATCTGTGGTTTCTCTCCACATGGGCAACTTCGTGCCCCAGGACGTATGCCAGTTGAGCCTCGTTATCCAGCAACGAAATCATTCCCGTGGAGATGAACACAGTTCCCGTGGAGAGAGCCTCCGCTCGGGGGACGGGATCCAGCAACAACTTGAAGGCGTAGGTGTTCGGAGAGTCTCTCGGAACCAGGTGCTGTCCAATGTCATTGAGGTATCGTTGCAGCATGGGGTTGTCATACAACTGTCCGTACTTTTCCCGAAAATCGGCAAATTGCGGACCGGACAAGTCACCCAGCCGCGTCGAGGAGTTCACTTCATACGCGAATTCAAGGTCCGCCCTTCGTTGCGCGTCCCACCTGAGCCGGATCTCATTTATGACCTCCGGGCGCTGTTCAATTTCGGCCATCTTCTTTTTGTCGCCTTCGGACAGCTCCGGAGCTTTGTCGGAGCCCATGGGAGGCCGTGGTTCATCCTTTTTCTTTCCGATGCCAAATTGCGCTTGCACAGGGCCGCCGTTCACGAGCAACACAATCAAAACAATTGCCGACCAGCGAACGAATTGCTTAAACATAATGCCTCCTGGTGCGAAAACCTGTCGGGAAACAGGCAATTGGGAGAATGGCCAATGCGGTAGATAGTGCACCGCAAGGCCTCAGCGTTTCAAGCATAAGATTTCGGCGAACAAAGAACCTCCGGGGTAAACCGAGTCCTGTTGAAAACAAAGGGAATATCACGAAATTGATAACATGGGAGGCTCGAATCGACCCAGCGGATCCTAAAGCCCCGAGGCTGGAATTATTCTCCCGGCTGACTCATAATTCGCGGTGCAGAAGTTCGATTGCCCTCAACATGACGACTCAAGTCACATGGACACACCCGATCCGGCTCCGGTTTGTGCCTGCGCTCTTGGCATTGGCTCTCGGAGGACCGGCACAAGAAACTGGAAGAAAACCCGGAGAGATGTGGCTCGAAATCCCGGAGCAGCAAATCTATGTCGAGCCTAACGGCAGCAAGGTCCTGTCTCTCAAGGAAATTTCCTATCTGCTGCTCCACATCTATGCTTCTTCGAGCCAGGTGAACTATGGAAGCATACACGCCAAAATCAACGCGGAAGCGGCGAACGTCATCATGACTGTGAAAGGTACATCGGAGGGAATCCTTTGCAATTTGGATCTGAAGCGAAGACCAGGCTTCGAGATTAAACCTGGCCGTGATTCCGTAGAAATCGAATTTACCGACTCGCACCAACGTATTCATTACGCGTCTTTTTTATTGCAAGTTCCTGAATCGACGGAAGCCGAGCAGCCAGCGGTCCCCAAGGCGCCCCCTGTCCGCCTCACCGGTGACAAATACGCTGTCGTGGTGGGGATTTCCAAATACGAGCATCAAGGGGCCGGGCTGAGTAACCTCAAATACGCGGATCGCGATGCTCGTGATTTTCTGGCATTTTTGGAATCGCCCGCGGGCGGAAGCTTCCGAAAGGAAAACATCAGGGCGCTGTTCAATGAAGAGGCCACCACGCAGAATGTGCAGACAGCTCTCCGCACTTTCTTAGCGAAGCCTGGAGAAACTGACACCGTTATTTTGTATTGGGCGGGCCACGGGGATGAAGATCCCAACGACAACAGGAACCTATATTTGCTGACGTACGATACCGACCCGGATAACATGGGCGGAACGGCTTATCTTATGTCGGACTTGCCAACTGTGTTTCGAAGGGTTTTGAAGGCCAAGCATGTCATCACCTTTACCGATAGCTGTCACAGCTACGGCATCACTGGGGAGCGCGCGCATGTCTCCAGCATGGAAAACAAGGAAAACAACTTAATCAACCAGTATATGGAGGTATATGCGAAAGAGGGAGACCGAGCCGTTTTTACTGCCAGTGACATCAGCCAGACCTCCGACGAAGATGAAAGATGGGGAGGGGGGCACGGCGTTTTCACCTATTTTCTGCTGGAGGGTCTTCGCGGGGCGGCCGATGCTAACCACGATGGAACCGTCACCGCCGGTGAACTGTATGCTTACGTTAAGAAGCAGGTACTTATAGCAACGGGACGCGCACAGAACCCGCAGGCTATCCTAGGCTCAGCAGAAAATATACCACTCAGCGGCCCGCTTGTTCGATCGCAAACGAGCCTCCCGGCCCAATTGTTCGCGAAATAGCTTGCGTCTTTACGCGATTGGGTTTTCTTCCGGCTGAGTTGTGGGACGGGCACAGAAGACTTGCCTGTGCTGACGAGTCTATCAGATCTGCACCATCTGTTAGTTTCGCCACCTCACGGGAAAGAAGAGGGAGAAATCGGAAAAAGTATGGAGGAAACCGCGGAGCAATTCGTGTTTGTGAGGCTGCACGCGAGAGGGGACGAGGAGAAGGCGGTCGAGGAAGCGTTGCGGGAGGTAACGGGGCCGTCGCGGGAGGAGCCGGGGTGCCTTGGCTTCCATGTGTTTCGGTCGGTGCGCGACCCCCGGTTGTTCTATATCCATTCGCGGTGGGTGGACGAAGCAGCGTTCCAGAAGCATGCGGTCTTGGCTCACACGGAACGTTTTCTCAAGAAAGTGGATGCTCTGCTCGACCAGCCGCGCGAAGTGACGAGAACGCACATGATTGCGCAGTAATTGCGGAGTGCAGCCGTTTTTATTGGGATTTTTGTTGTTGGTAGCGATACCGGGATTCGAACCCGGGTTTCCGCCGTGAGAGGGCGGCGTCCTGGACCCCTAGACGATATCGCCAATCGTCGAACGCAGCGGAAAGCCGCGCACAACCTGCAATTTTTAATT
>JBAVHY010000094.1:0-5070 GCA_049686315.1 Candidatus Acidiferrum sp. | reverse complement strand
ATCCCGTCTTCGCTCGTTGTGTTCGGCACTTGAGCAACCGGTATTCGCCTTCAGTCAATGCTTGGCCCGTCGCTGGAGATCTATTGCCCCTTTTTGCGACTAACCGGGTTAGGCCACTTCTGCACCTTGCGGCACTGGTGCGCCGATGGCGGGATCGGTCACGCTGGGTCTTCCGGTTTCCACGTGTCCCGCCAGTTGGCGTTGGAAGCTTGCGTCTGAATCGACGTGTACGGTGAGGTCGTACCAGCCGAATGATTTTTGCAACTGGCTAACATATGTAGCGCTGTCATGCGGCCGCAGCAGTTGCGTGTGGGTCTTGCCGGAGTAAGCATCAAAGATACTCAGTTTCTCTGCGTTTGAGCCGTGGTTGCGAATCATAAGGGCGATGCCCCCCGATTCCCCGTCGTAAATCGCATTGACCGTGAGGTTGGCGCTGTCTGCGTCGAGAGCACCGGCGAAAGTGCGCTGGAAGCCGTTCGGGCCGAAGACAGAGAAATCGTAGGAAGTAGCACCGGTGGTTCCGAAATTGTCCGAAGTTTCGTCGCCCGCGCCGACGGTGTACGCCCAGGGCCCGGTTTGGCCGTCGCCCGAACGCACTTGAAAGAACGCTCCAGCCTTGCCGGAATTCTGGAAGAAAAGTTGGATGCCTCCGTGCGAAGCATTCACTTCTCCATGGACGTGCAACTCATACGGCAGCGCGCGCGCTGGACGTGTCCCGGGCTCCTGCTCCGGCAGCGCCTGGTTGCTGGGCGGAGTGGGCACATAATCAGGATAACGGTTTTGGTTAGGTGGGACATAAGACGCGGTGCTGGGCAGGGCCACGATTGCATCGTTCGGGGACTCGAAGTTGAACGCCGAAGAGAGGTCACCGACCACCGCGCGGCGCCACCGCGTAATGTTCGGCTCCAAAACGCCGAAGCGGCGCTCGATAAAGCGGATCAGCGAGGTGTGATCAAATACCTGGGAGTCAACCCATCCACCCTTGCTCCAGGGCGAGATGACGATCATCGGTACACGCACCCCAAGCCCGTAAGGTCCGGGAGTGTACACAGAGGCGGGGTACGAAGAACTGCCGGTAAACAATTCATTCGTTGTGGGCACTGTCGAGATGCCTTCCGCACGCGACTGTGGCGGCGTGGGCGGCACCATGTGGTCGAAGAAGCCGTCGTTCTCGTCGAACATATAGAAGAAGACGGTCCTACTCCAGACCTCGGGGTTGGCGGTCAGCGCATCGAGCATCTGGGAGACGTACCACGCACCAAAGTTCGCCGGCCAGTTCCCGTGCTCGGTGTACGCTTCCGGCGCGACAATCCATGACACCTGCGGCAACCGATTCGCCAGAACGTCTTCGCGGAAGGTGTCGAAGAGTGTTCCGCTCTGCAGAATATTGGTTCCCGTTCTCGCTTTCTGCGCGAGCGGGCTGCTGTCTGGTGCGTTTTGATACTGGTGGAAATACAGCAGCGAATTGTCGCCGTAGTTGCCAATGTAGGCGTTGCCGGTCCAGCCCCAAAAGTCGGCAGCGTCAAGTCCGTCGCCAACATCTTGATACACTTTCCAGGAAATTCCTGCCTTCTCCAGCAGTTCGGGATAAGTCGACCATCCATAACCGGCTTCGGCGTTATCGATCACCGGGCCGGCGCCGCTTCCATCATTGCCTACCCAACCGGTCCACATGTGATAGCGGTTCGGATCGGTGGGTCCCAGCAACGAACAATGGTACGCGTCGCAAACGGTGAAGGCATCGGCAAGCGCATAGTGGTACGGAATATCTTGACGCGTAAGGTGCGCCATGGTGGTCGTGCCCTTGTTTGGCACCCACTGGTCATATTTTCCGCCGTTCCACGCTGCGTGCGTGCCATTCCAGTCGTGCGGCGTGTCTTCTAGAAACGCCAGGCCCAAATTGGAGGCAGGAGGACGAAAGGGCAGCACGAAGCCGTCGGGGTTGTTCGAGTCAGGCTGATGCCAGACGCTCTTACCTGAGGGCAGCTTGACCGTTCGCGGGTCTCCGAAGCCGCGCACACCGCGCAGCGCTCCAAAATAGTGATCGAACGAGCGGTTCTCCTGCATCATGAAGACGATGTGCTCGACGTCATGGATTGTCCCGGTCTCGTTATTCGCCGGAATTGCCAGAGCGCGGGCGATGCTTGCAGGAAAAGCGGACGTTGCTGCTGCTGTGGCCAAAAGCTTCAGGAAATCACGACGGTCTCTGCTCATGCTGATTTCACCTTTCTGGATTATCTGTGGCGGTAATCTCGCCCGGCAGCTTAGTTGCCGCTTATTGCAATTGCGTGACGATTAAGTTGCGATTGTGTAACTTGCGCCAGTTGCTCAGATAATGTGAGTTTTGCGGAGCTTCTGAACCTCTTCGAGGACGGCATCGATGCCCCCGTTCGAATAGAGGATCAAGATCCGTTCCCCGGTGAAGTAGCTCAGTACAGGATTGCGAAACTCGTTCAGATAGTTTGCGTCGGAAGGATTGAAACCAAACTGCGGAGCGATCGACTGTAGCAATATGTTGACTTCGTCGACCGCGGGGCCAGAATAGGTGAAGTCCGCATCGGAAAGATTGTGCAGCGTGTATTCCGCGAGTACATTGGTTTGTCCGGCGGCGTTCAGATCGACGTTGTTAGCGAGTTGCCGCAATGCGGGCAGGCGCAAATTGCCATTCGAATCTCTGTAGAGATATCCCGCTGCGACCGGATCGATCTGCGCAAGGATGGCACCGGCCCGCAGCCAGTTCACAACCTTGTACTCGTTCCCGCTGGTGGGAGCGGAATGCGCACACGCCATGGTAATCACGAACGCGGGACTCAGGCCCCGCTTCATCTCCTCGGCAATGGTGATGATGTGGTGAGCCCCGGTCCTGGAGTCACCTGGCTTGCCGAAGTTGTCGTTCACGCCGGTGCCGCCAAAGTTGAGTTCGATAAATTCCGTGCCATCGGCGTTCCACTGGAACACGAGGCTCTTCGCCCAATCGTGCCAGAGCGGCGCGCCGACAATAATGTCCTGGTCAATGAAGATGTCGAAGTCGCGGTCAGCCTGGTTGGTTGCCGGCCCGAGTTCATCACGATCGAGGGTGGGAAATCCGAGTTCGTTGCCATGGCCATAGATGGCGCGGTATTCATCGGCCAGGTGGACATCCGCAACGTCATTGTTCGATTCGTGAATGGGCAAACCGCCGGGATAGGAATGATGGCCAAAAACGGAGGTGCTACCCGGTGCAGAGAAGAAAGGCTGTGGTAACTGTGGGCAAGCGGTGCTCTCTGCGATTACTGGAGGGAAAACTCCAGCCTTCACCCCGCCGGTGATGCTGGCCCCATCGGACAGATTGAGCAATCCCTGCGCCACCAGCGTTTGGACGATCATGTCCTTTTGGGTGCTGGTGAGGCCCGCACGATGAGTCACACAGGTTTGGAGATTACCGAGAGCATCGAGGGTTTCTTGCTTGAGTTTTGGGCCTTTGAGTTGCGCAGCTTGGGAGAGAACAAAAGCGTACGCTGATTGAACCATAGGCGATTGCTTGGCAATCGCAACGGCCTTGGAATTTCCTGCTCCGGGAACCGTCTGATCGCCCGCAAATGCAGAGCCTCCGGCAAGGACCGCCAACACCGCAACGCCTGCTACGGCACGAAGTACATTCATTATTTTGCCTCCTGTTTACGATTTGGCGCAAAGGAGGGAGTGTGGCCCGGAGGGATTAGGCTTTCTTAAACCCAGTGTGAATTGTCAGTAGCATTCGCGGCGGAGCTTTCGATATCTGCGGACCGAGCAGTGGGACAACAAACGAGACATTGTGGAGCAGGGAAATTCTGGTGTTTTTCACGCACCCCAGCGGATGGTCCGTGCCGAGGGGCATGTCTTCCTTCACCGGGCGAAAAGCGGTTTGGAAGAGAAACCATGGCTCTTCCACGCAGCCTGATGAAGCTGGGCGCCCTGCCTGGAGAGCCGGGTCAAGGCGACTCTCTCAGAACAGAAAGCGCACTGCCGCTCACTTCTTGCGGTTCCATGAAAAGACAAGCCGGCCGACCACCTCGCGGGGCCGCCCGATATGCGTTCCGGAGAAAGCGCTTTGAAAGTTGTAGAGATAAAAGCGGTCCGTGAGATTGTTCACGCCAAGTTGCAAGGCTGTAGGAAAGCGTGATTCCCGGAACAGCTCCATTCCCATCGCCATATTGAAAATTGTGCGAGGTTTAATGCGCATGCGTACCGGATCCAACTCGTTCTGAATGCGCGGATCAAAGCCGGGGAAATCGGCTGGATCAAAGTCGGTTGGAATGCCGCTGTCATGCCGGCCGCTGAAGGTGAACCATGCGCCGGAGCGGTGCTGGTAGGTAACGCCAAATTGCAGTTCGTTCCGTTCGTCACCATCGGATGCAAACCTTTGGCCAGGCTCGAGCAAAGGCCCTTCGGCATTCCCAATGAGCAGTCCCCCGGTCAAGGGGCTCGTCAA
Source organism: Candidatus Acidiferrum sp. (assembly GCA_049686315.1). GTDB lineage: Bacteria > Acidobacteriota > Terriglobia > Acidiferrales > UBA7541 > Acidiferrum. The sequence goes on along the minus strand of JBAVHY010000094.1, from coordinate 620 downwards.
CATCGCGGTGGCGTTCGCGTAACTCGCATACGCGGTCCAGCCCCAAACGGGCGTGACGTCTAGTCGAACCTCCGTACCTCGGAGTTTTCCGCGAGCGATGGCCACAGGGAAGATTACTGCCGTGGTGAAAAGCTGTTGATCGTCAGCGAAATTCTTGCTGTCTTTGAAATAGTGAACCACATTGAGCCGAACGAAGCGCCCAGCCCGTTGCTGGAACCCTACCTCGAAGTCGTTCTGCCGTTCAGCTGGTACCGCGGAATACGAGGCCGCGTTTGCCGAGGAAAGCAGTGCCGCTTGCGGGGAAGAGGAAAGGAGCACATTTTCGAGGGGGGGGCTCAGAACAAGGCGGTTGTACGAGGCGCGGAAGACCGTGTTCGTACGCTTGACCTTGTAAGCGGCGCCCAGCCTAGGGGCAAGCGTCCGGTCATGGATCAGGAGATCGTAGTAATCGAAACGCAGGCCCAGATCTACCGTGAGGTGTTCAGAAACGCGAATCCGGTCCTGGACATACCACGCTGCCCTGGTTCCTGTTTTTTTCTCATTAAACAGCAAAGGGTGCGAAAGCGTGAACTGGTTTACTGGCTCTGCCGGGTCGATCTCAGCAGCATCCGTGAGCGCAA
>JBAVHY010000093.1:0-3761 GCA_049686315.1 Candidatus Acidiferrum sp. | reverse complement strand
CCCAGCGGGAATGCTCGAGTAGAAAACAAGATCGCAGCAGCCGAAAGGGAAGGAGGAGAGATGGACGATCGAGTTCGGCGTCAGAACAAAGAAGCCGCGCCAGTCAGACCCATAAAGTGTGATCGATTGCCCCGAATCTAACTGGGTTAGGTTGTTAATGCTGTCGGCTTTGGCTAGTGGACCAACAATCAGGAAAAAGCTGATGGGGAGAAGCAGAAGAAGAGATTTCCGGGGCATAGGGGAGCCTCCGTGTCAGTCGCGGAAGCACGCAATTGGCCATAGGGGATCTTCATTTCAATGGAGTTCTGCAATTCGCGTTCAAATCTAGTGCAAATGTTTTCACAATATCCTCGGCAGAATCGCCATCGCGGACAATCCGTTTCCCCCACTGCGTGAGATCCGGACTATGGTTGACCAAGTCCTGGCCCGGCTGTCGCGACGGTTTGACGGCATGTACGCTTCTGTAGGACGGCCGTCGATTCCGCCGGAGAAGTTGCTGCGGGCGCAGTTGCTGCAGATGCTGTACAGCATCCGCAGCGAGCGTTTGCTGATGGAAGAGATGGACTACAATTTGCTGTTCCGTTGGTTTGTGGGCCTGAATACGGATGACGACGTGTGGGATCCGACCACGTTCACCAAGAATCGTGATCGGTTGCTGCAAGCCGATGTGGCCAAGGAGTTCTTGGCGCAAGTGGTGGCGCAAGCGGGTGCTCAAGGTCTGACGTCGGATGAACATTTCACCGTAGACGGGACATTGATGGAAGCCTGGGCGGGAGCAAAGACCTTTCAAGCCAAGGAGGGGAAACCCGGGCCTCCGCCGGATGATCCGGGTAACCCGACGGTAGACTTTCACGGCGAGCAGCGGTCCAACGATACCCACGAATCGAAGACCGATCCCGAGGCGCAATTGGCGCGCAAGGGGCCAGGCAAGGAGTCGAAGTTGAGTTACAGCGGGAATCTGTTGGTGGAGAACCGCAACGGGCTGATCGTGGCCGCGGAAGTGTTCCAGGCCAATGGCACGGCAGAACGCGATGCGGCGTTGGTCATGCTGGAGAGATTGCCGGGCACGCAACCGGTAACCGTGGGCGGAGACAAGGGATTCGACACGCAGGGATTCGTGGCCGAGTGCCGGAATATCAACGTGACGCCGCATGTGGCGCAGAACCACAAACGAAATGGCGGGAGCGCCATCGATGGACGCACGACGCGGCACCCGGGCTACGCCATCAGCCAAAGAAAGAGGAAGCGAATCGAAGAATGCTTCGGCTGGCTGAAGACGATAGCGCTGATGCGCAAGCTGCGGCACCGTGGAGTTTGCAAGGTGGATTGGATCTTCACGTTCGCCTGCGCGGCTTACAATCTGGTGCGCATGCGAAACCTCGCGGCCGCAGCTCCCGCGGTGTAAGTCGAGGCCGAAGTGTGTCCCGGAGCACATAAAGATAGCGCCGGGGGCTATAAAAGCACCGAGAATCAAACATTCCGACATAGAAATGATGAAAACAATGAAAGACGGAAAAGGAAACTAAGTCCGTCGCTAGTTTTTCAGCAGCCTGCTAGGCCGCACGGCCCGCATGCACGTCTGCGAGGGGTCACACCGTGGCATAGTGCGTGCTGAGCAGCACGCTGCACAGGAGGGTTGAAGTCCCTCTGGCGCTCAAATGAGGAGTGCCATATCCAACAAGCGGGGATAAAACCTCGCTGGCCGGAGAAGGCAGAAGGTATGCGGACGTCTAAACGGGCACGAAGGCGAAAGCTGGATACAGCCAAGGCGGAGCTAGAGCCACTGCTGGCAGTACTCCGGAGGGCAGGGTGTCCATCAAGTGAATATCGCAAGATGGAATCCGAAGGGCATGAAGAGAAGTACCGGGCCGTAATCGATGGGGAAACCCAAGATGAACCGGTCGGCCAGAGGTGGGATAGGTCGAGCCTGCACTATTGAGGCGAAGGCGTTCTCATTCGCCCACTTACACCAAGGTGTTTGCGGTCGGCACGGTACGGAAGTACAGCGTGTGACCTCAGGAGAACTGGCCAAGTCTTCGGGTGGCACCGGAGTAAGCAGACCTATAAGCGAAAGCGAAGTGGCGAGCGAGGCTTGGTCAGTAGTCGGACGGCTGAATATTACCTATGAAGCGTGGCGAAAGTCACGTGACCGGGCAACCGGCGACGGAATTGGGTCGGGGAAGGCGGCCGGCGAAGATGGTCAGGAAGAAAAGGAAACCAGATGAGTAAAGAGGAGAGAGGTAGGAACAGTTCCTTTAGTGAAAAACCCGTACGCTCTCCTCTGAGGAGACTGGTGGACTGGATCAACCTGACGGGTGCCAAGAAGGTCCATTCATTAATTGACAAAGTGTACAAGCGGAAGAACTTGGAGATGGCCTGGGAGAAGGTGAAGGCGAACCGGGGAAGTGGAGGAGTCGATGGGAAGACTCTGGAGGCTTTCGAAGCGCAACTGGAGCAACAGCTGGATCGGTTGCAGCGAGAGCTGAAAGAGAACACTTATCAGCCTCTGCCGGTTCGACAACATCCCATTCCGAAGAGGGACAAACCGGGCGAGTACCGAATGCTCGGCATACCCGCGATCTATGACCGCGTGTGCCAGCAAGCGCTGCTCAATCGGTTGGAGCCCATCTTTGAGCCGATATTCGATGATGCCAGCTTCGGATACCGGCGAGGGCGATCGCCGAAGGACGCTCTGCGGAAAGTGTGGAAAGAGATTCAAAGCGGGTCCGAGTGGATCGTAGATGCGGATCTCCGAGACTTTTTCGGATCCGTGGACCACGAGAAACTCCTCACGCTGGTCGCTCAACGGGTAGCAGATGGCCGAGTGCTTCACCTGATCAAGGGGATGCTCAAAGCAGGAAGCTACGGCAGAGGGCGCCTCTTTCCCACCGAGCGCGGCACTCCGCAAGGGGGTGTGGTTTCGCCTACGCTCAGTAACATACTTCTGACGCCGTTTGATCGGGAGATGCGACTGAGAGGATATCAGCTGACAAGGTTTGCTGATGATTGGGTGGTTACCTGTAAATCGGCAGCGGAGGCAAGAGCCGCGATGGAGGCTGCTGGCCGAATCCTTAAACAACTGGGCGTGGAGTTGCATCCGCAGAAGACACGGATTGTTCATGTTCAGAACGGTTTCGAGTTTCTTGGCTACAAGATCAAGCGCGGAAAGAGGAAGCTCTCTCTGCCCGAGAGCAAGATTCGTAGTCAGGCCCGACAGGGTGCGCTGTACGCGTACCCCAAGGAGAAGTCGATCCGTCGTTTCATGGATCGGGTAAGGCAGCGCACCAAACGGAAGATACCTCTGAAGACCAAGGAGCTGATTGCGGAACTTAATCCGCTTTTGCGGGGCTGGGGTGAGTATTACAAACGGGCCCACGTCCGACTGCTCTTCCACCGACTCGACGGCTGGATTGTACGACGGATCTGGTCGCATCGGTATAAGCGTTGGCGCAACATCGGCTGGAAACGGCTGCCCGCAAAGACGCTTTACCGTGAGCACGGGCTTGTTAACTTACTGAGGCTAATTCCTTCGTTGGTATTTCGGAACGATTGAATCTTCGTGAAAGCTGTATGCGGGAAATCTGCATGTACAGTTTGAGCGGCGGACGGAGGCTAGCGCCTAGGCGCGCCTCCTCCGACCCGACACCGATGAAGCCGGGTAATGTCGGCGGAGGGAAGGGGCCTCAGTGTATGTCCAGAAAAGGCAGATGTGTTCAATGGGAGGTAGACCCATCAAGGGAAGAGTCAGAACTCTTGTAGCT
>JBAVHY010000092.1:0-2422 GCA_049686315.1 Candidatus Acidiferrum sp. | reverse complement strand
CGACAAAGACAGTAAATCCGCACGACGGGTGCGGCGGCGACCCATTTGTTGGAGTCCCCAGCCAAGTCTTGGACGGCGAAGCATGCCCCCGGCTTGAATTCGCAACCTCCGCGCCGTCGAACAGTGCTTGTGTCAACAGACCCTCAGGGCTGCACTGCCTGGCGGGGATTCGTGATGAGGATTTTTCCATGCGTCTGCTTCGGCTAGTATTGCTGACCTCGATACTTACAATGGCCGTGACCGCCTTTGCGACTATCTTCGGCTCAGTCCGAGGGGTTATTCATGATCCGCAGCACCGTCCGATTCAAGGTGCAATGGTCATGCTGAAGGCACAATTGTCCGACTGGACGAAAAGCGCGACCACGGACGCCAACGGCGAGTTCGCATTCAATGCGGTGCCTATTGGCGAATACTCCATTAGCGTAGCAAGTCCAGGATTCGTCCAGGCAGCACAGAACCTAGTCGTCAATTCAGGTACGGAACCAGTGGTGCACTTCCAGCTAAGTGTAGCTGGCGCGAAAGAGAAACTGGAAGTATCGGGTGTACCTGAGGTTGCGCCGACTGATTCCGCGACACCGATCACTCTGGTGAATCGCCAAGACATCGACAGAGCACCGGGAGCGTCCCGCAGCAATAGCATGGCAATGATTACGAATTTCGTCCCTGGCGCCTACGTCACGCACGACCAGTTGCACATCCGCGGAGGCCATCAGACTAGCTGGCTAGTGGACGGAGTTCCCGTGCCGAACACGAACATTGCCTCCAATCTGGGCCCCCAGTTTGATCCCAAAGACATCGACTACATGGAGGTTAACCGTGGAAGCTACGGCGCGGAATTCGGCGACAGAACGTATGGAGTATTCAACATCGTTCCGCGCTCTGGCTTCGAACGCAACAATCAAGCGGAGCTAGTTCTCAGCGCAGGCAACTTTCATCAAACGAACGACCAACTCAGTTTCGGGAGTCACACAGACCGTTTTGCTTATTATGCCAGCTTGAACGGGAACCGCAGCGATCTTGGCCTACAGCCGCCCGTTGCGAATGTCGTCCACGATGCCGTCAATGGGTACGGTGGTTTCGGGTCGTTTATCTTCAATGCTGATCCTTCCAATCAATTGCGGCTCGTCACCTCGTTGCGCAAGGATTACTACCAGATTCCATATGATCCTTTTCCCAATGACCTTGAGAACGGATCGATCCCTGGTAACGACTTCACGCCGCAGTACCCTACCATCGGTCTCCGCGATGGCAACCACGAATCCGACGCGTTGGTAAATTTCTCTCTGGTCCACACCTTCAATTCCAAGGTGCTGCTGACTGTTTCGCCCTTCTATCACCGCAACGTCGCCGACTATGACAGTTCACCCGCCGACGTTGATCTTGCTACAACCGACCACCACAAATCTGTTTACGCAGGCGGGCAAGTTAGTTTCAGCGCCAACGTCGCGAAGAACAGCCTGCAGGCAGGCTTCTACGGCTTTCACCAGAGTGATAGCCAGTTCTTCGGAATCATTTTCAACGATGGCAGCGGCACAGCGCCTCTCGCCGAGAACGATCGCTCACCCGGCGGACTGGAGGCCTTTTTCATCGACGACAAGTACACGCCTTTTGCCTGGCTTACCCTTTCCGCCGGAATGCGTCCGACGCATTTCAGCGGCGGAATAACGGAGGACTCCATCAGCCCACGATTCGGAGCAACATTGACTGTCCCGCGGCTGAAATGGACCTTCCGTGCTTTCTACGGGCACTACTACCAGGCGCCGCCTTTGCTTACGGTTTCGGGCCCCTTGGAGCAATTCTGCAACGCGAACAACAGTTGCGGTTTCCTCCCGCTCCTGGGAGAACGCGACGAGGAACATCAGTTCGGAGTCTCGATCCCATATCGAGGATGGGTGTTCGACGTGGCTAACTTCCAAACCAATGTTCACAACTTCTTTGACCACAGCTGCATTGGTTCCGGGCTGTGTTTACCCATTACGATTGACCAGGCCAAAGTTCGGGGTTGGGAACTGACTCTGCGATCTCCGCGCATCGCCCACCGCGCTCAACTCCATCTCGCATACTCCAATCAGATCGCCGAAGGCGCTGGCGCCATCAACGGAGGGTTCACGGACTTCACTACCAACGTCTGTGATCCAGACCCTGGCTTTTGCCCACTGGATCACGATCAGCGCAATACCCTCAACATTGGTGGCGACGTTACGCTTCCATTGCACTCCTACGTTTCCACCAACGTCTACTACGGCTCTGGTTTCAGCAATGCTTTTCCTGGTCAGCCGTATCCGGGTGACCACTTGCCGCAACACACAACTTTTGATCTCACCGTCGGCAAGGATTTCGCTGAACGATTCTCCACCTCGCTAAATGTCCTGAACGTTGCTAACCGCCGCGTGGATCTTGACAACAGTCAAACTTTTGGTGG
>JBAVHY010000091.1:0-5410 GCA_049686315.1 Candidatus Acidiferrum sp. | reverse complement strand
TGAATTTGTCCCTGGCCTCATCGCTGGGGAGTTTGAGGAATTCCTCCCGCTCCTCCTTCGTAATGATGTACACGACGTCCTGTTCGAGCCAATCACGGTAAGTCCTGGCGAGCTTTTCTTTTTTCTGCGCCGAGGACGCGGCCGGAAGAACGAACAGCACCAGAAGGAGCAGGGCGCAGCCGGAGCGCCGCCAGCCCGCATGGGTACGATTCATTGCGTTCTCCTTCATGCCCGGATTCTCCACATTGGACGTCTCTCTACCCGAGAGCGTTGCATCACCCCGAGTGCCGTACTCGTTCGGCCAGGGCCCGGGCTCGCTGCCGCGCGATTTCCACGAAGCGGTAATCGCCGGAAATCTGGTCCAACACGGGCAGGACCCTCTGCGGTTCGGGGAGCACGCCCTTGGAAATATCGCTTTCCAATTGCAGAAGGGCGTCGTTCACGCCCAGGCGGTCATACTTCATGCGCCTCTGTATCAAATCGATGAGCTCCTGCTGACGAGCCAGCCCCTCGCAAATTTGCAGCAACTGCGACGCGTCCGAGTTCACCGTGTAATTGAACTTCACCTCATGGCTTTCCGAGCCGCGTTCCCAATGAAACGTTTTTTCTCCCAAGTTGGCGATTTTTCGGTGGATGTCCAGGTCCAGTCCCTTGAAATAGTTCAGCCGGGCAGCTAATTCAAAAACCTTTGCGCGCAAGGGGTGGCTGATCTCAAACGGCGTGGCGCCGGGATCTTCGTCGAGTTGCCGGATTTCGTAGGAACCTGTGTCTGAATCTTCATTGATTTTGATTTCGATAAATTCCGGGGTGCTGGACTTGAAAATTCTGCGATAGGTGAACACCGCGGAGCCCGCCGGGGAAGCGAAAGCGCCACTTGCCATCCACAGACAGAAGATCAAAGCCAGGGCCAGAATGGTGCGGGAAAGTGCGTTCATCGGACGGGTTGGATGCGAATGCCGCGTTCGATTGTTGCGTGACCGTTGATGGCTGACTGCTTCTGCGATCCCGGTCTGGCGCCGCGCGTCAATTCCGCTTTCCGCACGCCGAAGCGCCGCTCCAGTTGTTCGGTCTGCAGGTGACAGAGAGCCACAGCCAACGCGTCTGCGGCGTGGGATGGTTCCGGAATTTCATTCATCCCCAGTAGCGCACGCACCATGATCTGCATTTGTTTCTTGTCCGCGTTGCCATAGCCTGCCACACACGATTTGACTTCGCGCGGCGAGTAGCTGCGCACTTCCACACCGAGTTGTTCCGCAGCGAGTAACACGACGCCACGTACTTCCGCGAGCCGGAGCGCGGTTCTCATGTTCAGCGCCGTGAAAACCGATTCCACCGCCATGACGTGCGGTTTGTACTTTGCAATCAATTCGCACAGCAGGGCGTGGACATCGTGCAGCGCGGCTCCCGCGGAAGATTGCTGCCGCTTGGCCGGCACCTTCAGAGCGCCATAGTGCAGCACACGGCAACCGAGGCCTTCCCGCACGATCACGGCGTAACCAGTTGGTCCCGCTGCTGCCGGATCGACGCCCAACACCCGCAGAGATCCAGGCGAATTCTTGTTCGAAGGCTTTTCACCCATGCCTGCTAGTCTAAGGCGAAGCGCTCTCGCGTTCCATTCAATTGTCATGCGATCGACGGTGCAAAGGAAAACGGCCATCCTTGTCTCCCGAGCGATGGCCGTCTCTCGAACTTCCGTATTAGTTTGCGCTGACGGCGGCCTGAATCTCCGACTCATCGATGTCAAAATTGGCGTAGACATGCTGCACGTCGTCATGTTCTTCAAGAGCTTCCACCAGTCGTAGCATTTGCATGGCTTGCTGCCCGGTCAGCTTAATGTAGTTTTGCGGCACCATGGCAAGTTCCGCGGACGCCGGCGTAATCCCAGCCTTGTGCAACGCTTCCTTCACCGTCTCCAGAGATTCCGGTGGCGTGACGATGTACCAGGAAGATCCGTCGTCCTTCATATCTTCCGCGCCCGCTTCCAACACCAGTTCCAGCAACTTGTCTTCCGACGCCGCTTCCTTCGGCACGTTGATTTCGCCTTTGCGATGGAACATCCAACCCACCGCGCCGGCCTCGGCCATGTTCCCACCATTCTTGCTCATCAGGTGGCGGAACTCGCCGACGATACGGTTGCGATTGGTCGTGACCACCTGAATCAGCATCCCCACGCCGCCGGGACCGTATCCCTCAAACATCGCTTCTTCGTATTGTTCGCCCTCGAGTTGGCCAGTCCCGCGAAGGACGGCGCGCTCGATGTTTTCGTTCGGCATGTTCTCATTCTTCGCTGCAAGGATCGCGGTGCGAAGGCGAGGATTGGAATTGGGGTCGCCTCCGCCAATGCGCGCGGCGATGGTGATTTCACGGATGATGCGTGTAAAAGCGCGGCCACGTTTTGCGTCGGTCGCAGCCTTCTTGTGCTTGATGGTGGCCCATTTTGAATGCCCAGACATGACAATTCCTCTTTTGTTGCTCGTGGCCGCAACGGCCATCTGAATTTTGGTTAAATGGCACCCCGCCACTGCCAAGGAATGGACTCGTGGCTCATTCTACCCGCATTGCGGGGTCACCTGTGCGGAGACCTACGGTGTACCGCGAATACCCAGCGTAAACAGACACCGGGTCTTCACTGGAACCTATGCATTCTAGCACACTTAGGGGCCGCCGGAAACCGTGTATACTTTTGGCCAAGTATTCCGTAATCGGCTCCTGAAAGCGGAGGATGTGCTTGATAAATTGTAGTGTTGGGAGCTTCTACGAGGCGAATGAGATTCGGATGACCTTATTTCTTGTCTTTCGAGGGCTCTTCGACGTTTTATCGAGCCCCATGGCCAGGTTCCGCGAGACACCAAAGATCTTAGGGAAGAATCGTTCAGGAGAGTAACGGTGTGGCCGACCGATGCGAATGTCAGGGTGGCGCGGCCGTTAAGGATAAGCGAGGGACGGCGTGAATTTCCGCCGCGATCAGACGTACCCAGAACGTCATCGTTCGATGGCGGCGCAGCTGGGGCTTGAGGTTGAGAGCAAAGAAAGCGTGGAATAGGTCGTAGGCCAGAAAAGCCAGCAACAGAAAGCACGCGACCGCCCCGGACTGGTGACGATAGACGTGGTCCGCGTGCCAGCCGTTGACCAGTTCATTGAATCCATGGTTTTCGATGTCCCAGCGTAGGTGCGCTAAGCGCACCACCTGCTCGGTGCGAGCTTGTGCTACCGACAAGGTGGTCAGCCATACCCAGTCGGCAGTTTGTGGGGTGACTTCTTTCGTGAGCTGCGGTTTCACCGTCCAACATTCCTCCGAGCGCACCACCCGTATGGCCCCTTTCACTTCCGGCCAGGAAAGCAGGTCGGGAACATCCCACCACCGACAGCTCCGCGAATCGTAGCTACCTTGCTGAGGCGCTTGCTGCGCCCACAGGCCTGCAGCATCCTGATAGGTATTGCGCCGTTCATCTTTGAGAACCACCAGAGCCTGTTTTCCATGCAATAAGAGAAAGTTTAGAAAGGGCTCGACTGAGTAATAAGCGTCGGCCAAAAGCACATCAAAGGCCCGCGGATAGGCAGCCAGTACACGCTTGAGCAGGCGCAAGGCAGGTGCCAGTTCTCCTTCCCCGGCCCGTTGGGGCTCGAGATCCAATAGCAGGCGCACGGCGGGACGACCTGGTGGAGATCCGCACAGCAACATCAGCGTCACATTGCGATGGTAGAACTGCGTCTCTCCACTGGCCGTGGTGCGCTTCAGACATCCGGCGCAACAGCGACGATAACTGGCGCTGGTCTCGTGGCCATCGAGCACCGCCACGCCCAGACCGTGGAGATCCGGCAGCGCCTTGTTCCGCTTCAAGCGATCGTAAACGTGATGAATCCCCTTTCGCAGGGTGTCGGCATCCACGCTAGCAACAATACGTCCCAGACTGTCGGCGCTGCAGAGCGGGTGACCCAACCAGGCCTTCCAGAACTTCGCTCCCCGGGTCATCTCCAGAGCGTTCAGGCTCCCGAGCCGGGACCAATACACGGCGAGAACTGCTTTTACAACCAGGGAGGTGCAGATCCGGGGGAGAGAGCGATGATCCGTCACGCCATCCATCACCTCGCTGGAGAGGTGAAAGATTTTTTCCGTATATCGGATCAAGCGTCGGAGAACGGTCTTACTCCTTTCTCTCCTTCAAACGCTTCCACTCTAAATCCGAGAGCTCTTCTATCAACTGTTCCATCTCTTGGTGGTTCTTAACCGCTTGCCGGATGCGCCTTTCCCATTCCCGGGGCACAAACAACTGGCGCAACTTTCCCCCTTGCCGTCGAACCAAGTAGAGGCAGGCATGAGGCTCTCCGCGAGCGCAGTGGCAACCGGGTTTGCCGCAGTGGATGTTTCGCAGGGAGAGGGTGCCACGGAGAAAACGAGCTTCGTGAATGATCTGCGCCAGGCGGGAGCGGCGTCGCCGCTCGCGATCGGAGAGTTGCGTGCGCTGCACGGAGCCTCCATCTCTTATACACTATAGTATATAAGAATAGATCGTTGTCAAGAGCCAAAACGAGAATGCGAATCTGCTATCGGAAATCCAAGAAGGATAATTCTAAGCGGAACAGGAACTTACCTCACAGAAAAATCACGGATGCGGAACCGCTGACTTTTGGCGAAGTGACATCATTTTGTTTGCACCAGCGAATCCATCGCCAACCGAGGCATTTTCGGGCTGAGGTGTCCATTGCCTGAGCCACCTCACCGTGTCCTTGCCCTCGGCAGTCATCCGGTCCAGTATATGTCCCCCTTATTGCGTCGCATGGCTCAACACCCGCAGTTGGACCTCTCCGTGGCCTACTGCACCCTTCGAGGCGCGCAATCCGCTCATGATCCCGGCTTTAACACCACGGTGAAGTGGGACATTCCGCTGCTCGAGGGATATCCGTGGCAGGAGATTCCAAACCGTGGCTCAGGCGGAGAATCCTTCTGGGGCCTGTACAATCCAGGTCTCTGGAAACTGATTCGTATGGGCAGATTCGACGCGGTTCTGTGTTTCTTGAGCTATTTATGCGCGTCCTTCTGGATCTCTTATTTCGCTTGTCGACGCTCCGGAACTGCCTTTGTCTTCGGAACTGACGCTTCCAGCATGGGTTCGCGAGTCGGCGGCTTCTGGAAGGCTCGCTTGAAAACCGCTTATTGGCCAACTTTATTTTCCCTGGCCGACCAGGTCATCGTTCCTTCCACTGCAGGGCGCGATCTTATGTTGTCTCTTCGCATTCCTGCAGAGCGCATCACGCTGACTCCTTATTCCGTCGACAACGACTGGTGAATGGCCCAGTCCCAAGCGGCAACACGCGAACGGTGTCGCTGCTTCAGGCTTCCGGAGAAGCTCTCCCGTTCGGCGACGCCAGTTTCGATGCCGTGAGCGAGTTTAGCGTGTTGCATCACACC
>JBAVHY010000090.1:0-21088 GCA_049686315.1 Candidatus Acidiferrum sp. | reverse complement strand
CCTCCGTTACGCCACTTGGAAGTGGCGAATTGTTTTTATGCGAAGGCAGGAACATCGTAAGAAAACCGCGTTCGTCAAGTCAACGGGACGCTCGCCTTCTTTGATCGCAACTCGTAGCAAGTCGCCGACGCGGACACTTGGGTACCGGGACTGTCCCTCGCCCAGAGCACGACTCCATCTTAAATGCTGTAGAAGGAATGCCGGACGTTGCCGCCGACATCTGTCAGGAGTTCTTTTCGTTGACATCATGGTATATGGCGTATCGTTCGTGGACGATGCTCGACAAAGGAACAAATGTAGCAGTTGGGGTTTGCCCCAAGGTGCGGAACGTAAGTTTGTTAACCGTAGGCTCAAGCCAGCTTGACGGATCGTCAAGCTTCCCTTTGAACCGCAAGTTAGGAGCGGCTTCCTGTTTCTCGTCTGCCGTGAAGTGTCGGTACCACTTCTCGCGAGGCTCTTCTTCGAAACGTGCGGCCATCACCAGAGGTCCGTACATCACTGCCTGGAGATTTTCTTTGTCGGGCATGGGTGCCACGTGTAAGTGCATCGGCAGGTTTAGCTCAATGCGGTCGTTGTTGTTCCAGGGCCCTTGAAGGACCAAATAACTGCCCGGCTCAGCGAAGGCAGGCACAGTTCGTCCATTTACCTTGACGTTGCCAGTCTTTGCCCAGTACGGGACGCGCAATTTCAAATTAATATCAACGGGTTTGCCCGCTGAAATTACCAGCGTGGTCCCTTGTTCCTCCGGGAAAAAGGTCTGTTGCGTAAGGCGGATGCCTTTTTCCGGCCAATTCAGTTCCGACGCGACGTACAAATTTATGAGAATTGCATTGTCGTCGTGGAAATAGATCGTGTCGGTTAGTTTCGCAAACTCCTCCGCGGCTGTCCCATTGCAGCACCAAAAGGAGTCGAACGGTTTGGCGTAAATCTTGGAATAACCGCTGCCGAGCGGAAGATAGTAGACGGTCGTGCCGGTCTCCGGATCGATGGTGCCCATGCGATGGTTGAACAGTGTCCGTTCGTAGTAATCCATGAACCGGGCTTGCGGCGACCAACCGAACAAGTGCCGCGTCAGTTTCATCATGTTGTATGCACAACAGTCTTCCGTGGTGTGCGGACTCAGTTGCGTCGACAGGACGCCGGGCTCCGTTCTCCACGTCTCGAAATTGCTGGTGCCGCCGGTGCAATAAGATCGCTCGCTCGTGACTTCGTTCCAGAAGTAGTCGGCGACGTTCCAATAGTGCCTGTCCCCCGTAAGCTCGTACAGTCGAGCGGCTGCAATCACTTGCGGAATATGCGTATTGACGTGCAGCCCTTTCAATTCATCACGGTGTGCGGCCAACGGATCGAAGAACGGCTTCTTGTCAAAACGCTTTGCCAGGTTCAGATACTCGCGCTTTCCAGTGACACCGTATAAATTACACAGGACCTCGCCCATGCCCCCGTATTCCACAAGGAGCACGCGCTGCATTTGCGGCTCGCTGAGCGGATCGGTCCAGCTTCGCACCCACTGCGCCATCTTTTCGGCGGTGTCGAGCGCTTGCTCGTTGCCGGCAAGCGTGTACATATCAAGGTGACCGGCCATGATCTTGTGAATGGTGTAGAACGGAGCCCAAACGTTCACTCCATCGCGCAATCGGTCAAAGAGTTCCTGCGGAAACGCGCTGAGGTAGCCATTTTTGTGTTGCGCCTGGCATTTCGCGAATTCAGCAACCATCAGGTCGGCGTTGTGCTTGAGTTGTTCGTCGTTCGAACTGGCGAACGCAAGCGCGCAAGCGGATAAGTAATGTCCACCTGCGAAATGGCCCCGCAATTCGCAATCGGGTTTTTCCCAGTCACCCAAGGGCTCAGCCGAAGAGGGCAGCCCGGCAGCTAGGCGGAACGTGTGAACAAGTCGGTCAGGGGGAAGAGTCTTGAGATAGCGGCGATTCACGTCAGCCGCCGCGCTGAATGCGCCGGGCCCAAGCCGGACGTTTTTCATCGGAAACGGAGCCGCCTCAGCCGGCACAATCTCGCGGCTTGTCTGGTTAAAGGTCTTGGCGGTTTGGTTGACCGCCTCGTCCCGGAATGCAAATGCATGTCTGCAAGCGAAAACCGTTGCGCTGGCGACCGCGGCGGTTGATACAAACTCACGACGATTCATCTGTTTCACAGGAAACTCCTCTACAGCCATAAGGCAAATACAAACTTCTCGAATAACGTTTCAACACCGGAAGCGCCACACTGTATGTTACTGCAATAGTTATCTGCAATCCTTCTGAGAACAGAGATTCTTGCTGAAAAAGGGAATCACATGATTCTGGACACGGTCAGCCACCTTGCTCGTGTGCGTGCCTTGGTACACTTCAAAGCTGTTTGCGATTCCATACGTATCGAGGACATGGTGCAGCTTGCTGGCATCGATTCGTAAATTGTCCTGATCACCCACATCAATCGAAATAGCGCGGTACTGGCGCAGATTTCCGATGCACTGATCCACAAAAGCGAGCGGCGCATTCGCTGCCCATTTTGCGAGGATGTCAGGCTGGACCGAACCGTCTTTCATGGGAAGGTCAAGATAGAGCGGCGGGTTCTTGGGATCAGGTGACCAAGCCGCCGCCGTCGCAAGCTGAGCGCGTGGAAAGAACCCGAGCTTTGCCGAATCCTCACCCGTTTTGACGGTCTCGAGTGCTTTTTCATCGTCCGGTTTCAGCGACCCTGCTGGGCGGGCGGACAAGCAACATGGGCTCATGATGTAGAGGCTTCCAAACACGTCAGAATGCTTCATGCCGATGCGGGTCGCACCGTAGCCTCCCATGGAGTGGCCGACCAGGCCGCGGCTCAGACGATTTGGGATCGTTCGGTAATGAACGTCGACATAGGAAACCAGATCGTGCGCGATGAACCGCTCGAAGTCTCCAGTCGTGACCGAACTCGAATACATAGAACCGTTGTGCACCGTCTTTGAATCAGGAAGCACGATGATCATCTCTTGAGCGCCCTGGGCGAAAGCACCTTCTATGGTCTGCGGGACATGAATCTCGTGGCTCCATTGCTCTGCTCCGATGGAATAACCGTGGAGCGCGTACACAACAGGGTAGCGGCGGGATTTCTCCTTGGCATAGCTGGGGGGCAAAAATACGAAGACGTCGCGATCGGCGGCGTCTCCTTCCAAATTGCCTTCCAGCGCCGTCCCGTGCACCTTGATTTGTTCCACCAGGACGGGTTTTGCCCCGGGAACCGCTTCCGGTACGTCGGTCTGGACTTGTGCGTCAAGCTGAGCGCACAAAGCAGCGGTGACCGCCAGCGCCATTAGACAAAACAGCTTCGTTGTCTTCATCGATGTCCTCTCTCGAAGCGAAACTTCATCGTTGCGTCTATTGCTTCGATCATTGAACGAACTCGCGAAGAGTTCCGTCCAAGACGATCGTTCTGCCAACTTTAATTTGAATCTCAGCTGCCCGGTCGCCATAGCTTAGGCGATATTTCTTCGCCTGGTCGGATTGCAGCCGGAGTTCGGTGAGCCGGCCTTCGTTCCACGCAATATCCACTTTGCCGCCGCCACGCACGCGCACTCCCTTGAGGCTGCCGCTCGGCCATTGTTGAGGCAGGGCAGGCAGCACACTGATTTCGTCAGGGGTGCTTTGTACCAGCATTTCACTGATCGCGGCCGGACCTCCAAGGTTGCCGTCGATCTGAAAGGGCGGGCAGAGATCGAACATGTTCGGCAACGTGCTGGTTGTGATTAGGATTTTCAGGTTGTTGTAGGCGTGGTCCGGGTTTTGAAGGCGCGCCCAAAGAGCTGATCTCCATACCGATGACCAACCGGTTCCGCCGTCACCGCGCAGTTCAAGGCTCTTTTTTGCGGCAGCCGCAAATTCGGGAGTGCCCTGCAAACTGATGTCATGTCCTGGATAAAGCGAGTACAGATGCGAAACGTGCCGATGCTGCGGCTCCGTCTCATCGTAGTCTTCAATCCATTCCTGCAGTTGCCCACGCTTCCCGATTTGCAGTGCTGGTAAGAGCTTCTCGGCTTTTTCGAGTTCGGTCCGGAACGCGGCGTCTGTTCCAAGGATTCCGGCAGCGCGCCGGCAATTCTCAAAGAGCTCTCGAATGAGCTCAATATCCATGGCGGAGGCGTATGT
The DNA here is from genome assembly GCA_049686315.1 of Candidatus Acidiferrum sp. Lineage (GTDB taxonomy): Bacteria > Acidobacteriota > Terriglobia > Acidiferrales > UBA7541 > Acidiferrum. The sequence goes on along the minus strand of JBAVHY010000090.1, from coordinate 16,964 downwards.
CAAAGTCTGGGGCTTTCCATTCAGAACATACCGGTTTTCGGGTGAAGTTGACGGATTCGTGACTAGCCGACCTGCGAAGGGTGTTCCGGCCGGCGCTTCCACCAAAATGCCGAGCGCAAACTCCGCAGCCTCCTTCATTGCAGGATACGCTTGGCGCCGTAAGAACTTCCGATCACCACTGAACTCGTAGTGATCCCACATCTGGTTAGCCAGCCATACTCCTCCCATTGGCCAGATTCCCCAAGGGCCATCCACCGGTGTAGCCGCGCGCCAAAGATCGGTATTGTGGTGTAGAACCCACCCTTTGCTGTGATAGTGTACGCGAGCGGTATCGGCGCCGGTGCCACGCAAATCGCGAATCAGACTCCATAGCGGTTCTTGTGTCTCCCAAAGCTCGCCGGCATCCGCCTGCCAGTAGTTCATTTCCAAATTGATATTTGTCGTCCACTTGCTACTCCACGCCGGAAGCATTTCCTCGTTCCAAATTCCCTGCAGATTTGCGGGCTGGCCTCCTGAGCGAGACGACGAGATCAACAGATACCGGCCGAACTCAAAGTAGAGGGCGAGCAACGCAGGGTCTTCGTTCTGGGCAAAATTCTGGATGCGCTGGTCCGTGGTTCCGGTGAAGTGGTCTTCTCCCAGGCGCAGCTGTACGCGCGAAAACAGTCGCCGAAAATCATCCAAGTGCCTCTGACGCAAGCGGTCATAAGGTCGTTGCGAGGCGCGCTGCAGATATCTCCGGGCGACAGCCGGCGCGTCGCCTTCGATATCGCCATAGTTTCGGAAGCTGGTCGCGTTGCTGAACAGGATCGTCGCCGAGTTTGCGCCGGAAATTTCCAGGCGGTCATTCGCATTGTGAACTGAACCACTGTTCGCGATTACACGTAAAACGGCTGCGAATTTCATGCCGGGCTGATCCCACGAGCCCGTCCACGACGAAGCTGGATTTTGGCGTGGCTGGATCTGACCGGTCATTTGCAACGTGCCGTCGGCTGCGCTTTCGACGTGCGCACCGGGTTGGGGAGAATCCATCAGGACGGCGAACGTAAGCTGCCCTGGTAGACTGGCCGTGATCCGAACCACGAGAATCTGATCCGGGTAGGAGACGAACACTTCACGCCGAAAGCTCGAGGAGCCGACTTTGTAACTTGTCTCTGCAGTCGCGCTGTCCAAGTGGAGTTCGCGACGGTACTCCGTTGCCTGATCATGGCCTGCGAAGTGCAACCGGAGGTCACAGAACGGTTGATAAGGCATGAGCAGCTCCGGCTGGCCCATCAGACTTGCCGAGAGCCTTTCCGCCTCGTCCACTTTGCCTGCAAAGATCAGCTGCCGAATTTCTTCCAGATGGGCGTGTGCCTCGGGATTCGTATAGTTGTGCGGACTGCCACCCCAGAGCGTGCTTTCGTTGAGCTGCAGATGTTCATCTTCGGTACCCCCAAATTCCATCGCACCAATGCGCCCATTGCCGAGCGGTAAGGCCTCGGTCCACTTCGCAGCGGGTTTGTCGTACGTGAGCTTCAAATCGGAATCCGAAGCTTCACTCGCCGCATGCAACGCGGTTGCCATCAGAGACAACACCAGGCTCAGTCCAAACCGTAACGGCTTCTGCAGCACTCGCTCCTCCCAGATGGTTTGCCGAACTTCGTTACACCCCTCCGCGCGTATTCAAGGTGACAGACTTAGTTCAGGGGGAATGCATAAACGCTGACGCTAAACGGCGGAACAGAAATCGCATCGGGCACTGACACCAGTCCCTGTTCCTGGACCTCAACGCCTGGCTTTTGCCCCATGGTGATTGTCGCGTCCACGCTCGATGGCGCCATGCGCCAAAGACGGCCTTGGTTTGAGGGCTTCGCTCCGCTGATCGAAAGCTTTAACTGTTGCTCGGAATCCGACGGATTCAGCACGGCGAACGTGAGCGTCTTGCGATCATCACTCAGAGCCGCGCTCACATCCAGAGGATAGGTGTCGCTGCCCGGATTAACTGCGGGTTGATCGCCGCCGGCGGGATAGATCGGCTTAGGCTGCGGTGAATTTCCCGAAACCTGCACCGGAATCGTGCCGAAGTGTTCGCGATACATCTTGAATAGAACCCCCGTGGGACTCAGAACCGCATCGGTACGGTCTTCGGCCATCATTGCGGTTGCGAAGGTGAACGCGCCCAGCTGGAACAGATCCGAGTGGCGAAACATCTCGTGGAGTGCCCAGGCATAGGCGGGAACCGTCTTGTAGGAGTTCCGCGGCCCATCCCTGTCGATATAGGCCCACTCGTCGATGGCAATGGGCACGGGCTTCGCCCTGAGCGCGGGAATAAGCTTCAGATACTCCTGATAGTGCTCGTATTTGACACGAACCTGCGTCGCCGGCGCGCGCTCCCATTCGATAAGCGTCTGCGCCCCAGTACTCACTTTCTCGCCTTTCTCAAGATCCGTTCGCTGACCACTGGTGGAGTAGAAGTGCTCGCTGAGCAGATCCATGTTGTCCAGACAGTGGGCGAGCAAGTTGCCGCTCCAATCTGCCGGAGAGAGATAGTCAGGCACGATCTGGCCATTCAAGCGCTTTGCCTGCTTGGAGCCGGTCATGGCGTCCGGCATTGCACCAGCGGCGATCAGCTTGATCGTTGGATCCACTTTGCGCATCGCCTTCGCAAACATGTTGTGCTTCAATTCCCATTGTGCAACGGGCATGAAGCCTAATTGCCATTCACCCCAAGGTTCGTTGCCCACACCCCAGAATTTAATGTGATACGGTTCTGGGTGGCCATTCGCGGCGCGCAGTTTTCCCATTGGTGTTGTCACCGCACCGTTGGCATACTCGACCAATTGCGCCGCCGACCATTCGTCGCCAAAGCCACCATTGACTGTCACATAAGGTTCGACGTCGAGCAGACGACATAGCGTCATGAATTCATCCGTGCCCACGTCGTTGGGCTGAACCGCGTGCCAGACCGGGTCCATGCTCGGCGGACGCTTGTCGGGATCGTCGATCGCATCACGCCACTGGTGACCGGAAACGAAGTTCCCGCCGGGCCAACGGTAGACGCCGGAGTGCAATTGCTTCAGCGCGGTGATCACCTCCGCGCGAAAACCTTGCACGTTGTTTGCTGGCATCAACGAAACAGCTCCAATGTAAAACGAGCCGGCACCCGTCCCGACAATCTCGAACCTGGCATTATCGCTGTCGCTCTGGGCTTGGAACGTTAGCGGAAACTTCCGATAGTCAGGGCCGAGTTTGCCAATGACAACCGTTTGGCGATCGCTCGCGGCATCTCCCCATACCAGATTAACCTTCACAGTTGTGCCAGAAGTGCCGGCCAGGATTACGCGGCCCGTATAGGATTTCCCCTTGCGCACCGCCAACCCGGCTTGCTGGATTCCGCGCGCCTCGGTTGAACTCAGCTTCACCGTTGGCGTGTGATCGCCAACGTAGGGATGATCTGCGTCCATGGCGACGAATTCGTCGGCACCGATGGGTGTCCAATGGCGCAGGGTAACGCGTCTCCAACTCGGGCCTTGCGGTTCGGCGGGCGGGTGCGAGGTGATCGGATAGTAGAACTTCCGGTCGTCCAGCATCTCAGCCCAGATGTTGCTATTGACGATGCCTCCGATGTGCTCCAGAAACTGTCCATAGATGTACTTCGATATCGGAGTTCCGGTTTTGGAGGCGTCGATGGTTGCGTTAACAGATTGGGTTTGAGCAGAAAGAACAGTTGGAAAGGGAGGTCCCGTAAACAACAAAACCTGCAGAGTAATGATTACAGTCTTGGCTTTTGATCGCACGGTACAAACGCCTCCTGTTCCTATTCCGGCAAAGTCTTTCTGCCCTTCACCTCGAACGTTCCCGCCAGCGCAGCCGCGCCAGTATTTGGCTGTCCCCCACCTATCGACACTGAATACTTACCTTCGGCGATGATCGGTTCGCCCGCTTCGGTCACCATGCTCAGATCGCGGTCTTTTAGTGCGAAGTGCACCTTCTGCGACTCGCCTGGTTTCAGGTGCACACGTTGGAATCCGCGAAGAGCACGCAGCGGCGCTCCCGGCACATTCGGGAAGCTGAGGTAAAGCTGCACCACCTCATCGCCCTCACGCTTTCCCGTGTTGGTTACGGTCACTTCCGCCACAAGAGGGTCGCCTGCACGAATCGTTTTTTTCGGAAGCTGGAGTCCGCGGTATGAGAACGTCGTGTAACTCAGGCCATATCCAAACGGATATAGCGGCTTGCCCTCGAAATAGCGGTAGGTGCGCCCCTTCATCGCATAGTCTTCAAATGGGGGCAACTGATCGATTCCGGTGTAGAAGGTGACGGAAAGCCGGCCGGCGGGATTGTTTTTGCCCGAGAGAGTCTGCGCGACGGCCGTTCCGCCCTCTTCGCCCGGATACCAAGCCTCAAGGATTGCGTTCACGTGTTCCTTGGCCCAGTTCACAGCGAGCGCGCTGCCGTTCGCGAGCACCAGCACCACCGGTTTTCCGATCGCCGCTACTGCTTCCAGCAAGTCCTCCGCCGGCTTGGGAAGGTCGATGTTGGTTCGGTCCCCTCCCTTGAACCCTTCCTCGCTGACCGGCATCTCTTCGCCTTCCAGGTCGCTCGTAATGCCCAAAACCACTAGGAACACGTCCGCATCCTTAGCCGATTCAATGGCCTTCAGGTCTGGTCTTGGATCGTACTTCGACCAAATCAACTGCGCCTGCACTGGTCCAGCGATGCCTTGCCCATAACCAACTTTGACGTACACCTTCTTCCCCTGCTCCAGGTGAACGTGACCGACTCTCGCCTGCGGTGCCTCATCACTGCCGACCCACCCGTGGGCAAGCGGTTTGCCATCGACTTCGACTCGCGCGAACCCGCCTTGCAAGCGCACGCCAACGGTGTAGTCTCCTGTCTCCGTAGGAGTGAGAAAGCCGGTCCACCCAACGCGCAGCGGATATTTGCCTGACGCTTCTGGAGGAATGTCCTGCGCCTTTAAATCGATGTAGTTCACCTGGCGTTCCGCAAGTACGGTTCGCTGCACTCCGAACATCTCTCCGGTGGAGAATTCCGCAGTCAGTCCTGGCCGACCTTCTAGCGTGGTGAAGAACGATCCCGGCACGACATCTCCTTCCGTACGCAAAAACTGCGTTCCCTCCAAGAACGTGATCTGCGCGTCGGGGAATTCCGCCTTGATTCCGTCCAGGACGGACACCGTATGTGTCGGCCTGCCGTTGTAATTGCCGAGCAGATATCTGGTCTGATTGGCCAGGGGCCCCACAACGGCAATCTTGATGCCGCTCTTCTTCAGCGGCAGCGTACCGTCGTTCTTCAGCAACACCATCGATTCGTTTCCCAGCACGCGCGCCAGTTCCCGATGCGCGGGGCCATCGAGCTCCTTTTCGTCGATCTTTGCGTACGGAACCGTCTCCGGCGGATCGAACATCCCGAGCTTTATGCGTGCGGTGAAAAGTCGAATCAACGCCGTGTCGATATCGCTCTCTTTCAGAAAACCTTGCTGGTAAGCGTCGAGGTATGGCCTGTAGTCGAGATCGTCCTTGATATCCGCGTAATTTAGGCATTCGTTGTCCATGCCGCGCTGAACCGCCAACGCGGAAGCCTCAGGCTGTGTCCTGGTGAAGCGGTGGTCGCGAAAGATATTGATGATCGCCGCGCAGTCGGACACCACGTAGCCTTGGAAATTCCATTTGCCGCGCAACTGGTCCTGCAGCAAAAACTCGTTCACGCATGCAGGCTGCCCGTTGACGCTGTTGTATGCGCACATGACCGACCCGGCTTTGCCTTCGGTCACAGCGGCCCGGAACGCCGGCAGGTAAGTGTCCAATTCGTCGTGCTTGCTCACTTTCACGTCTGCCGTGTGGCGCGTGGGCTCCGGTCCGCTGTGTACGGCGTAGTGTTTCGGCGTCGAGATGACCCGGTAATATTTCGGATCGTCGCCTTGCATGCCGGTGACAAACACAACGCCCAGGCGCGCCGTCAGGAACGGATCTTCGCCGTATGTTTCCTGCCCGCGCCCCCAACGAGGATCGCGAAAGAGGTTGATGTTGGGCGCCCAGAAATCCAGACCCTCCTGAGCGCGGCTGTGGCCTGCGCGTTCAAACTGAGCGCGCTTGATTCGTCCTTCGATACCGATGGCTATAGCCATACGATGGATGGCATCGGTATCAAACGTGGCGGCCAAGCCAACCGGTTCGGGAAACTCCGTGGTTCCACTGCTCGCCACTCCGTGCAGCGCCTCGCTCCACCAGTTGTAGGCCGGCACATTCAATCTCGGGATGGCCCGAGACTGGTTCGTCAGCTGCGTGACCTTTTCTTCCACGGTCATGCGGTGTACCAGGTCGGCGGCCCGCTGCTCGGCTGGTAACGAAGCGTTCAGATAAGCAGGTTTTTCGGAACTCTGGGCGAACAAACGGCTCGCAATCATGAAGGCAGCAAGTGCAACAAAAGCTCTAACGTTGGTTGTTCGCATGTCTCTCCCCTAGTGTCGCTCCCTAACCCGTCCGCACGCGTTCGTCGGCGGTAGATTCTCTGAGACGACCGGGCGCCAGGCCCGTAGAACTTCGAAGAACGAGATTCGTTCTAATCTCATATGCCTCGCGCGAAGATCGATTGCTCTGAACCTCCACTAACTCGAGCAATGCTCTAAATGCCACCGTGGCAATTTCGACCTGCGACATCTGAACGGTGGTTAACGGTGGAGTCATGAACCGCGCCAAGCGAATATCGTCGAATCCAACTACCGACAGATCCCGCGGGATATTGACAGCGAGTTCAAACGCTTTTCGCATTACCCCGATTGCAGTCATGTCATTCGAACAGACAACCGCGGAGGGCCGATCACCCAAAGCAGCCAGCGCTGACATGGCCCTCATGCCCGCCTCCATGGTGTGATCTCCATCGACAAGCAGCGTCGGAGATATCTGCAAGCCAATTTCCTCCATGCATTCATGAAACGCGACTCTCCTCGCCGTCGCAGTCTTCAAATGTGCCGGGCCACTGATAAATGCGATGTTTACGTGCCCCATAGCCGCCAGGTGCTGCACGGCCTGGCGAATGCCGTGTTTGTAATCAACGCGGATACTTTTGAGCAACGGTCCCGGAGACTCGAAATCGACGACTACCGCAGGCACATTTCGGCGTCTAAAAATCTCGATTAACGAGTCTTCTCTCCCAAACGTCAGGATCGCCACGCCGTCGACCCGGCGCTCCATCATTCGCCGGGCGGCCACTTCAAGCCGACGCGGCTCCTGAGCCATCGAACTCAGAAAGACCTCGTAATTGTGCTCGACACCTAAGTCGGCAAAAGTCTGCACAATTTCTGGGAAGAAAGGATTGGTGATCTCCGAGACCATCAGGCCGAAAATACGACTGTGTCCGGAAACTAGTGCGCGCGCATTGGTGTTGGGGTAATAGCCTACCTCCTCAATCACCTTCCACACTCGCCTCGCCAGAGCGGGCTTCACTGTAGGCACACGATTGATGGTCCGCGAAACAGTTGCGACTGAAACTCTCGCGCGTTTGGCGATTTCCAGCAGGCTCATTCGGCACCCGGCGCACCTAATACGAAGGCACGGTCAAAAGTCACAGGAAGCACATCACCAAAATCTGTAGCCACAAGCGCCGACATGTGGTCCTGTGTCATTGCTCAACCGAGATTACCGTTACCGACTTGGGCTCCAGCTTCAGAGTCAGCTTGCCGCCTTGCACTTTCGCCGAGACGGGCTTCGGCACGACGGTACCTGGCACCTCAAACGTGTTGACGCTATCAACCTTGGGCGCGGTTAGCGTTTCTCCTGCCGCCGATTTGGCGGTGATGCCGGCCAGGTTTGCCGCGACTTCAATGGGCTGATTGGGATCGAGATTCGTTATGGCTAGCCACAGCTTGCCTGCAGCGTCCTTTGCGGCGATGGCATCTACTTGGGGTAACGTGATGTCGCCGTGAGTGTAGATGCCCGCGTCGAAAGCGACCGGGACAAAGGTAGCGTCCTGGAACGGAACATACATTTTGAACACGTAATAAGTCGGCGTAAGAACCATCTTTTCTTTGTCCGTCATGATCATGGCCTGCAGCACATTGATCATCTGGGCGATGTTCGCGCCGCGCACGCGCTCGGCATGGCGGGCAAAGATGTTCAGGTTCAGCGCGGCCAGAATGGCATCACGCAGGCTGTTCTGCTGGACTAGAAAGCCCGGATTGCTACCGGGTAAAGGCGCGTACCAGGCGCCCCATTCATCGACGATCAGGGCGACCTTCTTTTGCGGGTCGTATTTGTCCATGATGGCCGAGTGCTTACTGATCAGATATTCCATGGCCAGGGTGAACTTGAGGATCTGACTGTATTCGGTCTCTCCGAAACCGGTGGAAGTAAACGAAGGCGGCCAGTGCCCAACGGTGTAGGAGTGCATCGAAAGGCCGTTGATGTCCCAGCTCCAGGTGTGTGGCTGATAGGCCTTCATGATGGCTTCGGTCCAATCGGTCCACCGGGGTTCGTCGCCGCCCGGCCCTACAGCGATCTTTAGCATCTGGTCCTTACCCTGTTGTGCCGGATTGAAGTTCCTTACGAATCGGCTGTAGATCTTGAGCTGGCTCAGATAATAGTCCGGTGTCATGTTGCCGCCGCAGTCCCAGCTTTCGTTGCCGATGCCAAGATAGGCGACCTTATAGGGAGCAGGATGACCGTTGGCGATTCGCTCCTTGGCCAGCGTGGTCGGCTGGGCGGTAGTCAAATATTCCAGCCATTCGGCCGCTTCCCGCGGAGTGCCCGAGCCGACGTTGAGCGAGACGTACGCGGCGCTACCTATCTGGTCGAGGAAATCCATGAACTCATGTGTTCCAAAGGTGTTCGGCTCCACTACGCCGCCCCAGTTGGGATTGAGCGTTACCCCCCGCGGACTGCCAATTCCGTTGCGCCAGTGATATTCGTCAGCGAAGCACCCCCCAGGCCAGCGAACGTTTGGTACGTGGATCGCCTTCAGCGCGGCAACGACATCGTTTCGAATGCCGCGGGTATTGGGGATGGTCGAGTCGGGCCCCACCCATACGCCCTCATACACGCCGTGGCCCAAATGCTCGGCGAATTGACCGAAAATGTTGCGGTCAATCTTCGCGCCGGTTTTAGACACGTCAACGGACAATTCAACTTTCTGCGCGCCGATGGCTGGCGCGGCCAGGCCCATCGCAATCAGAGCGAAACTGACAAGAAACGGGCGCATGGCTAACGACGCCCTTCGGGCCAGAACCCTGAGTGGAATGGCGCAACGACGACCAAAGAAAGAGCAGTCCATGGATGAGACTCTCCTCACGCAGATGGCGGAGATTTGGCGTTTCCAACATTGGACTGTCAGCCTTGGTTTGATGATGAAACTTTCTTCGAATCGATCCATGTCCGAGCTCCCGGTTGCGTCTTAGAGACTCACAGCCTTCTATGTTCGAGCAGCTTCCTCAAAAGAGCCTTAGTACAAATCCTCGAGATCGCGACACCACGTTTGCCATTCGTGCGCTGAACACTGGTCTTCGAAAATGGGGATCAACGTCTTCGCCTGCGTGCTGGCGCAGGCTTCGGCCAGTTCTCCGACTCCTTAAATGCTTCCGGGCCTTGGTCCGGATAAAGAGAGTCCGGTAGTGGAACTCCTTCGTCATCGTAACCATTCGCCCATCGGTCTGTGAAAGGCATTGAGGCCCGAAGCCGCGCCTCGGCATCGGCATTCCAATATCCGCACTCCAACTTAAAGAACACCGATGTATATGGGATCCGCGTATTGGTTTTGACCGAGAGAACCCGAAACCTCTCGCTGACACGACAGATCCTCGAAATGATCTCTTCATGTGGAAGGGCGTAAACGCCATATCCGTCAAGGAGACGACTGAGCTTTTCCCGGTGCGAAGTGATACCGTGTGCATCTTTCTCAGCAATGAACCTCAATTCTTCGTCGATACAAATTGTTGGTCTGATGTGCTTACAGGCGCGAAGAATCGCGAATACCCTAGCCAGGACGATCGTTTGTCCCTCATCGGCGACAATGGTTTCGATTCCTTGCCGGGAGTGAGCCGGATACGCCGAATCCGCGATCACAAGCCAGTTGCGATGCCCGTAAAGTCGCAGCCGGTCCTTGAGAATCTCTTTCCAGTTCGACTTCATTGGAGAGTCAATTCCATACGTCTCGCAGACAAGTTCTGTCGTAGCCATCCACGTCTTTTCTCTGCTCAACAATTTACTGACTGGCTTGTTGAAAGAGTCTTGGCGCGAAGTCCTTCAGATCGCGACGCCAGGTCTGCCACTCGTGGTCTGTACCCGGCGACTCGTAGAAAACGTGCTGAATGTGCGCTTCCTGGAGTGAAGTATGCAGTCTCTGAAGTCCCGCACGCATTCTCTCAGGCTCATTTGTCCCGACGCCCATCCAGAGCAAGTGCACTTTCTTGGCGAATGCGGCCGGATCAGCAAATACTCCGTTGTAATCGGTCTTGGGATCGAGTTTCCGATCGCCGAGGACGAGCATCCCGCCCGCTCCACTGAATCCGCCAATGCTGGAAAAGAGATCGAGATGATTGAGCGTGATCTGGAATGTCTGCATGCCCCCCATGGAAAGACCAGCCATGGCGCGGTGATCGCGATCCGAAAGTGTCCTGAAGGTCGAATCAATGTATGGAATCAGAGCCTGTGTAACATCATCTTCGAACGCCGACGCCATGTCCTGCATGGCCTTGAGCATCTCGGGAGAACCAAAGGGTTTTCCGGTCAGATCGGGCGGAGCCTGGCCCGCGCGCCGCGCATAGCCATACGCCATCACGACGATCATTGGCTTGCAACTTCCGGCCGCGATCAGATTGTCAAGGATGAAGTTGGCGTTACCTTGGCGAATCCATCCGGTCTCATCTTCGCCACCGCCGTGTTGCAAATAGAGCACCGGATAGCGGACCTTGATCTGCGCGTCGTAATTCGGCGGCAGATAAACCAGCGCATGCCTCCAGGTCCCCGTTACTTTCGAGTAGTACCAAACCTCGCGAACTTGACCGTGAGGCACATCCTGGGCCGAGTAATAGGTGGAGCCTGGTTCCGGTACTTCCAGTGCGCTTGCAGGCTTACCTCCACCAAAGTACGCATGAGTGTTGGGGTCGCTGACCTCCGCACCGTCAATAATCAGCGTGTAATAGTGAAAGCCGGGAACGAGCGGCGGAGTAGTAACCGTCCAGAACCCGTCCGATTGCTTCACCATATCCAATTTCGGCCCGCTCCAGAAATTCAACTTTACCTTTGTAGCGTCGGGAGCTTTCACGCGAAGTTCTACCCTACCCCCATTGTCGACGCGGGGATATTCCGCTCCCCACACGTTGGTCGCAGAGGACTTTAAGTCGCCCGGCTCCTGTGCGCAGCAAAGACTCGCAAATAGGAACACCACCATTGCAATGTGCTTCATGGCTTCTCGCCTCATTCGCGACCGATCTCGACCGCCCTGCACGTCCATGCGGAGTTCAGTCGCAGATTCCTGCACCCTTCCACCAATCGGGCGGGCACTGAGATCGCCTTCCCGATGGGCCAGACCTTCCTTCGACCGCAGGTCAGCTGCGGTGCCTACTTCCACGGGCGGTTGCGTGGCGGATAAACGCGCAATTCCTTGGCCCTCTGAGCGGGGGTGAGCCTCGCGCAGCAGCGCAGCGCCCGTTCCTGAATGGACTTAATCACTTCTGAATAATTCTGTTAAGGGGTGTTACGGTGTGGGGGAACCCAAAATCACGGTGCTGTCACGCGAAAGTCTGGCGAAAGCAGGTGGTTAACATCATATTGAGTCCCCGTGAGTTCGTAGTCGGAAGTTCTACTCTTCGCGGTGGACAATTCGGAGGGCATGGCCAAAGGCGGAAACTAGGGCCTGTTGGCTTACCATCAGTTCCGCTACCTTCCTTCGTCGATGACTTCGATGGCCCTGACTTCGGCGTAATTCACCTTCGGAGAGAACGAGAGCAGCAGCTTGCCTTGGCCGTTGGGATGCAGACCGTGAAATTCGCGGACCACGGGGCGTAGCGCCCCAGGAGCGGCCCGCACTATATCGAAATCCTGAAGAAGCATGACGCCGTTACAACTGACATCGAAGACCCTGCAGCCGACACCGTGGCAGAATGCGGCCGGAATCAAAGGAGTGAAGAACGACTCTAGAAAGTGGAGCTTAACTGTATAGCTTCCCGGTGCCACGGGAATGGCATAGTTGAAATTACCGTGCCGCTCCGCGGAGTATAGAGCAGGGATCTTCGGCCCCGTCTCGGGATTCTCATAGACGTTGGTGCGCCCCTCGATAAAGTAGTTGTCCCCGCTCCAGCGTGTGCCGTCGGCATCTATAAAATCCGATCGATGAGCGGAAATCCTGATGGGCTTCAGTTTTCCCGGCGTTCCCGGGGTCAGTTCCACAGCACTTACGAAGGGGGGTGCTCCCCAACCTGCAAGAAACTCCAAGTGAAGCTTTCCGTCCGCCGCAGGGCTCACATCCTTGAATGCTCGAACATCAACTGCGGCGGAACCGGCGTCTGCGATCGGATCGAATTCCACCAACAACGGATGCCCATTCAGGTTTATTTGAAAATTGCGGCTATTTTGCGAGTCCTCCTTGTCTTCCGCATCCGGCCGCCGGAGAGGATCGGCGAAATAGAGCCTCAGTTCGTAAACTCCTGGCGGCGCTGGAATGTCGTAACGAAACTCTCGTTGCGTTTGTGGGACCAGCATGCTCGCTGAGAGAGCCTCCCGCATGCTTCTGAACATGCCTTCATCCGCTGCAGGTGGGAAAAGGTGTTGGGGACCGGCATGGACAACGCCTCCCTCGTAGTAACGGTCGGCTTCCCAACGGCGGCCCCAAACGTCCACATAAGGAGCCCCCGTATGACCGGCGGCGATGCGGATTCCGCCAGCCTCGGGGGCTAGGGCGAGTGTTGAGTTCGTCAACGGCGGGTCCACCGCGCGCGGCTGCGGCTGGGAAACTGAGTCCGCTGTGACGCCCGAGGACGGCGCAATGGGAGATCTCGACTGGAACCAACGGAAGCCAAGCCATACGACTACGAGTCCGAACAGCACGGCTGCGCCAACCAGGATCCGCCGCAAACGGCGCGCTTTGCCCTCTGCTGGTACTGAGACAGCAGGGGATATCTGGGCACGAGTTTCGAAGACGGGCAGATAATGGCCTTTGGGGATGGTAATGACCACCGGCTCGTGCTTGCCCTCATGGGCGAAATGGTGCTCGAGTTTTAACCGCAGCAGCCGGGCCTGCGAGCGCACAATATTGTCTTCATTCGGGTTGTAATCGGGCTCGCGACCGTACACGTTAATGCCGATCTGCTGTTCAGTTACCTCTTCGGACTTGTTCTCAAGAAAGCACCGGCACACATAGAGGAAGAAAGCTTGGAGCCGCGGTGACTTTTCAAAGGTGGTGCTGGAGGCTACGCGCCGCACCAATTCCTCTCGCTGCCCTGCATCCTCGGCAGGAGCTTCCTTGGAACGTGGCACCAGCACGACCCCTGAGTTCATTTGGAGCTAAACTCCGCTGCTCCCGGCAAGCGGTCCTTTCTGAGAAGGCGTTTACTCACCCAAAAGAAGTCTAACACCGGCTGCTCGCTCCCACCCGACTTCTCAATTGCGCAAACGTTTCCGCTGATTCTAGTCGCATCCTCCCAAAGACGAAAGCCAATTGTGAAGTCAAAAGAAAACCGAACCATGGAACTACTTGCTCCGGGCTAGGTGGACAAATATCTGGCAGCCTATCTCAGGGGGAACGCTTCGCAGCGAAGTTTCGGGCCGAAACGCGGCTCAGGTCCGGTCGGTGGCCGAATCCGGCGTGTCGGGTTCGCGATCAACCGTGAGCGCCGCGGCGATCATGTCGTAATCTGCTTCGAGCAGAAACCAGGTGCAGCAATCAATTCTGCTGTCAATGACCCAAGAACGATTTTCTCCCCGTTCATGGCTACGACGCTTACATAGCCCTTGGCATAGCAAACTATATTATCGGATCGCAGAGCGCTGGTTCCCGCTTCGCGCTCTGGTTCGATGGGATTCACGGCGACAAAAAGCTCGGCATGGAGCAAGTCGCCAAGGCTGAGGCGAACGGTCGCTATCTGGGCCCGTTCGCCTGCCCTTGCCGCGTGCCGTGAAAATCAGGCTGCCCTGGCGCGAAAGTTGTTGCGGGAATTGATCGAGCAGTATCCGGATAGTGAACTGTTTGCTTCGGAGTATGCCAAAGTATCGAGCCTGCCCTTGCCGGCGGCCCTGGCTCACTGACTTCTCTCTGGGTCTTTGGCCTAGCATTCGACTCCGAAAAACACATCGTCGCAGTCTTGGTTCCTTCCAGCCCACTTGGACGAAAAAACGCACAATCCGTACAAGTGTCGTTTCGCGATGGGTCATTCCAACTTGTTTGGAAGGTGTGGGGTTGTAACCCGCTTCCGAATCCGTGGATGTTGTTGGTGTACATGGACCTCTTGCCCCGAGGCCCATCTCATTCCCTTTGGCGATGGAGTTGACAATGAAGAGCTCGAAACGGCGCGGTTACGTTTATGCTGGCTCGCCCGGAAAGTTGGCAAATAGTTGGCAAATGGCTTTTTGAGTGATCGCCCAGTAAGTTGGAAAAGTGAGAATGACCGCATAAAGACTGGAGATTAATGGTGGGCCTGGGTGGACTTGAACCACCCACCTCGCCCTTATCAGCCGTGAGGTCGAGTGAAGCCGGGCGCGTAGTAACGGCACTGAAAATCCCGCCAAAACGAGCTGAGAGCAATGCAGCGTACCGGTGAGGAGATGTCGGACCGGGCCTGTTAATGAGCCTGATTCTGCAGGGAAGCAATCGTTTCGCGAACATAGCTGGCACTCGGATTTGTGGGATCTTCTTGGAGGAACATCTGCAATTCGGCGAGCATTTCGGGAATGCGATTCAGGCGCTGGAGCGCGGCGGCGGCCGTGTAGTGCACGGTGGCGTACCCCTGGTGAGGCATGTCGTGAGCTTTGTGACCATCCGCGACGGCCTGCTCGTCGTCCCCCTGAAGGAAATCCACGCGGACTCGAAGAGCAAGGGCTTCGATATTGGTGGGATCTAGGGATACAGCCTTGTCCAGGAGCGCTCTGGCCTCCGTCAGATTGCGAGCGGCCAAGTCCAGGTGCGAAAGGCTGACGAGCACCGGCAAAAAATGGTCGTTAATCTGCAAAGCTTTATGCAAAGCGTCGCGTTGTTGATCCTGCTGGCCAAGGCGATAGTATGCGACCGAGAGATTGTAGTAGGCGGAGGCATATTGAGGGTAAAGGGATACAGCTTTATTGAAGTGCTCGGCGGCTCTTTTCCAATTGCTCCGTTGCATCTCGGTATTGCCCTTCGCCAATTCTTCGGAAGCTTTCTTCGGAACCTCGAGTTCAGTGACTGTGACCATCGGACCCGCAACTCGCGCTGCACTTGATTCACCGTTGGATTCCCTCTGCACCGCTACGAACTGACTTAGAAAAACTCTGCCGTCCTCAATGTGGATGATGCTGCTGGTGGTGGTCTCGATCCCGTCACCGGAAACTTCGACGCGGTAGTCACCTGACAGCAAATTATGGAACTCCGCCGAGCCGGAGGAGTTGGTCATCTCGACTTCAATGGCAGACGCATTCATCAAGCCCTGGAGAAGCTGCACACGCACTCCTGATCCTGCCCGGCCTCCACTGGCGAACGCAACGTCGATGCGAAGGGTGCACGCGGAACGGCTTTGAGGATTCGCCACAAACCGTGCGTGAGCGGCGCCGACGGCCAGAAGGAAGAAAGCAAACAGCAAACGCCACATGTGAGCATCCTCTCCGGCAGGCTTAAGGAAACGCAAGCAGAGTCGCGCCCAGAGAGGTGAGTAGTATAGCGGAAAGAAGTGAATATGGGAGTTCGATTTGCCTGACAAAATTCGGGGCGGTCCGGACGATCGCGCGGACCAGCAAGCACAACCTTTGAGATGGATCTCCTTTGATGGATGCTGGCGTGGCTAGGGACGATTTGCGAGAGGTTCGTTGGCTGCGGCTTTCGCTGCGCTTGCGGCCAAGATGAAAGCCGTCGCAGTATCCACGACATATTCGTTTTCATACCAGAGGAAAGGCCAATCGTTCATCAGTTCAGGGAAATCCGGCTGGATGATGGTTACGCCCGGAATCATCCCTCCCGGAATGAAGGTGTAGTCGGCCCGATTGTTGCCGTAGGCGATCATTTTAGAATGCGCACCGATACCAGACACGTACGAAATATTCGAAACAGGATGAACGCCGAGCACGTAATCCAAACCACGAAGTGTGTATTCCGTTCCAATAATCCCTGGGAATGCTTGATGCAGAAAATACATTTGAGACGCGAAGCCGGCGGCAAGGCCAGAGCCGCCCCACGTTCCCATGGCGATCGGAACGCCGTACGGGTTCTTTGCCAAATTCTCGTCGAGCGTCGCCTTATGTGAAAGAACAGTAGAGCGCAAGGCCGCTTTGAATTCGGCGTTCATGTACGGAACGGCGCGTACCGCTGTGCCTCCCAAAAACATGAATCGTTCCTGGATAGTGGGAAGAAGTTCCAGCAGGCGCTTTTGGTAAATGTCTTTGCCCTTGGTGGCGATTACCAATTCGACGGCCGCCTTCGTCTCCTCGATAGCGAGATCACCTCCCGCGGTGTTGAAAGAACGAAAGATCACCGGTGGCTGTTTGTGCTCCTGGTCCCAGATCCTCTCGGCGGTGTGGAGACATTCGTCGGCCATCTTGTCATCGAATCCGTGAAGGACACGACTGGCGGCAGCGAGAGCAGAGATGGCGTCATAATTCAGTGGGGTTGTATGCGCGGTGAATGCCCAGCGATCGTCCGGCACACCGGAGTAGGTGCCATCTGATTGCGAGGGGGACATCTTTTCGGAATAGATCTTCCCGTCGGTTTTGGACGCAGCGTCTCCCAAGTGCGTATATTCTTCGAGGGTTGGCTCGATCACTCCCGGGATGGCATGCCCAAAAACGTTGTAT
>JBAVHY010000089.1:0-15306 GCA_049686315.1 Candidatus Acidiferrum sp. | reverse complement strand
CGAGAATCGAAGCAGCAACCTGGGAAGTTACCACCGGGGTCTTCACCGTTTGGCTGACTATGCCGGGGTTCGAAACGATCAGCCCAACGTTGGTATCACCGAAACTGAAGCCGCCGTGCTCTGCGTTCTTCTTGCCCGATCCCGTATATATCGTGCCGTACAGCGGTTGCACCAGAATATCAGGCGTAGCGTTGTCCTTGAGGGGATCGTTTAATCGGAGCTCGATTTCATTGCCGGCCATCACTTCTTCGATGAACAGTGCATTGGCGTTTTTATTCAGGTAAGCGGCAACTTCGTCAGTTTGGCTCTGATCCGCAAGCCAAATCAGCGCGATATCGTCATCCATAACAAACCCACAATTTCCCACGGCGCAATTAGCTGCATTCGCCAGAGCGATGGCTGCAGGGTTGGTGCTGCCGTCTGGCAAAGCGGCAACCAGATCGGCAAAATGTCCTGGCTTGTTCGTCTTCACAGGGTTGATGGGGGACTGACCGTGTTTAGCCGTTACGATGAACAGAGTGGAATTGTAAATGCCCGCCTGCTTCAGCCCTTTGATCATCATCCCTAGGGCATCGTCGGTCTTCTGCAGTCCATAGGCAAGAACCGCCGTCGGCGTACCCGCGCCATCAAGATAACCACCGGGCTGGCCGTTTATCGCTGGGTCAGCGTCGCTTGTGCAACTTCCATCCGAGTTGTCCTTTTCCAGCTTTTGGCCCACGCTCACAGCTTGGAAGTTCATACCGAACACGGCAGGAACCCCAACTTTGGCTGTGCCATCGTGCGTCAGTCCTTTGATTTCATTCAGGATCGCCCGCACTTTCAGATAATCGTTCTGAGCGGTGCAAACAACGCTCACGGTGTTATCAAAACCATTGTTGTTCGTTATTTCTGGCGTGTAGAGATCGTCCACACCCTTACCGGAAGGACCATTCACCAGATCATAGGCTGGGTGCTTGTCCGCCCAGGCAGTGCGACCGCCCTCGGACTTCACTACCTCGAAAATCGTGTTGGTTTTCATGGCATTGTGCGGATAGAGCCGAACGCACTTGCCATCGCTATTGATGTAGTTCGGGAGTTGCGTCGGATCGATTACATTCAGCGATACCACGGCGGAGTTGTAAAGGTCGATGCTTTCGTCAAACACTTGCATGTTACCCGGCTGCCCGGAGCAGCTGGTGTTTGCCGGGGCGAAAATTCCGCGGTTGTAACTGACGTCGTAGAAAAGCCCGTGGCTTATGGGTGAGCCTCCAGTCACCAACGCCAACAGCCCCGGGAATGAGTCCGAGTTCGCGGGTGTCCGTGCATTCGAATAGGTAATGCCATGCCTGCTCAATTCGGCCAATGCCGATCCTTTGTGCGACGCAACATAGTTTGCCACGTCCAGCGCATGCAGGCCGTCCACGCTGATCAGCAACACATGCTTAATCTTCCCGTTTGGGCCCGGACTGGCCTGGGCAGGTGCGGGAGGCAAGGCTCCCAGCAGTCCAAGGGTTAGGGCAACTGCCATCAACTTTTTCTTCATTTGTCTCTCCATTTGTTTTATTCCCATGCTCGAATTAGAGGGGAGCGAGAACACGGACAGGTCCAGCAAGGGAGAATAGATGCGCATTGTTACAGGATGGCGACGCTTTGATGTCTTGCCGATGAAACGCTGTAGATACTGGTGGGGGCTTTAATCGGCGGCTTCGCTTCGCTTCACGGCGGGCATCCAGCGCAAAATGGGCTTGCGGGCCGCGCCAACTTCGTCTAGCCGCCGTACTCGAGTCGTGTGTGGTGCGCTCTTCACCAGTTCCGGGTTCTTCTCTGCTTCCTCGGCGATTGATTTCATGGCCTCAATGAAATAGTCGCATTCTTCCTTGCTTTCAGACTCCGTCGGCTCAATCATTAGCGCCCCGTGAACGATGAGCGGAAACGCGGTCGTGTAGGGGTGAAATCCATAGTCGATCAAGCGTTTTGCGATATCCATGGTGCTTATGCCATGTTTCTTCTGAATTGCGTCGCTGAATACCACCTCGTGCATCGAGGGGCGCGTATACGGCAGGTCGAAATAGCCTTCCAGTTGTTTGCGAATGTAGTTGGCGTTGACCACGGCATCTTCCGTGGCTTGGCGCACACCCGGACCGTAAGCAAGGATGTAGGCGAGCGCCCGCACCAGGACGCCGAAATTCCCTCCGAATGCGCGCACGCGGCCCACACTTTCTTTTCTCTGCGAGTCGAGCGCGAAACTGCCACCCTCCTTCTCGACCAGAACCGGAATCGGCAAGAAAGGCTCCAGGATCTTCTTCGTCGCCACCGGCCCGGCGCCGGGACCGCCTCCGCCGTGCGGGGTGGAAAAAGTCTTGTGCAGGTTTAGGTGCATCACGTCAACGCCTAGGTCGCCCGGGCGCGTTATGCCCGTTAATGCGTTCATGTTGGCGCCGTCCATGTACAACAGCGCGCCTTTGGCATGCAGAATCTCCGCAATCTCCGAAATGTGCTGCTCGTAAATGCCCAGGGTCGAGGGGTTGGTCAGCATCAGCGCCGCTACATCTTCGCTCACCTGCCCACGCAACTTTGCAATGTCCACCTGGCCGTTCGCATTGGACTTGATATTTTCGACCTCATAGCCCGCGATCACCGCGGTGGCCGGATTCGTGCCGTGAGCCGAGTCTGGAATCAATACCTTCTTGCGGGGATTGCCGTTTTTCTGGTGGTAAGCGCGGATCAGGAGCAGTCCCGTGAGCTCGCCCTGAGCTCCCGCTGCGGGCTGCAGGGTAATAACGTCCATGCCTGTGATTTCCAGTAGGCACTTTTCCAGGAGTGAAAGAATTTTCAGGCAGCCTTGCGAAAGTTCCTGCGGCTGATACGGGTGTTCCGTGGCGATGCCCTCAAGCCGCGCAACATATTCGTTCACCCGCGGGTTGTATTTCATCGTGCATGAGCCTAACGGATACATGCCGAGATCGATGGCGTAGTTCCATGTTGACAGCCGCGTGAAGTGGCGAATCACTTCAATTTCGCTTACCTCGGGAAGGCCTTCCACGCCTTCTCGCCGGTGGAATTCGCCCAGCACTTCGCCGGGTTCCACAGCGGGGACATCAAGCGGAGGAAGTTCAAAAGCGCGTTTGCCGGGGGAGGACTTTTCGAATATCAAACCCTCATTCTGGTTCGTGTGCCGCGATGCCTTGGTGATTTTTTCGTTCATCTTTGAATTCCGCAGGTCCCGTTCCTGGATAACAATGGACACCGAATTTCCTTCGATCCTCTATAACGGCAAAGCCAAAACGGCTTTTACCGCCGCGGCGAATCTCTCGATCTCCGCGCGCGAGGTGGTCTCCGTCACGCAGACTAACGCATGCTTGGTCAGTTCGGGATAAGCTGCCCCAAGCACGTAGGGTCCGACGATTTTCGACTTCAGAAGATCTGCGTTCACCATTTTGACCGAGCGCGGCAACTCCACGGCAAATTCATTGAAGAAAGGTGCGGTGAAACTGCGCTTGACGCCAGGAATTTTCTCTAGCTCGCCCAAGGCAAACTGTGCCTTGGCAAGATTTTGCTCCGCCATTTCGCGGATGCCCTCTTTCCCCAGCAACGTGAGGTGCACTGTCGCGGCCAGTGCGCACAGTGCTTGATTCGTGCAGATATTCGAAGTCGCTTTTTCCCTGCGGATATGCTGTTCGCGGGTCGCCAGAGTGAGTACAAAACCACGGCGTCCGTCCTGATCCGTCGTCTGACCCGCCAGCCGCCCCGGCATCTGGCGAACAAACTTTTCCCGCGACGCAATCACTCCGACGTAGGGGCCGCCATAACTCGGCGCCAAGCCGAAACTTTGGCCCTCCATGGCAACAATGTCCGCCTCCGCCGGCGGCTTCACTAGCCCCAAGGATAGGGCCTCCGTCACCGACACCACCAACAGCGCTCCGGTGGCTTGCGCGGCTTCCGCCAACGGCGCAATGCTCTCGATCGCGCCAAAAAAGTTGGGTGATTGAACAACCACAGCGCAAACATCGTCCCGCAGCGCTGCTTTTAACGCCTTAAAGTCGAGAGTCCCTGTCGCGCCATAGGGCACCTCCTCCAACTTCAGCCCCGAATTTCTTGCATACGTGCGCAGCACGTCGCGATATTCCGGATGCAGAGACCGCGCCACCAGCACGCGCTGGCGTCCCGTCAGGCGCTCGGCCATCAGCACCGCTTCCGTCGTAGCAGTCGATCCGTCGTACATGGAAGCATTGGCGACTTCCTGCCCCGTCAGTTGGCACGTCAGAGTTTGAAATTCGAAAATCGCCTGTAGCGTGCCTTGGGAAATCTCCGCCTGGTAGGGTGTGTAAGAAGTCAGAAACTCGCCGCGCTGCAGAATCGCGTCCGTCACAACCGAGCGGAGATGAGAGTACACTCCAGCACCGAGAAAGCTTGTATAGCCCGCGGAATTTTCGGCTCCCCGTGCCTGAAAATACTGAATTACCTCTGTTTCAGACAGCGGTCCAGGAAGATTTAGCGGCTTTTTCAGTCGATATGCTTCGGGAATGGAGGAGAAAAGTTCCGCGACGGATTTTATGCCGATGGCGGCCAGCATTTCTTGCCGCTCGGCGGGGCTCTTCGGCAGATAGCGCATCAGGCCGACGCTTCTTTCTTTTTTTCCTCGATGTACGCTTCATAAGCCGCCGCGTCCATCAGCGAGCTGACCTCCGCGGCGTTAGACAATTTTATTTTGACCAGCCAGCCGGCGCCATGCGGATCGCTGTTGATGATTTCCGGCTTACTCTGCAGCGCGCCGTTTGCCTCCACCACTTCGCCGCTTGCTGGCGCATAGATTTCGCTGACGGCCTTCACCGATTCCACGGAGCCGAACGTCTTGCCCGTCGTCAGCTTTGTTCCGGCCGCCGGCAACTCGACGAAAACCACGTCGCCAAGTTCATGCTGCGCATAATCGGTAATGCCGATTGTGGCGGCGTTGCCCTTTGCCTCAATCCACTCATGATCTTTCGTGTAGCGATACTGTGTTGGATATCCCATGCCAGCACTCCTTACATTTGATCGGTTGCCGTTTGCCTAATTCGCGCTCGCCTTCCGACCCCGTTTGTAAAAGGGTGTTGCCACAATCTGTGCCTTGCATTTTTGCGAACGAATCTCCACGTAAATAAACGTCCCAAGCGCGGACAGTTCTGGAGGAAGATACGCCAGGGCAATGTTTTTTCCAAGTGTCGGTGAAGGAGATCCGCTGGTCACCATGCCGATTCGCTCTCCGCTTTCCTTGCAGCAGCAGTAGCCGTCGCGCGCGATGCCTCTTTCCACCATCTCCAGTCCCACGAGGGTTCTCTTCAATCTCGCGGAACGGGCCTTTTCCAGTCCCGCGCGCCCTAGAAACTCGCCTTTTTCCATCTTGCAGTAGCGCTCCAGGCCCGCTTCCCAGACGTTTATTTTGTCGCTGATCTCATGCTCATACAGCGCCATCTTGGATTCCAGCCTCAATGTATTCCGTGCTCCCAGCCCGCAAGGCACAATGCCAAATTCCTTTCCCGCCTCGATCACGGCGTTCCAGACGCGTTCGCTTGTCGCCACCTCGCCCGGTATGTAAATCTCAAATCCATCTTCACCCGTGTAGCCCGTCCGCGCGATCAATGTATCCTTCAACCCGCAAACGGCTCCGTGCGTAAACCAGTAGTTCTTCATCGCATCGAGATTCGCGTCGGTCAGCTTGCGCATGACATCCACGGCTCGTGGCCCCTGTATCGCCAGTTGCGTGTATGCATCGCTCAGATCTTCCACCGTGCAATCAAATTTCGCGATGTTCTGCCGCGCCCAGTTAAGGTCTTTCTCCCTCGTGCCCGCGTTGATCACCAGCAGGTAATCATCTTCGGCCAGCCGATGGACGATCACGTCATCCACAAACGTGCCCTCGGGATAAAGCATCGCGGAATATTGCGCCTGACCGATGGCCAGCCTCGAGGCGTCGTTCATGGTCAGATATTGCACCGCCTCCAGGGCGCCGCCAGGCTTTTTCGCCGTATGAATCCTGATGTCGCCCATGTGGCTTACATCAAATACGCCCACCCCGCCTCGTACTGCTTTGTGCTCCGCAACAAGGCCGCCGCTCGAAGGATATTCGACGGGCATATCCCAGCCTCCAAAATTCACCATTTTGGCGCCAAGACGGCGGTGCAACGCGTTTAGCGGCGTTTTGCGAGGGACTGAATTTGCGGGAGAGTTTACGGATTCCATTCCGATTGCTCGGGCAATTTTGGATGGTAACATGCGAATCAGGTGCCGTCAAAATTCGGGAGCCAAGGGAAGAAAAGGCTTGAGCACGGAGGTGATGTCGGTGCTCTATTTTTTCGAAAGCAAGTCGCGGGCGATGATGGTGCGCTGGATTTCGCTGGTGCCTTCGTAGATGGTGATTACGCGGGCGTCGCGGTACATGCGCTCGACCTCGGATTCGCGGGAGTAGCCAAGACTGCCGTGGATCTGGACAGCTTTGTAAACGATGCGATTGACCATTTCGCTGGCGTAGAGCTTGGAGCGGGAGGCGGAGGACCCCAGTTTCCCGCCGGAATCTTTTAGGAAGGCGGCATTGTAAACCAGGGCGCGGGCGGCTTCGATTTCTGTGTGCATGTCGGCGAGCATCCACTGGATGGCTTGGAATTCGGAGATGGATTTCCCAAATGCTTTTCTTGCGCGCGCGTATTTTACGGATTCGTCCAGGGCGCCTTGGGCCAGGCCTACGGCTAGGGCGCCGATTCCGACGCGGCCGCCATCGAGAGCCGAGAGCGCTATTTTCAGACCTTGGCCTTCTTCGCCCAAGCGATTGGCTGTGGGGACTACGCAATCGTTGAGAATGATTTCCACGGAAGGAGAGGAGCGCTGGCCCATTTTGTCTTCGTGGCGGCCGATCTTCAGGCCGGGGGTATTGGGTTCGAGGAGGAAGGCGGTGATTCCTTTTCCGGCTGCGGCGGGATTGCTTTTAGCGAAAACGATGAAGAGACCTGCATGGCTGCCGTTGGTGACCCAGGTCTTCGTGCCGTTGAGTTTGTAATTGCCGCCATCGCGGACAGCAGTAGCTTGGATTCCGGCGGCATCGGAGCCTGCAGCGGGCTCGGTGAGGCAGAACGCCCCTAGAATCTCGCCGGAAGCGAGGCGGCGGAGGTAGCGTGACTTTTGGTCGGCCGAGGCGAAGGTGAGCAGCGGGAGCTGGACGGCAGAGTTGGTGACACTGAGGGCGGTGGACATGGCCGCGTGAACGCGCGCGACTTCTTCGAGCATGAGCACGTAGGAAATGGTGTCGAGCCCTGGACCGCCCCAATCCTCGGGCATGAGCATGCCGCAACAGCCGAGAGCGCCGAGTTTTTGTATGCCCTCAAGGGGGAAATGCTCGGTGCGTTCCCAGTCTTTGACGTGAGGACGGACTTCGGCATTCATGAATTCACGGACGGTGTCACGGATGAGGAGTTGGTGGTCTTTGAGCGAGAAGTCCATCGTAGATAGTTTTGGTTATAAATTTTCCGTTATAAGGCAAGAGTTCCAAGAGAAAAGTTAACAGTTTCGAAGGCGAAAAGAAAACCTAAGGGCTTAGCCCTACGGCACAACTCCCGCTTCTTCGCTCTTGGATTTCTCTTCTCTGAGCGACTCGCCGTTATCTTCTACTCTTGGCCCTTCTCATTCCTGATCCCTGATATCCTTACCGATAACCCCCCATGCTAGAGCGTCTCCAAAAGATCATCGCTCGTGCCGGCATCGCCTCTCGCCGCCACGCGGAGCAACTCATCCTCTCCGGCCAGGTCCGCGTCAATGGCAAAACCATCACCGTACTCGGCACCAAGGCAGATCCCTCCAAAGACAAAATCGAGGCCGCTGGCCGCCCTATCGCCGCTTCCCCCCGCAGCGTCTACCTCCTACTCCACAAGCCACCCGAAGTAGTTTCCACCCTAGCCGATCCCGAAGGCCGCAAAACGCTGCGCAATTTTCTCCGCGGTTTCCCCGAGCGTGTCTATCCCGTCGGCAATCTCGAATACGCGGCGGCCGGCCTTGTCTTCATGACCAACGATGGCGATCTCGCCGCGCAACTCCTGAAAGACTGGGATCATCTTGAGCAGACCTACCACATCAAGGTGAAAGGCATGCTCACCCTTGCGGATCTCGAACGCCTCAACAAAGAGACCAACGTGAGGCTGAAAACTGTCCGCCAACCTGAAGCCACGCGCAAGCGCAGCGCCAATTATTGGTACCAAATGCAAATGCAAGGCGCCAAACTCGAATCCCTCCGCCGCACTCTCTTCCGCGAACACCATCCCATCGAGAAAATAATGCGCATTGGCTTCGGTCCTCTTTCCATCGAAGGCATCCCCCGCGGCCGCTACCGCCTCTTGGAAAAAAGGGAAGTGGAATCCCTAACCAAACCCCGAAAGTCCTCCAAGTCCAATTCTTGAACTTGAGTGTGCCCCATCCTTCGCGTCGTTTGCGAAGGGTGGGCTCTTACCCTCAAACGTCACAAAGTCTCTCCTCTCCCTTTCAGGAGTTTTTCTTCTCTGCGGACTCTGTGCTCTTACCTCTGTGCCCTCTGTGGTAAAGTCTTTGTTTCGTTCTTCTTAACTCTCCAACTCCACTTCTACTCGCCCCACATTCGCTGCTACTCTTAACTGAAACCTTATAACTGACAACTTACAACTCCCATGCCCGATCGCCTCCAAAAAATCCTCGCCGCCGCCGGCATCGCCTCCCGCCGCAAAGCCGAGGAAATCATCTCCGCCGGCCGCGTCACCCTGAATGGTAAAATCGTCACCGCGCTAGGCACCAAGGCCGACCTCTCCACTGACACCATCGCCGTCGATGGGAAACCTCTCCAAAATCCACAGCGCTTCGTCTATTTCCTGCTGAACAAGCCCAAAGGCTACGTCACCACCGTGAGCGATCCCGAAGGCCGTCCCACCGTCATGCAGCTTCTCGGTAATCTTCCCGAGCGCGTCTATCCCGTCGGTCGCCTCGACTACTCCAGCGAAGGTCTTCTCCTCCTTACCAACGACGGCGCCCTGGCCCAAAAACTCACCAAGGCCGGCTCCCACATCCCCAAAACGTATCACGTAAAAATCAGCGGCAAGCCCAACGAGGAAGCCATCCAAAAACTGCGCAACGGCGTGACCATCGCCCTCGACGACAACCGCCGTGTCAAAACTTCCCCTGCCAAGATTCGTCTCCTCGAGGATGCCACCAACCCCTGGTACGAAGTCGTCCTCATCGAAGGTCGCAATCGCCAGATCCGCCGCATGTTCCAGCACATAGGTTTCCTGGTAGAAAAAATCAAGCGCGTCCAACTAGGCCCTCTCACGCTCGACGTTCCTCCCGGCAAGTTCCGCCCGCTCACCGAAAGAGAAGTCCACCGCCTGAAAAATCTAGCCGCTCCCCCCGAACCCTAACCCTCAATTCAATTTCCCCCTCAACTTCTCACGATCCTCGCTCCCCATTCCTCGGGTCTCAAGTCCCGAGCATGCCGCGAAAACAGCCAATGATGACCATCGAGGTCCTCCGCCGCATACTGGAACTCACCATATACAGTTTCGTGCGGTTCCTCGAGGATCTTCGCGCCAGCCGATTTCGCTCTCGTGTAGTGCGCTTCCACATCCTCGACAAACACCGTAAGGCTCTGCGTTCCATATCCCAGGTGCGCCGGGCTTGCGCATCCTTCTTCCGCCCTTTTCAGCATGATCCAGGCATTTCCGAGATTCATCTGCGCGCCACTGACCGTCCCCTCAGACTCACCGTACCTGCAATGCTCCGTGAATCCAAACACTTTGCTCAGCCACCAATCGCCTCCGCAACGTCTCGATACATGACGTGCGGCAACACAATATCCGTGGGCACCGATCGGTTCTTCAGCATCCGCAGATAATAGCACCACTCGCTACACCCCCAGGCCACACGACATATTTCGATCATGGTGTTCCACAAAATTCATTGGCACTAGCACAAACTTGTGTAACACTGCACCGCGAAAACTGGAGACAACGATGCGCATCCTGAATATCCTTTGCGGAATTGCCGTGCTTTTCACCACCCTCGGCTACGCCCACATACTCCACCACCATTTCCATCACGAGCCTCATGAGGCTTTCCACAACCCCGTTTTCTGGGCCGTCGCCCTCGCCACCGCGTCTGCCGGCATCCTCTCCTTCATCGGGGCAATCCTGCTCTTCAAGCGCGCTCGTTGATTCGATCCGCTTTGGTTCTTCCTACCGCACCACCAACTCGCACTTCTTCTCCGCGCTCCTCCGCGTCTCTGCGTCTTTTTGAACCTCTGAACTCTTAGACTCTTAAACTCTCGAACTCCCAAACACGTGCTTCCTGTCGGCTGTCAACTGTTGACTTTTGCCCTTCCACCCCTCCACAAACGCTAATCTTCGTCATAAACTTAGCTCATGACCCACACTCTTGAGGAACTTATCCCCGATTACATCCAGGGCCTCCCCGCCTATGTTCCCGGCAGGCCCGTCGAAGAGGTCGAGCAGGAACTCAAAATCCATGCCGTAAAGCTGGCTTCCAACGAAAATCCTCTCGGGCCTTCTCCAAAGGCCATGGAGGCCGCACGCCGTGCTCTCGGCGAAGCCAACTGGTATCCCGACGGCGGCTGCAAGCATCTCCGCGAAGTTCTCTCCGCCCGTTTCAAGGTGCGCCCGGAAGAAATTTTCGTTGGCCTTGGCTCCAGTGAAATTATCGACCTCGCCTCCCGCGTCCTCCTTCGGCCCGGCCTCGAAGGCATCACCAGCGAAGGGTCCTTCACCCTCTTTGCCATCGCCATTCGCGCCAGTGGCGGCAACCTGATCCAGACGCGCATGAAGAACTTCACCTTCGATCTCGACGCTATCGCCGCTGCCGTGACACCGCAAACGCGTGTCATCTACATCGCGAATCCCAACAACCCCACCGGCACCGCCTTCGGCGCCGCAGAATTCGCCAGCTTCCTCAAGAAGGTTCCTGGTGACGTCCTCGTCGTCCTCGATGAAGCCTACCGCGAGTACGCCGAGCGACACGATCTCCCCAACGCTCTCGAGCTCTTCCGCGAATACAACAACATCCTCACCCTCCGCACTTTTTCCAAGGTCTACGGCCTCGCGGGACTTCGCATCGGCTACGGCATTGGTCATCCTACTCTCGTCGCCGAAATGAACAAGCTCCGCACACCTTTCAATGTCACCAGTGTTGGCCAAGCCGCCGCTCTTGCCGCCCTCGACGACATCGACCACGTTCGCCGCTCCGTCGACATGAATCACGCTGAGCGCAGCCGCCTCTTCGTCGAACTCCGCAAACTCGGCCTCTCACCGGTTCCCAGCGAAACGAATTTCCTTTTCATCCCCATCGGCCCCAACGCTAAGTCCCTATGCGAGGAACTCCTCCATGAAGGCGTCATCGTTCGTCCCCTGGGTTGGATGGGTTTTCCCGAAGCCATCCGCATCTCCGTCGGCAATTCCGCCGAAAACTCCAAGCTCCTTGCCGCAATCTCCCACACCCTCTCCGCAGCCAAGAAATCCTAACCCTCACTTCGGGTTTCTATTCCCAGTCCCTCTATCCTTCTCACCATCTCCCACATCCAATCACCATGCTCCTCCACCTTCCCGACAACGCCACCTCCTCCTCCGACCCCATCACGCAACTCCTACGCGCCTCCAAAACAATCGCCGTAGTCGGCCTATCCTCCAATCCCACCCGCCCTAGCCACGAAGTCGCCGCTTACCTCCAGTCCGTCGGCTACCGCATCATTCCCGTCAATCCCAACGAAAGGGAAGTTCTCGGCCAAAAATCCTACGCCCGTCTGGAGGACATCCCCGACCCGGTCGACATCGTCGACGTCTTTCGCCGCTCGGAAGACGTCCCTCCCGTAGCCGATTCTGCCATCGCCATCCACGCCAAGGCCCTGTGGTTCCAGCAAGGCATTGCCCACGCTGCCGCCGCGGAAAAAGCACGCACCGCCGGCCTCCTTGTGGTCGAAGACGCCTGCCTCTTCATCGAGCACAAAAAAAGGCGCCCTCTCTAGGCGCCCCTACCTATCCTGTCCGTTTATTGCTGTGCTCTCCGTTCTCTCTGCGGCCCTTCTGCTACCTCTGCGGTAAGCTTTTTTTCTTAGTTCCTTACTTCAGAATCCAAACACCTGCAAATTCCTTTTCCCCGGCAGCACCACCGCCAAATATCTTCCATCCGCGGACAGCCCATACTCCCGTACCGCCAATCCGTGTAGCAACTGTCTCGGCTCCGGCTCCTCCACTGGCACCGGCTGACCCTTTCCATAAGCCACCAATTTCGGCACATTCACCGTCACCAGGTCGGCGGACTTCTTTTCCACCGTCCTCTTCAGGTAGATACGTGTCTCTTCCGCGTTCCACTGCAACACGCCAAGGCCAACACGCATTCTCGCCATCCGGTTCGGCTTCTCCAGATCCCGTATCTCCAGCACCTCCTTATCCAGAAAATACGCCACCTTATTACCGCTCGGAGAAATCGAAAGCCCTCCAAAATATCCATCCAGCGTCGCCAATTCCTGATCCTCCTGCGACAGCAATTCCAGCTTCTGCAGCCGCGGCGGCCCTTCCATATTCTGGTCGCGTTCAATCGCAATCGCAGAGTTGCTTCCGGGAATTCGCACCGCCTCGATGAACGTCCGTCCTTCAAACGCCTTCGTCCCCGGCCCGCTCGACATATACAAATACTTCATCGAGAACAACTGCCGTGGTTGCACCTCTTCCGTCAGGTACACCAGCGTCCCGTTATCCCTCAACCACAGCGGTTGTTCCGCCCCCATCACCAGTGGGTCCGGGCCCGCCGGATGCAATTCATGCCCGGAATCGTCCAACAGCAGCAGCGCTCGCGCATCGTCGCGGTGCTCGTCTTCTGGGTCCACTGTCGTCGTGAACAGTTGCACCGCCACTATGTGCCCATTCGGCGACCAGGTGAACGATTCCACCTGGTAGGTGAACGGCTTGTCCCCATGCGTGAATTTCTGTCCCTCGAGGATTCGCCGCTTCTTCCCATTCCCTTCCACAATGAAAATATCGTCCCGCTGTAAATCGTACTTCTTCGTCTTGAACATCCTCCGCACCGAAAACACGATCCGCCCGTCCGGCGCATACGCAAACGCCGTAACCTCCTCGTCCACATTCATCACCGGCTTATCCAAATTCTGCGCTGCCGACCGCCCACCCCACAGCAGGGAACTGACCGCTATCAACACAATAATGAAAATGAACACCTGTAGGGTCGGCTTTACGCCGCCTTCCGGCTTTTGTCTTACACGCATCACGGAACACGAATCACGAATCACGGCTCTCCTCATGGCTTCGGATGATTCCCCGTATATTCCGAACAACACGGCCTCTCCACTGGCGTAAATTCCATCAGCTCAACCCGCGTCTCATCCGGGTCGTACAAATTCAATTGCCACTTCCCATCCCGCCCAATCTTCGGCTCCTCTGGCAATTTCATGCCTTTCGCGTGCAGAGCCTTCGCCGTCGCACGCACGTCCGTCACTCCCAATGCAATATGATTCATTACACCCAGGGTTTCTTTGTCTGCGTTCTCCGGCACATTCAGCATGAACTCGATCCAGTCCGTCCCATCTGGCACCTGCATATCCACCCAATCCGTCTCCCCATCCTTCATGCCACCAGTCCAATACACACGAAATCCCAACACATCCTTATAGAACTTATCCATCGCCGCCCGGTCCTTCACCACCCAGCCGGCATGAATTATTCGCCCGGGCATCGAAGTGTCGGGTCGAGTCGAAGGCTTCTCTTCCTCCCCCACCACTTTGGGCCGAACCGCTATTAACGAGGGCACGAACCGCAGCGCGTTCCCCTCCGGGTCTTTTAGCAGGATTGACGGCGGGCCCACTTTGCTATTGGTTTCCTCAAACGCAATCTTGTTTGCTTGAAGCAACTGTTTTAGGAGCTTTGGGTCGTCAACCGCGAAAGCTACTTCCGTAACCCTGCTGGAGTGCGCTGCCGGGTCACCAGGCACGAACTGAAGGAGTTGTCCCGAGCGAAAAACTGCTGTAGTCGGAGGTGGCGAGGTCTCGCACCAATGGCACACGAGGTCCTGATTGGTGACGCCCGAATAAAACTCACGAGCAGCCACCAAATTGCTAACGGAAATTCGAACTTGGAAAATTCCTAGTATCTTCGGCCGCCTCGCCGTCTCCCCTGCCCATGTAGCCATTGCCGCGAACACCACCGCCACCACCAGTGCGCAAACTGCCCCAACCCCAATTCCAGCTCTTCTCATCCCCAACTCCTCACTCTCTTGTCATCTTGAGCGAAGCGAAGGATCTCACCCTCCACGTCTTCCCTCGCAAAAAACCCAGTGTCATCCCGACCGGAGCGACCCGTTCTTTATCTTCCGCGCGGTTTCTGCACGCCGGGTCACGCAGTCGAGGGATCGTGGCAACACCTAAACCCTGCCTCAATCACTGTGAACAACTCCACTCATGGTTTCGATGCCTTCACGCTCCTAATCTTCCGTATCTCTTCCATCCGAACCCGCAGTCTCGCCTCAAATCCCTGGTCTGTAGGTTGGTAGTACACCCGTTCTGAAAGGTTGTCCGGCAAACACTGCATCTCCGTCACCTTCTCCTCGTAATCGTGCGCGTACTTGTATCCCTCTCCATATCCCACATTCTTCATCAGTCCTGTCACCGCATTCCGCAAATGCAGCGGCACCGGATCCGCCTCCGTCTTCCGCACATCTTCCATCACCGCGCCATACCCCACATACAACGCATTCGATTTCGGCGCCAAAGACAAATACACCGCCGCCTGCGCCAGCGCCAGATGTCCTTCTGGCGCGCCCAGAAAATCAAACGCCTCTTTGGCTGCCAGGGTCACGGCCAGAGCCCCCGGCTCCGCCAGGCCTATATCCTCGCTTGCCATCCGCACCATCCGCCGCGCCAAATACAGTGCGTCCTCGCCACTCGCGATCATCCGCGCCAGCCAATACAGCGCCGCATCCGGGTCTGAATTCCTCACTGATTTATGTAGCGCCGAAATCAGGTTGTAGTGTTCCTCTCCTGCCTTGTCGTACCGCAGCATCTTCCTCTGCAGCACATCCTCCAGTAGCTCTGTGGTAATTCGTTTCACTCCTTCTCGGGTTTGTAGGGGCGGCTTTACGCCGCCGCTCTGCCGGCTCTTGGGTTTCTCCTCCCCTAGTTGCTGGTCGCCGGTCGCTGGCAACTCTTCCACCTTCGAGCTCTTCACGCACAACTCCAACGTGTTATACGCCGTCCGCGCATCCCCATTCGCAAACGCCGCCATCCTCCACAAAATCTCTTCGCTCGGTAGGGGCGCAGCATTGCTG
>JBAVHY010000088.1:0-9690 GCA_049686315.1 Candidatus Acidiferrum sp. | reverse complement strand
AAAAATCACGGATGCGGAACCGCTGGGCAGAGGCGCGCTCGTGAGTGAACTTTGTTGACGGCAAGAAACTTAAAAAAGGGCACGCTGTGGCTCGTGCCCTGGGCTTACAAATTGAAATTTCAGCTTAGGCTTTGGCTGGGGAGTCGCCGCGGGTGAAGCCGGGAGCGGGACGCAACTCTGGGCGGACGACCTTGGGGTCGGTGCCCGGGGCGGCCTGGGGAGGCGGAGTGGGAGGCGTGCGCGGCTTATCGGGAAGCGGTTTGCCTTCCATGAGCATCTTGACTTCATTAGCATCGAGAACTTCACGCACGAGAAGAGCGAGGGCGATGCTTTCCAGAGTGCCGCGATTGCTCTCCACGATGTTTCGGGCCTTATAGTAGGCTTCGTTGACGATGCGCTTGACTTCCTTGTCGATCTGCACGGCCGTGTCTTCGCTGAAGTCGCGGTGCTGGGCAATTTCGCGGCCGAGGAAGATGGCTTCTTCCTTCTTGCCGTAGGCCAGGGGGCCGAGATTGCTCATGCCCCATTCGCAGACCATGTTGCGCGCGATGTCCGTGGCGCGTTCAATGTCGTTGCCCGCGCCAGTGGTGATGTGGCCGAGAAAAATCTCTTCGGCGGTGCGGCCGCCCATGAGGACGGCGAGCATGCCCTCGAGATATTCCTTGGTGTAGGTGTGTTTGTCTGCTTCGGGCAGTTGCATGGTGAGGCCCAGAGCCATGCCGCGAGGAATGATGGTGACCTTGTGAACAGGGTCAGCGCCTGGGGTCATGGCGGCAATCAGAGCGTGGCCGGCTTCGTGATAGGCGGTGTTCTTCTTTTCCTCGTCGGAAAGGATCATGGACTTTCGCTCGACGCCCATGAGGACTTTGTCCTTGGACATCTCGAAATCCGCCATGGTGACAAACTTGCGATTCTGGCGAGCAGCCCAGAGCGCAGCTTCGTTAACAAGATTGGCCAGATCGGCGCCGGAGAAGCCCGGAGTACCGCGAGCGATGATGGAGAGTTCCACGTCATCGGAGAGAGGCACTTTGCGCGTGTGGACGCGTAGAATTTCCTCGCGGCCTTTTACGTCGGGGCGCGCGACAACAACGCGGCGATCGAAGCGGCCGGGACGAAGCAGAGCTGGATCGAGAACGTCGGGGCGATTGGTGGCGGCGATGAGGATGACGCCTTCGTTGGATTCAAATCCGTCCATCTCAACGAGGAGCGCGTTCAGGGTTTGCTCGCGTTCGTCGTGACCACCGCCCAGACCGGCGCCACGATGACGGCCAACGGCGTCTATCTCGTCGATAAAGATGATGCAGGGAGCATTCTTCTTGCCCTGTTCAAACAGGTCACGGACACGGCTGGCGCCGACGCCAACAAACATTTCCACGAAGTCCGAACCGGAGATAGAAAAGAAAGGCACGTTCGCTTCGCCAGCGATGGCGCGAGCTAGTAGGGTTTTACCGGTTCCCGGAGGTCCGACGAGGAGCACGCCTTTGGGAATGCGCCCGCCCAGCTTTTGGAATTTCTGGGGATCCTTAAGGAACTCAATAATTTCCTGAAGCTCCTCCTTGGCTTCGTCGCTGCCGGCAACATCTTTGAATGTGGCCTTCTTCTGTTGCGCAGAGAGAAGCCGGGCGCGGGACTTGCCGAAACTGAGAGCCTTGTTGCCACCAGCCTGCATCTGACGCATCAGGAAGAAGACGAAGCCCGCGAGAAGGAGGAGTGGAAGAGCGTTAAGAAGGATCAGGACCCAATCACCGCTGCGAACTTCCTTGACGTTGAGCTGGACAGCTTTGTCGCGGAGGGCCTTGGTGATTTCCGGAGAATTTTCTTTTGGAACGGTGACACGGAATTTGCGGTTGGCCGGGCGAATATATTCACCCTGCAGCTCATAGCTGTTGGGGGAAAGATAGAGAGTTACTTCCTTAACGTCACCCTCATCAACCTTGGCCATGAATTCGCTGTAACTGGGATTATCCTCGCGAGCGGCCTGGCCGTTGCTGGACACCAGTCTCCAGAGCATAACGCCCAGGAAGACGATGGAGATCCAGAAGAGGATCGTTTTTGCCGTAGAACTGGAATTCACAGTAGCCTCACATTATACCCGTAAAACAAACCGCCAAAATTTGCGGCGCATCAACTAGCGTTGCTTCTTTCCGCGCCCCTTGGTCCTGCCAGAACCATTCGCGGACGAACCGGCGACCAAGCCTTTTCCATTCCTGCCGGTCCCATTGGAGGCCGCCAAGCCGTATCCAGACCACAATAGATTAGATGCAGTCTGGAAGCCAAAGTAATCGGGCTCTAGGGCCACGCGGTGGCGAGAGGGCTTGTCGAGAAGCACGGCAAGGCGCAGAGAACGCGGCTTGCTCTCGCCAATGCGGCGGAGAAGGAAATCCTGGGTGACGCCACTGTCGAGGACGGTGTCAACGAGAAGAACGTCACGGCCCTTGAGTTCGGCGTGATTCTTTGCACCGTTGGCGGCGGCGTGATTGCCGAAAAAGACTTCGCGGCGCGGTCGGCCGGCAAGTTCGATGTCCCGGACATCTTCGCGAACAAAATGGAGAATGACGGGCACGTCAATGGCGCGAATGAGGTCGGCGGCAAAGACAAAAGAGCGATCCATGGTGACCACAACATCAAGCCTGCGGCGCTGAGCGTCGCGGGAGATCTGGCGCCCCAGAGCCTTCACGCGGTTGGCAATCCGTGCGGCGGAGTATGTATTAGCCTTGTCCATAGCTACGAAAGCGGAACCTCGGTGATCACGACTCCCATACGAGTAGAGCTGCCAACTGCAAACTCAGCAGCCACGGGCAAACCGCGGGTCCAAGCGATTGTGCCGCCGGAAGTCAGCACCGGCCAGGAAGCTTTTTGCCAGCGGCTGACGCCCACCTCGTTTAAGAGACGCGACATTCTGTGGCTCTTCTGGTGGCCAAGCAGTTGGACCGAATCACCTGGACGCCAGTTCCGAACCACGAGGGGTACACTTAGCTTTTCACGGTCCAAGACCGCCCCTGCAACACTAGTCTCTCGCCCTTGGGGGGGCCAGTCAATCACTGTAAATCTTAGGGCGCACGAAAGTTCCATAAGGGATAGGGCAGCCTGGCCGGAATTTAGGTCGACCGGGTAAGCGTAGGGAATTGGGGCAGATTTGGCGGTGCTTAGGGGCATGGGACGAAAGCAAAGGAAATCGCGCTCGCGGCGGACTTCGACGCCGCCAGGTAGGTGGAGAGATTTGCCGCCGTCGGGCTGTTGCGCGAGGTGAAGGACGGCGTCAACATGGATTGAGCTGAGCTGGCCGGCGCGGGGTTTCACCTTTTTGACGAGGAGGCGAATGATGCGCTTGCTCATCGCCGCTGGGCCCCGGCGAGACCAAAGATCGTCAAGAAATTTCGGCTGGTCCGGTAGTGGGAGAGGACTGACCAGGTCCCGCAGGGAAATGCGCCATGTGCCGTTGTCCTCCTTGGCGTTGAGAAAAACGCGTAGTTCCGCGGAACTTTCCAGCCAAGCATCGTCCTCGCGAGCAAGATCGGCTAATTTGCAGAGGTGAGTGACGACGGCGGGCTGAAACTGTTTTTCGAGAAGAGGCATGAGCTTTAGACGAATGCGGGCGCGGGTGCGTTTGGTGTCGCGGTTGGTGGTGTCTTCGCGCCAGGGCTGTTTGCGGGCGCGGAGAAAGGCACGAAGATCGGCGCGGCGGATTTTGAGGAGAGGGCGGAAAACGGAGCCGGATTCCGGGTGAATGCCGCCGAGGCCGGCAAGGCCAGTGCCGCGGAGAATGTGAGCGAGGGTGGTTTCGGCCTGATCGTCGGCGGTATGGGCCACGGCAATTCGGTCAAGCTTGCCTTCGGCGACAAGGTGCTCGAAGAAGGCGTAGCGAGCACGGCGGGCAGCGTCTTCTAGGTTAGCGCGCTCGCGTTTTGCTTTGGAGGAGACGTCCTCGCGGGCTACAAAAAACGGCAGCCCGTGCCGCGAGGCAAGGTTGGCGACGAATTGTTCGTCGGCGTCGGAGGCTTTGCCGCGCAGCTTGTGATTGAAGTGGACGACGGAGAGGACGATGCCAAGCTTGTCGCGCGAATCGAGGAGGAGATGAAGGAGAGCTACGGAGTCGGCGCCACCGGAGACGGCCACACCGACGCGGGCGCCAGGACGAAGAAGGGGGTGAGAGTGTAACGAAGCGAGGAGATGCGCAGGGGGATGGGAAGACGCGTTTCGGGCTGTCTTGCGAGGTCGAACTTTCTTGGGCATGGCGGTGTTTGGCTATCGTAACAGTGGGAGTGAAGGAAGGTCGAGAAGAGGAAAGGCGAAGAGAGAGATTTCGCCACAGAGATAATAGAGTGCCGCAGAGGGCGCGGAGAAGAGAAAAGAGTAAAGACCGGGAGGCGGGTGTGATCAGGACGTAGGAGCCCACCCTTCGCAAACGGCGCGAGGGGCACCCGCAAGTTCATTGATTGGATAGATGAACAGGCAAAACCCCAGAGCGGTCCCTCTACAAAAGAAGGGGCGAGTCAGAGTTCGCGGGTCATATGGAAGAGGAACAGGGCGGAGAGTTGGAGGTCACGCAAAAAGTTCAGAGGAACTTTGTGGACCGGAATGCGGAAGATGCTGCGTTCGTCCCAGTTTTGGCGGACACTGGTCCAGAAGGATTTGAGATCGGCGCGCGTATAAACCCAGTCGGGGACAATGAGAGGACTCCACTTCGCCCAGAAGAGCTGAACTTTCGAGGGGACATGGAGTGAAGGGAAATGCTCTCTGGCGCGCAGAAAGGCGGCCTGGAGATCGGCAAGCTTGAACTGGTCGTATTTGCCACGGAGCATGGCAAGTTCTTCGACGACGCGCTGCTCGGCCGCGGAGGGATGGCGAGTTTGAAGCCACAGCTCTTCCATTTCTGCCAGGACGCGGAGCATGCCGCGTAGATGGTCGCGAACCTCCTTGAAGCGGGCGGGGTAATACTCCCAGCGGGAAAGAACGGGCAAGCCGGGGCGGCGGGCGGTGCGTCCTTTGAGGCGGAAATAGCCGGACATCATGGGGTGGCGGCCTTCGGTCTGAATGGAATTCTTGTACCAGACGAAGCGCAGGAAATTGTTCCAATAGTTGGCGCGTGAGCCGCGCTGCAAGACCGCTCTCATGTTTTCGAGGCTATAGAAAGTGCGCCAGGCCTCAAAGTAGGTCTCTTTCCATGAGCCTTCTTTCAGGTAAGGATGATGAGTGACTTCATGCTGGGAATCGTAAAGGTTGAAATCGGGGTGCATCCACTCGCCGCGGCGCATCATGTGGAGGTGGTCCATGGAGCCGGGCAAAGGCATGAGAATGAAGAAAGAAGCGTGGTCGGGACGAACTTCGTTCATCAGGAATTTCAAATCGCGGCGAATAGAGTCGACGGTATCGAACGGAAAGCCGATGATGTAGCCGACGTGCGAGGAAATGTCTGAATCGCGGTAGGCCTGAATGAGCTGGCGATACTCGCTGACCTGATTTTGCTTCTTTCCCGCGGCGGCGAGGTTGCCGGGATCGACGCTTTCCATACCGATGAAGACATTGATGCAGCCGGCCTGACGGGCCTTGGCGACGAAATTCTTGATTTTCCAGGAGAGGACGTCGACCTGCATCATGAACTCGATGGGGATCTTCTCTTCGTTGCGAAGCTTGATGAGCACGTCGAAGATAGCTTCCCAATTCTTGTTGCGGGCAAAATTGTCGTCGGTGAAGAAATAGAAGGTGATGCCGTTTTCGTGGTAGTTGCGGCGAACGGATTCCGCAATATGATCCGCGGAGCGGAAGCGCATCTTGCGGCCTTGAACATTGATGATGGTGCAGAAGGTGCACTCGAACGGGCAGCCTCGGCCGCAATCGAGGGTGCCGAAGTTGGAGGCGGCGAACTTGCGGAGATATTTTCTGCGGATGGCGGGGATGGGCTTGGTGTAAAGATCGGGCTTGGCGTTCAGAAAATCGTACATGGGCTGGAGGCGCCCATTGAGGGCATCGTCCAATAGGTCGCCCCAGGTCTCTTCCACTTCGCCTTTGACGATGGTGACACCCGCGTCCATGAGTTGTTGGATGTCCGGAGGAATATCCGGAAGAAGAGCGAGATAGCCACTGACGTGGAAGCCGCCGATCAATACTGTTAGGCCAGCACGGCGAAATTCATGGGCAAGATCGCAGGCGCGGGGGAACTGATTGGTTTGCACGCCGACGAGGCAGACAATGGTTTTGGCGAGGCCCCAGTGCTCGGAACGGCAAATGCGTTTGACGGGGATTTTGTCGACGGTTTCATCGAATAGATGAACCTTCACGTTCCAGCGATCGCCGAGGCGATTTTGTTTTACGACTTCCTCGGTGAGTCCGGCAAGGCAAGCAAGCGTGTTGCTGGGAAGGACGCCGCGCCAGTGGCGAACAACATAACCGTCATCGTCATATTGGGAAGGCTTGATGAGATACAGATGAACGGTTTTTCGCATGAGACCCGCCAAGTCACAGCCGGACTCGCGGGCGGGAGCGAAGCCGGGGAGACGCTCCAATCGTGGCACAACCCGTGAGATGCCGCAAGGCGGGTCAAGGATAGTTAAGGATAGTTGTGCATGGAAGCCTCGACCGGACAGGTTTTCATTGTGGGAGTGCCGATTGAAGTGCTTTTGTTCGCGGCCACGGGAGGAGCGGTCTGGAGCGTCGCTTATGAGTATGTGTATGGCTGCAGGTTGGAGAGAGCGGGACTGATTTGAGGAGGTGATGACGGGGCAAACAAAGGTTGGCCGCGCGGCCGATCCCTGGACCGGTCACCTGCCTGGGTGACGGTGGGCACTGACGGCACAGCGCAAGGGACTATCTTCAAGGCATCCTGCAGAGGGCCCCGTTTGCGGTTTCACCCTCGAGAAAGACGGCCGCCCAAGGAGATGCTCACCCATGAAGATAAGGCTCGTGTGTGCGGTAATGGTGTGCTTGGCGTTTGCTCTGCCGATGTTGGGCAAGACTTACAAGAGCACGTACCCGATTTCCTGCGGCGAATTATGGCCGGCCGTAAAAGACGTGCTGGCCGATGCCCAGCACTATGAAGTGAAGGCCAGCGACAACGCCAAAATGCATGCCGACTACGAAGCGAAACACGAGGCGCATGTCACCGTGACCGGAGTTTTCCTGCAGAGAACGAACCACGTCACGCTGGTGGCGAAGGGCACGGGGTGCGAGATGCAGGTTGTCTCGAACTTCAGCGGATGGGAGCACGACGACCGGGGAGACTTCAAGAAACGCGTGGATGATGCGCTGTTGAAGCCGAAAGCGACGGAAGCCGCGAAGGCCGAGCCCGCTAAACCGGCAGAGCCCGCGAAATCCACGGAACCTGCGAAACCGGCCGAACCGAAGTAGCGGCTAACGCAAGACCCACGCTTTCGCAAACTGCGCCCTTCGTGCCTCAGGGCAAGCAAAAGGATGGGCAACCCAAAACCGTCTTCGGAACTTAAGGCTGTGCCGAGACCCACTCTTCCAAACCCAAGGGTGGGGCACCGGGGCCCCTGCCACCTGCTGGAACGCTCCGAGCCGCCTCCCCTTGCGAAACTTTTCTCCCGGCCCTGCGTAGTGCTTGTGGGGAGGAGAACCCATGAAAACAATTCTGCGAATGCTATTGGTCTGTCTGGTCGTGCCCGCCGCGGTCGCCTTAGCCCAGGATAAGCCCGCCCAGGATAAGCCCGCCGTTAGCCCGGAAAATCCGCTCAGCACCTGGAACAAGTTTGCCTACGCAAGGGTGAAGGGCCTCGTGGCGAAGTCCGCCGAAAAGATGCCGGAGGAGAATTACAGCTTCAAGCCCGTTGACACCGTGCGGAGTTATGGCCAGATCCTTGGACATGTGGCCGATGCCCAGTACCTGTTCTGTTCCATCGCGCTCGGGGAGAAGAATCCCGCGCTGGACATCGAGCACACCAAAACATCCAAAGCCGACCTCATAGCGGCACTGAATACCGCTTTTGCCTACTGCGACAAGGCCTACGACGGCATGACCGACGCGTCCGCAACGCAGACGATCAAGCTATTCGGCAATGACGCGCCGAAGCTCAGCGCGCTCACGGTCAACAACATGCACGATCTCGAGCACTACGGCAACCTGGCTACGTACATGCGCATGAAGAACATCGTTCCTCCCAGCAGCGAGCAGCCGCCCCAGGCCCAGACTCCGGCGAAGAAATAGCGGGCGTTGGAAGAGTGCAAGGGCGGAAAAGGCAGCCGCGGAGCTGTTTCGTGATGGGTGTGTAAAGAAGGAAGAGAGGAAGCAGAAAAGTGAAAAGGCAGAAAGTTCAAAGGTAAAGGAAAGAGCAACCCAAGACCCACCCTTGCGCAAACCAGACCCGCAAGGATGGGCCACCCCAAAGTCGTTTTCGGAATTTAAGGCTGCGCCACCCCTTCTATTCTGACGATTTGGCCCGGCTGAATTGATTCCATATGCGCAAGGCATGTGGTCGTCTTTGAGGCGGTTCGACTTTGCGCGGGAAATGACTATCGCGATTTTTCGGCCAATTAAATTCTGCTG
This sequence comes from Candidatus Acidiferrum sp., assembly GCA_049686315.1. Lineage (GTDB taxonomy): Bacteria > Acidobacteriota > Terriglobia > Acidiferrales > UBA7541 > Acidiferrum. The sequence goes on along the minus strand of JBAVHY010000088.1, from coordinate 1,190 downwards.
GTATTCGATACCCTGATCGACGGTAAGAAAAACATCGAATTGGCAGTTTCGGCTGCCGAAAGAAGTTCGCCATTCTTGAGTCCAGCTAGTCTAGCGTAACGGACAGTTTGACAATCATGACCGGGCAAAGAGTTGCGGAATCGCTCATCGATGCATTCGTCGATCAGGATGCGCATTAGGGGCGTGCGAGCAGCAGGAGCTTTGCTTCTTGAAGAGCGGCGACAGCCGATTCACGGGAGACGGTGGGAAATCCCTCCAGGAAGTCTTCCAGAGTTTCCCCGCCCTGCAGATAGTTGAAGAGGGTTTGGATGGGAACCCGCGTCCCGCGAAACACGGGGGTTCCACCGAGAATATCCGGGTTTTTGACAATGACATCCATTGCCAGATTGTACCACGCGCGCGGGAGCAAGTTTTGGTTCCGAGGATGAGAGACTGGACGCAAACAGAGAAGGCGCTGGCGCGACTGGCGGATAAATACGACTGTCCCCGGTTTTCCCCCGAAGAAATAGCGGGCGTTGGAAGAAGTGCTAGGACGAAGAAGGCAGGCGTGGAGCTGGTTCGGACGTTACCTGCCGGGCTCCGCCCTCACAGGATTTGGAACGCGCACTGCACGCTTGCGCTCACGCTGATCTTCTCTGGCTGAGGAACGGGTGGTGGCGCTGGTGGCGGAGTGGATGCTTTCTTGTGAAGACCCCAGCCGCCGCCCGCTCCGGCACTCACATCGACAGTTTCCGTTACCGCGTAACGCTGCATTGCGTACACATTCATCTCCTGAAGACCGGTGAGTTGCTTCACGTCGATATTGGCGAAGCGCAGGCCGCCCACTTTCTGGCCTTTGGATTCGAGCGCGGCGGTGGCGCGTCCCAAAGCGTGCTTCATCGCAGCGGCGACGGCTTTCTGTTTCGCGGCTTCTTCATCGGAAAGCGAATAGGTGAGGGAACGGAAGTCGGTGATGCCGTCCTCCACCGAGCCTTCGAGGATCGGGCCGAGCTTGGAGAAGTCGCGGACGCGCAGCGTGTGCACGTAAAACGATTTGGCCTTTTTCTTGCGGTCGCCTTCGTAGTAAGGCCTCACGGTCAAGACTCCCGAGGAAACGTCTTCCTTCTTCAGTCCGTTCTTGTCAGCGAGATTGACGATTTTCTGCATGGAGGAAGAAGCCTGGTCGTAGGTCTGCTTCAGGTCCTTTGTCT
>JBAVHY010000087.1:0-3317 GCA_049686315.1 Candidatus Acidiferrum sp. | reverse complement strand
GGCAACGTGCAAGGCAAAGTGGTGCAGGAGCCAGGCGGGCAGGGGATCCGGAAAGTGATCGTGCAACTGAAGAGTGCGAGCGGAGATGCGCAGCAGGATTACACCACGGCAACGGATGCGGCGGGGCAGTTCAAGATCGAAGGAGTGGCGCCCGGTGAGTACGGCGTTTCTATCACGCGGCTGGGATACGTGGAGATGAGCAAAAAGACAGAAGAGGCGACGATCACGGTACAGGCGGGGCAAGACGTGACGGGGCTGGTGTACAAAATGCAGGCCACGGGAGTGATCACGGGAAAGATTGTGGATGCGGACGGCGATCCCGTGCCGTCGGTGGCCGTGGGAGCACAAAGAATCGGGAAAGCGGCGGCGGGAGTGAATGGTGGTCCCATTAATGGAGACGCAGGGCAAGCAGTGACAAACGACCTGGGAGAATTCCGGATAGCGAATTTGCCGCCTGGGCAATATTTGGTGCGAGCGCAGGGGGAAGCAAGCGCGGGCCCGGCGCCAAATCCGGCAGACAAAGGACACCAGAGAGAGGGTGCCGTGTACGCGCTGACCTACTACCCTGGGACATACGACGAGAAGCAGGCCACGCCGGTGCATGTGACTTCCGGAGGGACGGCGTTGGCGAATTTCAACATGGTGACGAGCCGTTCGTTTCGCGTTAGTGGCACGGTGGTGGCGCCGGGAAACGGGCGAATAATGCAAATCATTTTGACCTCAAAGAACGGGCAGCAGGTGGAACAGCAGAACGTGCAGGAGGGCGGGCAGTTCAACTTTCCCAACATGTTGCCGGGCACCTATGTGGCGCGAGTTATTGAAGTGAATATCACAGCGGGGGAGCAGGCGCCGCAAATGAGGATGTATGTGATCTCGACGCCGATCGTGGTGAGCACGACGGACGTGACGGGGTTGCAACTGCAGACCGAGACTGGCGGCGCGGTGAGCGGAAAGTTTCGCACGGAGGGTGAGGAGCCGATCGCGTGGGCGGAGATGATCGTGGCGCTGCGGCCGGAGGTGGAAAGCGGCGAAGACGTTGGGCCGATGGAGATGGCGTTCATGAACGGGAATGTCGCAACGCTGAAGAGAGACGGAACGTTTGAGATCAAAAATGTGGCCGCGGGCGACTATCAGTTAGAGATCGGGGCGCGGTCCGAGAAGTTTCGCGATTATTATACGAAATCGGTGACGCTGGGTGGGCGGGATGTGACGGACACCGGATTTTCGGTGAGCGGAGAGACGGCGCTGGAGGTGGTGGTCAGCGCAAAGGGGGCATCGATCGAGGGGATGGTGGTGGACGGAAAAGGAGAACCGGTGGCGCAGGCGACGGTGGTGACGGTGCCGAGTTCAGGCAAACTGGGGCGGCCGGATTCTTACCAGACGGATAAAACAGATGAGAAAGGTCATTTTTTGCTGCGAGGCATGAATCCGGGAGGGTTCGTGGTGTTGGCGATGGAAAATGCGGCGGAGGATGTGCGGAAGCCGGAGTTTTTGCAGAAGTATGGAGCGCAAGGAGAGAAGGTGGAGTTGCAGGAAGGGGATAGGAAGAGCGTGAAGTTGGTGATGGTGAGCGAGTAGGAAAAGAGTAGAAGAGTGAAGAGCCCACCCTTCGCAAAATGCGCGAAGGGTGGGGCACCCTCAAGACCAAAAAGGTTACTTGCCGTAGATTAGCAGGGTGAAGGTGTCGGGAAGAATGGGTGGACGAGGGCGGGGATGTTCAGTGGTGGCTTCGGGAGTGGGGCCGAATTCGGCGGTGACGGTATAGATGGTGTGGGTGGCGTAGTCCAAGGCCATGGTGCGGGCGCCGCGCTGGGTATCGATTTTTTCCACGAGAGAAAATTTGGTGGGAGAGTCTTCGTGGGCGATGGTGATGGTGCCGTCGCCGCAGGAGGCGAAAGCATATCCGGTGACGGGATCGAAGCGGTTGGCGTCAACACCCTGGCCGATGGGAACGGTGCCGAGGACTTTGCCGGAGTTGCCATCGACGAAGGCCATGAGCTTGTTGTGGCAGCCAACGACAAGGATTTCGTGAGCGGCGTCAATGGCGAGACCAGAAGGAGATTCGCAGGGCGCGAGCGGCCAGGTATTTTCGATCTTGAGAGTTTTGGCGTCGAATTTGACGAGGGAACTCTTATCCTCGAGATTGACGAAGATCTTGCCTTTGCCATCGGTGGCGCCGAATTCCGGGCCGCCGCCGAGCGGAAAAGTGCTGACGAGTTTACCGGAAGCGGCGTCGATGGCGGAGGCGGTGTTGGCGTCGCCGTTGAAGGTGAAGACGCGCTTGGAGAAGGGATCATAGATGACGGCGTCGGAGTCCTTGTCAGTTTTGACGTTGCCGAGGACTTTGAGGGAAGCGAGATCGAAGATGGTGGAATCGGAGGTGCGGCCGTTGGTGGTGAAGCCTTTGTTGAATTCATTGGCGAAGGCGATGCCGTGGACGCCCTGGGTATCCGGAATGTCGCCGAGAACTTTACCCTGATCGGGATCGACGGCGATGACGTGCGTGCCACGAGAGATGAACAGGCGATGAGTGGCGGGATCGATTTCGAGGTAGTCCCAGCCGCCGGAGCCGCCGAGTTTTATTTTTTTGATGAGATGGTAGCCGGAGCTGGATTGGGGAGCAGCGGGAAGGGCGAAGAGGAGAAGCGCGAAAGCAGCGGCAAAAACTGCGAATTTCTTTGACATAGGAAACCTCCAAGGGGTTTGTGGGGAGCCACAGAATACCGCAAGGGACGGTGTCATAGGAAAGATAAATGCAGGATAAACGGGGAAGAAAGCTTGTAGTTAGTAGTTGAAAGGATTTAACGCAGAGGTCGCAGAGTGAAGAGCGCAGAGGTCACAGAGAGGGCGAAGCAAGAGGGGTTCCTCGCCACGTGGAAGAGTTGGGGTCACATGTGGGGATCCTTCTTCCACGGCGAGATTGCGGAGTGCGGGACGACGAAGTGGGCGGACCATGAGGATGTACTTGTCGCAGAAATGGATAATGTTGAACTGACTTCGCGCCTGATTAGGGAAAATGACACTGAGCTTGAACACGGAACCTCACCGTGGAACAAGAATCCGAGAGAACCACGGAGAAAAATTAGACACAAGAACGGGGAGGGGAGTCAAGGGGAAAGCAAGGAAGTAAGGAAGTAAGGAAAGGAGATTTAACCCAGAGGGCGCGGAGGAAGAGCGCGGGCGAAGAAGGTTCACAGTTGTCAGTTGACAGTGGCGCAGGTTAAGAGAAGAGCGAACCCAGAGGGTTCCTCGCTACGAAGACTGCCCTCGGAATGACGGTGGTGTTGAGAACGAGGGGGAAACGGAAGAGCCCACCC
>JBAVHY010000086.1:0-32082 GCA_049686315.1 Candidatus Acidiferrum sp. | reverse complement strand
TTGCAGTTCCTTCAACTTGGTGATCAATCCGCTAGAGTCGGCGTCCCCCTCCGCTTCGGTTGACTCGATGGCCCACAAGTAATTCCGGATGGCATCAACCATTTCGAGAAGAACGTCGGCAATGCTCTCCGTGAGCGTGATTTCCCCTTCCCGCAGCAAGGAAAGCAGGCTCTCGCCGGCATGTGCCAGGGCTTCCCGTTTCGTGAACCCCAAAAAACCGCACGTGCCCTTGATCGTGTGAATCGTCCGGAAGATGCTCTTCAGCAACTCCAGGTTGTTGGGGTCGTTTTCCAGTTTCACAAACTCCTGGTCCAAGCGGTCCAGATTTTCCGTACTCTCTTGCAGAAATTCCTTGATGATGTCATCCATAGTCAGTATTAATGCCAACTAGGCAGATATACAGGGCTGCAATTTCACAGCCACTGACGTGAAGTGATAATTGGAGATTTCTCACAGTCCCACGAAGACTTACCTCGTCGGGAATACGTCGCCACCGTACCCACAGCCGCCGCTCTGTTCCTGATTTGCGGAATAAGCTGCGCTCCGTCATTCGTTTCCCTATGAATGGATCGCTCAACGGAGGGCCGTCTTGCCTTGAAAGAGAGAGAACTCAGGAGCGGTGGCGCAAAACAATGTTCTGTCGAACCTTGTGCAGCTTTGGGCTCACGTCTGGAATGGTTTCAAAACTGTACCGTAGTCCCAGTTCGGTCCAGCGGCCTCACCAAAGATTTTCCCTTCCCTCATGGCTCGAAAAATTCCTCTTTTGACTGCGTGCCTCGCACCGCCGTACACTTTGGCTATGGGTACAAGGTTTGGCGCCCCACGCATTCACTTCGATTGGCGCAACTTCATCACCCCTGCTGTCAAAATGCTTGTTTTGACTTGCGCGGGCGTCTTCGTGATCCAGATACTGGCTGATTTGTTCTGGCACAGCGATGCAACGCGATGGATCAATTACCATCTCGGCCTGGTTCCCAGCGGCGTGATTCCCGGCTTGCGCATATGGCAACCCGTCACCTATCTCTTCCTCCACGGCGGCCTCGGCCATCTCTTCATTAACATGCTCATGCTCTGGATGTTTGGCCGCAACTTGGAAGAAGTGTGGGGAAAGCGGCGCTTCCTCAACTATTTCTTCATGTGTGGAGTCGGAGCGGGTCTCATCACCGTGCTTGTGGAGTACGCTCCCGTGCTTTGGGGACATCGCCCATCGGACATCCCGACGATTGGCGCTTCAGGAGCGATCTTTGGCATACTCATCGCCAACGCCATCCTTTTTCCAGATCGCCAGATTTGGATCCTCTTCTTCCTGGTCAGTATCCCCATGCGCGTCTTTGTGGCCGTCATGTGTCTTATCGAGTTCGTCAGCACCCTTGGCTCTTCCGGTGATGGCGTTAGCCACTTCTGTCATCTCGGCGGCATGCTTGTCGGCTGGATCTACCTCCGCCGCGGCTCCTTCCTCTTCCGCGTGCGCAACGAAATGGCCGATTGGCGCTACCAGCGCAACCGCAGGAAGTTTGAAGTCTTCATGAAGAAGACCAAGAACGAGCCGCCTTCTCGCCCCGATCATTGGGTCAACTGACCCTTGCGGAAATTTAGTTCGACCCCGATTTTGCTTTAGCTCGCGCTGCCGATCACGTGAAACTTCATGAAGTTCGTCGTCCCGCGGATCCCCATCGGTGTGCCTGCCACAATTCCAATCACGTCGCCCTTCTTCACCAGCTTTTCTTCCAGCAGCCTTTTCTCCGCCACCGCCGCCAGCCCATCTATCTTCTTGATGTCCACAATCGTTCGCGACGTCACTCCCCACAGCAGCGCCATGCGCCGTCGTGTCTCCGCCTCCGGCGAAAACGCCACGATCGGCACCAGCGGCCGGTAGCGCGACACCAACCTCGCTGTGAACCCACTGTGCGTGAACACCGCGATCAGCTTCATGTGTAGTTCGCGCGATGCGTGACACACCAACTCGGCCACTGTCTCCGCCACCTTCAACTTTTCCTGGGCTGTGGGCCTTGGGTATTCGTGGATGCTCGCTTCCGCCTCCTCGATAATCCGCGCCATCATTCCCACGGCTTCCACAGGGTATTTGCCCGTGGCCGTTTCCGCGCTCAACATCACTGCATCCGAACCGTCAAAAATCGCATTCGCCACGTCGGAAGCCTCGGCGCGCGTCGGCCGCGGATTCTCCGTCATGGATTCCAGCATCTGCGTTGCCGTGATCACCGGCCGGCGGAACTCCCTGGCGCGCGCAATGATGTTCTTTTGCACCACGGGTACGCACTCCGGACTCATTTCCACGCCCAGATCTCCGCGCGCTACCATGACGGCATCGGATTCCTGCAAGATTTCGTCCAGCCTATCAATCGCCTCCGGCTTTTCCAGTTTTACGATGACCGGCGTATTCTCTTTCGCGCGCCGTATGAGCGATTTTGCCAGCACCACATCCTCGGCGCGCCGCACAAAGCTTATGGCGATATAATCCACACCTCGAGACAACGCAAAGCGCAGGTCAACGCGGTCTTTGTCCGTCACCGCCGACACGTGCAACTGCACGCCAGGCAGGTTGATTCCCTTGTGCTCTCCCAAGATTCCCCCGTTAACCACTTGGCAGATCACTTCGGAGTGGTCGGTCCTTTCCACCCGCAATTCAATCAGACCGTCGCTCAATAGGATATGATCACCTCGCTTCACTTCCCGCGGCAGCGGATGAAAAGTCGTGCTAACCCGTGTCGAATCTCCCAGCACTTTCGCCGTGGTGATCACAAACTTCTGCCCCGCCCGCAGCAGCACCGTTCCCCCGCCCGCCAGGGCTCCCGTGCGGATCTTTGGGCCCTGCAAGTCTGCCAGGATCGCAATCGGCTTCTTGTGCGCCACGGAGGCTTCCCGCAACAGCGCGATGCTCTGCGCGTGCGCTTCGTGGTTCCCGTGCGAAAAATTCAGCCGTGCTACGTCCATGCCCGCCTGGATCAGCTTGTGGATCATGCGCGGCGACCTCGTGGCTGGACCGATAGTACAGACGATTTTGGAATGCCGCGAGATCATCGGAGGCTCTGCTTTGTGTATACCAGATGTTGTGGCTATCTGGTGATGGAAAACTCCGTCACGATGTGGGTCATCAGGTCCACGCCCTTGGCGAATGACGCCAGCGGCAATCGCTCGTCGTCTCCATGCACCCTTGTGTCGTCCTCTTCCGTCATCGGAATTGGTCTTAAGCCGTAAGCCTGCACGTTATGCAGCCGCAATTGCGCCGAATCCGTTGCTCCGGTGGACATGAATGGCAGCACCGGCGCGCCGCCGAATTCCTTCGCACACATTTTGGTGATCAGCGCATAGAACTCCGTTTCCATCGAAGAATTGGGCGCGGCCATCCCCCCATCCGACAGGACTTCCAACTTCACCGCGGGATCGTTCACCAACTTGTTCAAATCCTTGAGCAGCACGTCAATGGTGTCCCCCGGCAGAAGGCGCACGTTCAACACCGCCCGCGCCTCGGACGGAATCACATTAGCCCTCACACCCGCCTGCAACATCGTCGGCGCGATGGTGTCCCGCATCATCGAGTTCCACATCGGGTTCATGTCGGAAAGCACTCGTTGCGCATGTTCGCCACGATCCGGTGAATCGATGACCCTCATCCACTTCGCCGTGTCATCATCCTCGATCCCAGACAAACCCTCGAAGTAACGCCGTACAATCGATGTCAAATGTACCGGGGCCGTATAGCCGCCGATCTTTTCCACCGCCGCCGCTAGGTGCACTACCGGGTTCTGCTTCGTGGGCACCGAAGCGTGTCCGCCCTTCCCCGTGGCCGTCACGGAGATGTTCACGGAAATCTTCTCTCCCACTTGAACCGCGGTGTACTGTACCTTGCCATTCTTCAGCACCACCTTGCCGCCTTCATTCAGGGCAAAACCCGCGGCCAGCTTGTCCCAATACTTCGCGATCAGAATTTTCAGGCTTGCGTCTCCAAACTGCTCTTCATCCGCCGTCGCCAGGAATATCACGTCGCGGTTTAGGAAAACTTTCCCACGCTTCAGTGCGATGAACGCCGCGAGATTCGCCGCCACCATGCTCTTATCATCGATCGACCCTCTCCCGTACAGATAACCGTCTTTGATTACTCCGCCAAACGGGTCCACCGACCACTTGCTTCGCTCCACACCCACCACGTCCATGTGCGCCACCAGCAGCAGCGCTCTCGAAGGATCTGCTACCGCGCTGCTCCGCATCCGCGCCACCACTGCGCTGCGCCCGGGCGTCAGGTCCAGTATCTCCGGCGTGATTCCTTCTTTCGTCAGAATCCCTGCAATGTACTTTGCGGCTTGCTGTTCATTTCCCGGCGGGTTCGTCGTATTGATCTTGACCAGTTCCACCAGCCAATCCTGCGCCTCGCGCGCCAGGGCCGTGGTATCGCCCACCAGCGTCTGGCTTTCGGGTATCCCCATCGCCGCTGGTGACTGCCGTACCTGTGCCCGCAGCGGCACGCATCCCCATCCACAACTGACAACAACCCACAGGATCAAGAAGCTCCAACGCTTCCAACTCACGAAGACACCCCCCAGTTTGATTCCGGTTTGCACCGAGCAAATTCCATACTAACATGCGTCTTCGCGTGTTCCCTTGCGGCGACTCGCGGCTGCGTGCCCAAACTGCCCCCGCGCGATGCAGTGGGGCGAACGACCGCGCGACGGGTACACGCATCATATTTAGAACGCGCCTTAGTTAACGATTCATTGGGGGTTAGGAATGGAATCTCGCTTAGTGACGGTCGTTCTTAGGTTTGCGCCGCTTACCGCGCTCGCCTTGCTCTTTTCGGCCTCCGCACCGGCGCAAGCCCCAGCGGGACCTCAGGGCACTCCTCCCGGTCAGTCCAACCCGGCGCCCTCCCCGGCCCCTCAGCAGGCTCCGCAGCAACAGAAACCGCCCGAAGCAGGCGTTACGATCTCCGTCGAGGTGCCCGTCGTGACGCTCGACGTAATCGCCACCACCCAACACGGCGATCTCATTCCCGGTCTCAAGAAAGAGAATTTTCGCATCCTCGAAGACGGCCAGCCACAAACCATCACGAACTTCGGTCCATCGGACGCCCCCATCACCATGGTCGTGTTGATGGAATTCAGCGCAAGGTTCTACGGCTGGTTTGGCTATCAAGCGAAATATTGGGCCGATGCGCTCTTTCCCAATTTGAATCAGAAGGATTGGGTGGCTCTGGTCACTTTCGATATGAAACCGAAGACCGAAGTGGACTTCACACAAAACAAGGATGAACTGCGGCAGGCCATCTACCACCTATACTTCCCGGGCTTCAGCGAATCGAATGTCTTTGACGCCCTGTTAGACACGGTGGATCGCTTGAAAGACGTGAAAGGCAAGAAGTCCATTCTGCTCCTGGCGTCCGGCGTCGACACTTTCTCCAAACACACTCTCGATCAGACTATGAAGCAACTGCGGGGCACCGACGTCACCATTTTTGCCGTCGGCTTGGACAAGCCCCTTAGCAATTACCTCGAGATGCGTGGCGGCGGCATGCGCGGCGGCGGCGTCCGCATGGATTTCCTTCAGGCCGAAAACCAGCTTAAGACCTTCGCGCAGATGAGTGGTGGCTTCGCCTGGTTCCCGCAATTTGACGGTGAAATCCCAGGGGTGATGCACGAGGTGACGGACTTTCTCCGGCATCAGTACAGCATTACTTACACGCCCACGAACCACAACGCCGATGGGAAATATCGCAAAGTGAAAGTGGAGTTGGTTGCTCCCGATGGCGGCCCGCTGACGGTCACCGATCAGAAAGGCAAGAAGCAGAAGTGGGTCGTCTACGCCCGCGAAGGCTACACCGCTCCCAAGGGCGGCGTCGGCGACTGACATTCTCCATTCAAGTGCGCTATAGGGGGTCGGAGGTTCAGCTCCGACATTAAGAGTGCAAGAGAATTGGGCTTTTAGAGCTGGGTGAGTACTCGCGTTTTTCGTCAGGGCATGGCTTCAGCCATGCCGTAACTAGCGCGAATCCCACAAGGCTTTAGCCGCTGAGGGCCGCCTTCTCTTGTTCTCACACAGACTCTTTAGCCCCAGAGGAAATGCTTCCTTCGGAATGCGTTCTGAGGCAAACATTAATATCCTCGCGCCAAATCCACGCAGTTATACAGCTCGCGCCCATTAAACCAGTGCTCCAAAAGGTCTATCAACAGTTGCGTCTCCCGGTCCCACAACCGATCACTGATTGCGCTCGTATGCGGCGTGATGAACAAGCGCGGAGCCTTCCACAGCGCACTGTCTGCCGGCAGAGGCTCGGTCTCCGCCACATCCAACGCCGCTCCGCCAAGGGGCCCCTCGCTCAACGCGCGAGTTAAAGCAGCTTCGTTGATCAGCGATCCTCGCGCCACATTGATGAGCCGCGCGCCCTGCTTCATGCATGCAAATTCCTTCGCGCCAATCAGATGCTTGGTTTCCAACGTTTCCGGCGCAGCGATCACCACGTAGTCCGCGTGTGGCAAAACCTCCTCCAGCTCCTGGACCGCCACAATGCGTTCCGCAAACTTTGTATCCCCCTTGCCTGTACGTGAGACTCCCCACACGCGCATATCAAAGGCCTTCGCCCGCCGCGCCAGCTCCCGACCGATGGATCCGAACCCCACGATCAGCAGCACCCGCCCGTTCAATTCCGTCAAGTGCTGCGGCTGGTCCCAGATTTCCTGCTGGCCCCAGTGAGATCGCTCCTGATGTCGCAGGCAATCCGGAAAGTTTCGCGCCAATGCCAGCAACATACCCATGATATGTTCTGCCATCGGCACTGAAAAAATCCCTTTGGGATTGGTCACGATTACCCCAGAGGACCGCAACTCCGGATACGTCAGCTGCGACACGCCGGCAGCGGTCGAGTGGATCCATTTCAATTTCGGGGCGACCGCCAGTTGCTCCGGCTTCAGCGAGTAGCCCACGAAAATATCTGTGTCAGGGATTTCTTCCGTCAACCGCGCGTAGTCAGGCAGGTGCACAACGCGCAGATCAGGCCAGTGTTTGCGGATGGCCTCAGCCATGCCCGGCGTCGGCCGCCACTGCGTAAATGGATGCCACACGCAAATGGTAATTTTTGTTTCGTGAGGCTTCGTCCTCTGCATGGTTCGGGTATTCTACTCAACTGAGCCTAACCAAGGCGTGCTCATACAAGCAGAAGCGATCCACTTCGATCTGCCGCCTAAGCTTTGGGCAGAATGCGCAGGTCCCGCCCGGTCATATCCGCGGGTGCGGGCTCGCCCAGAATCCCTAGCATCGTTGGCGCAATGTCCCGGAGCGCGCCACCCGGTGCCAGTTTCAAGTGATCGTCACCGCCAACGAAAATAAATGGCACGGGATTAGTCGTGTGGTAAGTGTGCGGCCCCCCGGTATTGGGATCGATCATCGTCTCTGCATTGCCATGGTCCGCGGTTATGATCCACGCACCGCCGCGTGGCTTCAGCGTTTGATAAATACGCCCGAGCCCCGTGTCCACCGCTTCCACCGCCTTGATCGCGGCTTCCAGCTTGCCTGAATGCCCCACCATGTCCGCATTCGCAAAGTTCATGATGATGGCGTCAAACTCGCCCTTCTCGATGGCGTTCACCACGGTATCCGTGATTCCCCCGGCGGACATTTCCGGCTTTAAGTCGTAGGTCGCCACCTTCGGTGACGGCACCAGGATGCGCTCCTCGCCGCCGAACGGCTTTTCCACGCCACCATTGAAGAAATAGGTGACGTGCGCGTATTTTTCCGTCTCCGCGCAACGCAGATTCTTGTACTGCAGTTCCTGAAACACTTGCGCCAATATATGCCCCAGCTTTTCTGGCAGAATGACGCACTTCAACCACGCCCATTTCTTGTCGTACTTCGTCATCGCCACAAAGAAAAGATTCTTCGGGCGCTTCGGGTCGGAGAATTTATCGAAATCCGGTGCCTCCAGTGCAAACGTCATCTGCCGCGCGCGGTCGGCACGGAAATTGAAGAAGATCACCGCGTCATCGTCGCGGATCAGGCCGACGGGTGCCGCGGCTGGCCCGCTTCCGCGTGTAATCACCACGGGCTTCACGAATTCATCGGTGACGCCCTGCTCGTAGCTTGCTTCCAACGCAGCAACTGGGTCGTTGCTTCGCGTTTCCGCTTCGCCGTGCACCAGCGCGCGGTAAGCAAGTTCCACGCGCTCCCAGCGGTTGTCGCGGTCCATTGCGTAATAGCGCCCCACGACCGTGGCGATCTCCCCGACACCCAGTTCGCGCATCTTCTGCTGCAATTGCCGCACGTAGTCGCGCCCGCTGTTCGGCGGCGTGTCGCGGCCGTCCATGAAGCAGTGCACAAAAACCCTTTCCACTCTCTCCTGTTTGGCCATCTCCAACAGCGCAAAAAGATGATTCATGTGCGAGTGGACGCCGCCATCACTCAATAACCCTATGAAGTGCAGTTGCCGCTGCCGCCCGCGTTCCATGGCCTGCTGGAACAACGCCACCTGCTCCAGTTGCTTATTGGCGATCAGCAGATCGATGCGGGTTATGTCCATGTGCACGATGCGCCCCGCCCCGATATTCATGTGCCCCACTTCGCTATTCCCCATCTGCCCTTGCGGCAATCCCACCGAGGGCCCGGAAGTCTGAATCAGCGCGTTCGGGAATTTCCGCAGCAATTCGTCGTACGTAGGCTTGCGCGCCAGAGCAATCGCGTTTCCCTTCGTTTCCGCGCGGTACCCCCATCCATCCAACACCGTAAGCACAATTGGTTTCGGTCGTTTTCCCATGGCTCCCTTTGTTGTTAGCTCTCTTTCAAGAAATGATTGCGGGGGATGGCGAAGCCGCGTTCGTCAGGTAAATCCGCATAAATTACTTCGCGGCAAATTCTCGCAGCGCGGTCAGCAGGCGCTCTACTTCTTCCATAGTGTTGTAGTGCACCAGGCCGATGCGCAGCATCCCACCTTGCGATTCCACGCCCAGGCGCTCGCTCAGGTTCAGCGCGTAATAATTCCCGTCCCAGGTGAAGATCCCGCGCTCGCCCAGAAACGCGGCAATCGTTGTGGGATTATGCGCGCCAAGGCGCAGCGAAAGCGTCGAACAACGTTCCCCATAGCGCTTCGGACCGGTAATCCCATAAATGCACGCACCCGGAATCACCTGCAATCCCTCAACCAAACGCGAGATCAGCCGCCGCTCATGCGCCACGGTTGCACGATACGCCGCCGCAAGCGCCTCTCGGCGTGTCGCGGCAGACGGCTCACAACGCCGCCCCAGCTCGGCCAGGTACTCCACCGCCGCGCCAATTCCGGCAATCAGCTCGTGCACTTGCGTCCCGGTTTCCCACCGATCCGGTATCTGGTCCGTGCATGGCCGAACCTTATAGGGCCGGAAACTCCGCAAGTGCTGGCTCTTCCCGTAGAGCGCGCCCATGTGCGGCCCGAAAAACTTATATGGCGAGCACACCAGAAAATCGCAATCCAGTTCCTTCACATCGATCAAGCCATGAGGCGCGTAGTGCACCGCGTCGATATACACCAACGCTCCCACAGCGTGCGCCAAACGCGTGATTTCCGCCACCGGATTGATGGTCCCGACCGCGTTCGACGCATAACCTGCAGCAACCAGCTTGGTTTTCTCGTTCAGCTTGCTCTTCAGATCTTCCAAGTCTAGCGTGCAATCCTCTTCGCGAATATCCACCTGCCGTATGACCACGCCTTTCTCTTCCAAAGCTTTCCAAGGCGAGAAGTTGGCGTCATGGTCCAATCTAGTGAGCACAATTTCGTCGCCCGCATTCAACGCGCGCCCAATCGCTCGCGCCATCGAAAACGTAATCGTGGTCATGTTCTGGCCGAAGACCACTTCTTCCGGGGCGCAATGAAAAAAGTCCGCCATCGCAACGCGCGTCCCCGCGATCATCTCGTCCGTCCGCCGGCTGGTCAGGAACGCGCCGCAAGTGTTGGCGTTGCCGTTCATCAGGTAGCTCTGGATCGCGTGCATCACCTTCGTCGGCACCTGCGTGCCCGCCGGTCCGTCCAAAAATGCCGCGGTCTGCCCGTTCACTTTTGTCTGCAACGAAGGGAACTGCGAACGCACCCAGCCAATGTCCAGTGTGTTCACCGCACTTCGATCAAGTCCGGCTGTGCTCATGGTCCCTGCTCTCTCACAAATCCAATTTGTATATGCCCGACCAGTTTCTCACAGAGAAGCCGCGCCGTGTTAGCATGACACTGTCGTTCCCCACTCATGCCGCGATGGCGCCGGCTATCAACTCAGCGCCGTGTTTCATCTTTGAGGTCCTCCATGTCGGACACGTTTCCTGTAAGCGATCGCACGCGCCTGGTGCGCGAATCCCATCGCGCGGTTTACGATCGCCAGGCGATTTACAGAATCCTCGACGAAGCCTTCGTGTGCCACATGGGTTTCACCAATGACGGCCAGCCCTTCGTGATTCCCACCATGTATGCCCGAGTCGGCGACGCCATCTACTTTCACGGCTCCGCGGCTAGCCGCATGCTCCGCAGCCTCAGCGCAGGCCTGCCGGTTTGTATTACCGTCACGCTTGCCGACGGCCTCGTGCTTGCCCGTTCGGTCTTCAATCATTCCATGAACTACCGCTCCGTGGTGGCTCTCGGCCAGGCCACGCTGATCGATGATCCTGCCGAGAAATTCCGCGCCCTGCAGGCCCTCACGGAAAAATTGATTCCTGGCCGGTGGAACGATGCGCGCCAACCCAATGAGAGAGAATTGAAGGCAACCAGCATCTTGAAACTTCCCCTGACGGAAGTTTCCGCGAAGGTTCGCACCGGCCCGGTGGAAGATGATGCCGAAGACTACGCGTTGCCCG
Organism: Candidatus Acidiferrum sp.; assembly: GCA_049686315.1. Classification (GTDB taxonomy): domain Bacteria; phylum Acidobacteriota; class Terriglobia; order Acidiferrales; family UBA7541; genus Acidiferrum. Next base: position 21,270 of record JBAVHY010000086.1, on the reverse strand, counting down.
TTTGGGCCGGCGTCATCCCACTCCGGTTCGTGGCCGACCCACCGCTTCGCGACGAGCGCTGCGACCCCGCGATTCCCACGCCCGACTATGCCTCCAACTACAAGAGGTGAGCGATGAACGAGTTCACTCCAGCAGCCTTAAAACCCGTTGTGGCTTTCAGCACCTTCGAGGCCTTGGATATTCGCGTGGGAACCATCGAACGTGTCGAAGAAGTGCCGCGCTCGGAAAAGCTGATGCGCCTGATCGTGAATTTTGGCGACCATTCCCGCACCATCCTCGCGGGCATCCGCAAAGAACGCGAAAATCCGCGCGAAATCGAGGGCAAACAAGCGTTGTTCGTTGTAAACCTCGAACCGCGCCGGATGGCCGGAGAACTTTCCGAAGGTATGCTTTTCGACCTCGGCTATGCCGATGGCATTCAGCCGGCACTCGCGATGCCAGAGCGCCCCGTCCCCAACGGCATACGTGCTGGTTGAATCGTTCTCGCCACTCAGACCTGCACCGCGCGAAGAAAGTCCGCGAGTAGCCCATACGCGGTCGCGTCCACCCCGGGATTGTGCTCCACCAGGGACAGCCCGAAAACATCCAAATCAAACCGAATCGCCGAACTTGTGCCTTCCAATCCCGCCATTGGGTCCGAGAGCAGCAACAGTTCCGGCGCAACCCGGCAATCCACTCCGTCACCGCGCCGCTCCGCGCGGCTTACGAGCTTATAGCGCATACCGGCAGCCCTCACAGAGCGAATTTTCTCTTCACTCAGCTCGCGAATCCCCGTGCGCTGCACCTGGTCAATGTGCGTCGGCACGCCCATCAGCACCGTCACAATCGCCGCCACTTTTACAGCGGAGTCCCACCCGTCCAAATCCTGTGTCGGATCGGTCTCCGCAATGCCCAAAACCTGGGCGCGCTTGACCGCTTCGTCAAACGACCGGCCCTTCTCTACTTCCGTCAGGACCACGTTGCTTGTGGAATTCAGTACGCCGGAAAAACCGCGTAGCTCCGTGGCGGGGAGTCCGCGGGGAAACAAAGAGAAGATCGGCACGCCATCCATCACCGTAGATTCAAACAGAAACTGTCGCTTCTTTTCCTTCGCCAGCGCCGTCAATTCCCGGTAGCCATGCACCACCGGTCCTTTGTTCGCCGTTATGGCATGCGCCCCCGATTCCAGGGCTGCAACCAAATGCTCCATCGCCGGTTGCCCCGTAGGTGCATTCAAGGAAGTGACTTCGAACAAGACGTCGACTTTCCCGCGCTCCAGCCACTCCCGGACATTCCGGGAGATCGGCTGCTCATTCGGAAAGCGCCCTGCCAGTGCGGTCAAGGGGTTCAGGCCGTCCGGATCCGCAATCCAGCCAATGCGCCGCGAAGCCACGCCGGTCAGCCGCCAGCGCACGTCGTATTTCCGGCGCAGTTCCGTCTCTTTCGAGATCAGCTGGCGCAATAGCGCGCGGCCGACTTCGCCAAATCCTACCAGTGCCAGGTTATAGGAAGGAATCGCCGTCTCTCCCGCGCTCGGAATTATGGCTCATCGCCGATTGCGCACGATAAGGAAAGCCCATTGTTTCAGGCTAATCCGCATCATTGTACAGATCTACTTCGCGACTGCGGACAATTTTGCGGCCGCGGAACTGATCAGCGCCGCTTCGTTCTCCAGCACGCGTGCCACGCGGGCCGCGGATTGTTCCGCTTCACTCCATTTCTTCTGTTCCAGATTTTCCCGCACCGCCGGGATGGCCTTGGCCGCGTAGCCCGTATAGGTTCCCGGCGCGTACAGCTCGTGTTTGTACCAGAAGCGCCCTGGTAAGCCTTCGGGCGTGGTCAACTTTCGCTCACTTTGAATGAGCAACTCGTTCACCTCTTTCAGGGAAGCACCAACCAGCGCGGCTCCCCCATTCGCACTCAAGCGATCGAACGCCTTTTGATATTCAGCGGAACTGCGCGTCAGGGCTTCCACGGCGTTGTCGAGCGGGGCAAAATTCAGGTGCGGCGGGACCTCTTCCTTCTTCGGCGTCACCCAGGTTTCCAGCGGATCGGCGGTGCCCTCGAAAAGTCCCTCCTGAATTTTCAGATTTTTCTCCTGGATTTCCTCCCGCTGATGATTTGCAAATTTCTCCACCTCGCGAACATACATTTTCACGTCATCGGCAAAGTCCGTGAACTGGAACGGCAAAAGGTCCGCGTCCGCCATGCGCATAACGGCCGTCCCACCGGTCTGGCTAAGAGCGCGGCTGTACACGAAATCATGGTCGCTGAAATGCGTGTACCAGTAGAAATCGTCGTAAATCGAGTGGTAGATCCCGCCATGATCCTCTCCGCCGTAGCCGATGCCCAACGAAGCGACACCCGCAAAATTGATGAACGGGGCGTGATCGGACCCCCCGCCCAGCATGTCCAGCCGAATATCGTGGCGGTTGCGCAGTTCCGTGCGCTCCTCGGGCGTCGCCGCATCCGCAAGTTCTTTCAACTGCGCGCGTTTCCAGGCCGTGAGCTTGGTCTCCGGATCCTGAATGTCGCGAGCCACATCATTAACGAAGTGTTCGAGCGTGTGCGAACCCTCGAGCTCCAAATAGCCCCGGCTGTTGCTGTCCGAATTGATGTAAATCACCGCGTATTTGCGCAGCTCCTCGACATGCGTTTCCACCCATTCTGTTGAGCCCAGCAGCCCTGGCTCTTCGCCATCCCACGCACAATAGATAATCGTGCGCTTTGGCTTCCATCCCTGCTTCAGAAGTTCGCCCATCGACCGCGCTTCCTCCAGCACCGTCACCATCCCCGATATCGGATCCTCCGCTCCATTCACCCATGCGTCGTGGTGATTTCCTCGAATTACCCACTCGTCGGGATTCGTGGCGCCGGGGATCTTCGCGATCACGTCATACAGCGGCTTCATGTCCCAGTTCGAGAAAACTCTCAAATGCACCTTGGCTGGGCCCGGCCCGATCCGGTAGGTGATTGGAAGTCCCCCGCGCCAATCGCGCGGCGCGACTGGTCCTGCGAGGGCAGCAAGGAGTGGCTGCGCGTCAGCATAGGAAATCGGCAACACCGGAATTTTGGTTAGCGTTTGCGCTTCCTTGAGCGGCACGCGCTTGGCATCCGCGGTGGCCCCAATTCCCGGCGTCAGCGGGTCGCCCATGAACACGGAGCTGTCTTGCACGCTGCCGCGCTGCACGCCGTCTCTTGGCCTCCAGGGTCCCTTCGGAAAAGTATCTCCCCCGGCGTAGCCATCATCGCGGGGATCGGAATAGATGATGCAACCCACCGCGCCGTGTTCGCCTCCCACCAGCGGTTTGATCCCCCTCCACGAGTGGCCATAGCGCGCAAGCACGATCGCGCCCTTTACGGAAATGCCCCGGCGCTCCAGCACTTCATAGTCTTCCGGCAAGCCGTAATTCACGTAGACCAGCGGCGCGGTCACATCGCCATCGATGGAATAAGCGTTGTACGTCGGCAACTGTTCCGCCGTCTGATTCGAAGTGGGGTCTTCCGGCAAAGCCGGCTCCTGCAGCTTTGCCGCGAAATGCGGGCCACCGTCCACAAGTTCGACGAGCCGCTCTTTGGGCGTGGGATACAGCACCGAAAACGTCTCAATCTGAGCGTCCAGCCCGAACTCCTTGAATTTGGCGAGCAGCCACTCCGCATTGTCCTTATCGTACGGAGAACCCACGTTGTGAGGGCGCGCCGAAAGCCGCTTCATGTACGCGCGCAAGTACTTTGGATCGGGAATCGCGCGCATCTTCTCTTCCCACTGGCGTTCCACGCGCGAGGATTCGGCGGAATATCCGTACAACGGCACGTCGTCCGCGGTCACGCGTGATTTCAGCGGCGTCAGCAACACACCCGCCAGCACAACGCCGCCAAACAAAATCGCTCGAAATGGTGTTCTCACGGATTCTCCCCTGATCGGTTCAGGGAGAGATTATTTCCTGAACTGGTCGGTCGCGCAAGCCGCCATTTTGGCAGACGCTTGCGTACCTCAGGCCTGCTAAGGGTTTATCTTGATCTTCCGAAGGATTTCTTCGACGAGCTTCTCCGGCGTTTCCGTGATGTCCACCACGAGAGCATTCCGAGGCTCTTCCAACACTGCAAATTGATCCTCCAGAATCGCCTCTCCCGCAAAATGCCCGCTCCGGTGGCGAAGCCGCTCCGCAATTAATTCCTTTGAACCACGCAAATAGACTAGTTTCACCGCCAGGCCCGATGTCAGCCTCCGCCGGTACTCCTCTCTGAGCGCGGAACAGGCTAGCACTACATTCTTCCCGGCTACATCTTGAGTCCGAAGTTCCGCGTGTATTGCCTCCAGCCAAGGGACCCTGTCGGCTTCCCTGAGTGGAATTCCCCGGCGCATCTTTTCCTTGTTTGCCGCGGAATGATAATTGTCGGCTTCAAGGTAAACCCACCCAAGCCGTTCGGCCAATAAAAGCCCAACCGTGCTCTTCCCCGAGCCCGTCACTCCCATGACAAGAAGGTTCATTTGGCTTCCATTTTGCCGCAGCGCGCCGAGTTTGGCCCAAGCCCACACCGGAAGTCCAGCGCGCTATCGGAAAGTAGGATAACATCCGCACTCTTGACGGTCAGAAACGCAGTGCAGGAACACAAGTGAGCCAAACAAAAGCCGCGGTGAAAAAAGCGGGCCTGCTCTACTTCGTGTTCGTCATGTTCGCCTACACCACCGGCGGACCCTTCGGCATGGAGGAGATGGTCACCACCAGCGGGCCGGGAATGACGCTGTTCTATCTGCTCGTGATTCCGTTTTTCTGGTCCATTCCGGTATCCCTGGTTGCGGCGGAATTAACTACTGCCTTTCCCGTGGAAGGCGGGTTCTATCGTTGGGTGCGCGCAAGCTACGGCGACTTCTGGGGCTTCCTGGCGGGCTGGTGGAATTGGAGCTCTTCGTGGCTCTTGGGAGCCAGTTATGCGGTGCTGTTTGCCGATTACCTGGCCAACTTTTTCCCTTCGCTGGCTGGATGGAAGCATTACCTCGTCTCACTTGCGCTGGTTTCCTTGCTCGCGTACATCAACATTCGTGGCATTCAAGCGGTCGGCCTGGTCACAACGATCCTGGAATTTTCTGTGCTCATTCCGGTGCTCCTGCTCTGCGGCCTCGCTGCCGCGAAGTGGCACTACAACCCCTTCCACCCCCTGATTCCGCCACACGTCCCGCCTTTCCAGGTCTTCGGCGTGGGACTCGCTCTCGGCCTATGGCTGTATTCCGGTTATGAACAATGCTCCAGCGTGGCGGAAGAAGTTGAAAACCCCCAGCGAAGTTATCCTTGGGCACTGGCGATTGTAGTGCCGTTGTCGATTGCGGCGTATTTTCTTCCCGCGCTATTTTCCTTGGCAGCTTTGGGAAATTGGCAGGAGTGGAATACTGCTTACCTCTCGACTGCGGCGGAACTGATCGGCGGGCGGTGGCTGGGATTCCTGATGACCGTGGCCGCGATGCTGTGCAATGTTTCGCTATTGAATGCCACCGTGCTTACCAGCACGCGGATGCCGTCCTCGATGTCCGAGGATGGCTATCTCCCCCCAATCTTTGCCGCCAAACACCCTAGATTCGGAACACCCTGGGTCGCCATCCTGATTTCCTCGGCCATCTATGCGTTGCTCTCGTTTCACACCATAGCGCAATTGCTGACCGTGTACGTCTGGCTCCGTATCCTGGTGACAATGCAGACCGTTCTAGCCGCGTGGCGCCTGCGCCGCCTCCAACCCCAAACGAAACGCCCTTTCCGTATCCCCTTGGGAAACTCCGGCCTCGCCTACGTCGTAATCGCGCCCATCCTGATGAGCGTGGTCGCTTTAATCGGCAGCGATAAATTCGCGTTGAAGTGGGGACCCGTGCCTGTAGTGTTAGGCGTCGTCGCGTATTTTCTTTTTCCGAAGCTCAAAGCAGCCGTCCAGAGTTCAACTCGATAATGACGTCCGCTCAAGAAAAAAGCTGCTCATGGCAATTCATCGTAGGGGTCCAGCACTGCGGGCCCCCAGCTTGGCGAAGACCGTAGTTCTCGCGGATATGCAAGAGGCAGAGCGAGCATGTCCAGATGTTCGTGCGGACCTGTGGCCCAGCGGTGCTGCGCCCCGACGAACTCCCCGCAAATCTCCCCTAAGTGAGCCAGTCCAATACGCGGTAGTACATTCCTGCCAAAGGCAGCGCCCAGGTGTTGCCGCTGCGCAGTCCAATCGGCGCCCCCGGAAACGAAATCCTTGAAAATGGATTGTCATCCCCATCGCCGCAAATCACGCCCGCGACTTTTACCCCCATCCAGGTGGCGGCCGCCACGCCGTGCCCAGCGAATCCCAACGCGAAATACATTCCGTCGATCTTGCCGCAATGGGGCATCACGTCGAACGTGAAATCGAGCGTGCCGCCCCAGGCAAACTCCACTTTGGCGCTGCGCAACTTGGGGTACACGCCAATCATGCCCTGGCGCAGGAGTTCCGCGCTCTCTCGCACCGTGCTTTCTGACTCCGGAAAGAACGCAGCCCGTCCGCCAAACAGCATCCGATTGTCCGGAGTCAGCCGGTAGTAATACAAAAAGTGCTTGGAATCGTAAATCATGCGGTTGCGCGGACTCAGTTCGCGCGCCAGGTCAGTAGGTAAGACCTCCGTCGCAATGATGTACGAACCAATGGGAATCACCTTCTTGAGCAGCGTGGGCGTTGCGGACGTGGTATACGCGCCGCTGGCAAGCAGTACTTCCCTGGCCCAGAGTGATCCGCGCGAAGTGGAAACTCGAAATCGGCGATTCCCATTCGTAATCTTGGGTTTCACGGCGACGACCCGCGTGTGCTCGTACAAACCAGCACCGGCGCGTTGCATCGCCTTCGCCAATCCGTTCACGTACTGCGCGGGATTCACACCCGCGCTGGTTTCATCAACCAGCCCGCCGTAATAAATATCGGAACCGATTTCACCACGGAGTTCGCCCTTCGAAATGATGCGCAATTCGTGATTGAACTCCCGTTGGATCCGCGCCGCTGCTTCCGCATAAGCGGAAAAATGGGTCTGCTTACACGCCACCTCAAGGTGCCCGCAGCGCGAAAAGGCGCAATCGATTCCCTCTTCCTTCACGATCTGTTCGACCAGGTCAATCGATTCGAGTGAAACCGTGTACATCCGCTGCACCAGCTCACGCCCATAGCGCGCGATCAGCGTGGGTACCGGCAGCTTCATTCCGGTGAGCACCATGCCCCCGTTGCGACAGCTTGCTCCCCAGCCTGCCGTCTCTGCTTCCAGCACCGCCACACCCACGCCGCGCTTTGCAAGCACATGCGCAGCCGATAGCCCGCAATAGCCGGCCCCCACGACGGCCACATCTACGCTCTCCGGCAATGGCTCGCTTGTGCCCTGAGCGCGGTCGCGCACAGTCTCCTGCCAGTAATTCGTCTCTTTGATGTTCATGGATTCGTTGCGCGGATTTTAGCCCGCTTTTCTCACCACATGCAATTTTGTCCCTTTCGGCCTCGGCAACCCAGTTTCATCCTGAAGGCCGTGCGGTTTACGGCGACCTCTGATTCCAGGTCCAATCTGAACAGTGGACCATTTTTCGGTGTGTGAGAATTCCCTTTAGTATCGGCGCAAAAAAGGACAACGGACAAATAGCAGAAGAACAATCGAGGGTGGAAAAGAAAGACCTCGTCTTACGCTCGGCGAAGCACGATATGCGTAATTTCCGGAGGCGCGCCGAGCCTCACCGGTGCTCCGACCGTGCCGATTCCGCGGTTCACGTACAGCGCCGCGAGCCCCTTTGGCGCGTTGGGCATGAGCTTGATGGTCTCACCCATGCGCCTCGGCTGGTCCGGCATGAGCAAGGGCCGGTGATACAACCCGGCAACGTAATCGGTGATGAACCGCGCCGGGGATAAACTCACGTCCAGGATTTCCACCTGCACCTGGCCGCCATGGGTGTGACCGGCAAGCGAGAGCTCGATTCCCAGTTCCGCGGCCCGGTTGAACGAATTCGGATTGTGCGACAGCAGGATGTTCGGTATGTCGCGGCGAATCAGGGGTTCCACATTTGTAAGCATCTGCGTCTTGCGTCCGCTGGGCATGCGCTCGCGCTGATAATCCACGCCGATCAGATTCAGTTCCGCGCCCCGAAACCGGAGAACGGCGTTTTCCCGGCGCAGCATCTTCATCCCGGCTTGTTGGTACAATCGCTCGGCCCGGTCCTCCGCGCGCGCATAAATCTCATGATTGCCGTTGCAGCCGTAAACTCCCAGTGGCGCGCGCAAGTGGCTAATCTCCGCAACGCATTCGGCTATGGGGTCGTGCACTCCAGTGATCAGGTCGCCAGTAACCACGGCTAGATCGGCGCCGATGTCATTGGCCATGTCTACCGCGCGGCGCACCGATTCGCGCGTCATGTAGCTGCCCATGTGGATATCCGAAATCTGCACAATCTTCATGCCGTCGAGTTGCACAGGCAGATTGGAAAGCGGGATTTCCACGCGACAGACTTGATAATGCAAGCGTTCCGCGGCGTATCCATACATCACGCCGAGAAATGGTGCGGCGCCGGCCACGACACTCGCAGTCCGGAAAAAGGTGCGGCGCGAGGGATCCGGCACAAAATCTTCAAAGGTCGCGGGCCGGGCAATAGGCTTTGGCAGTTCACTCGGGGAAGGCCTGTGCGTCCGATGCCAGGCCCACTCAATGCTGTGGACCACTTTTACACACAAGTAGCCCAATGAGGCGCTGACAAACCATAGTCCGACAAGGGTCGCAAAACCGGAGTGGGCAGGTAGAATGCGGCCGCGGTCCTGCCGCAAGGTGTCCGTGAGGGTGAAAATGAAAAGGACCAGGCCGGCCAAATAAAGAAGGCGCACGCCCGTGCGCAACCATACGCGCCCCCAATTCGAGGTGACGCGCCACAGGGACCGGTACCAGAACCGCTGCGACAGGTACAGCAAGCTAAGCCCTGCAAGCGCCAGCGTACCTCGCACTAACATCCAACTCCAGCTCAATTGGCAGACCCCCTCAGCCTTATTTCGTAAGGATATCACGCCTAACCCATGCCAACTGTTCCCATTTTGGGTAGGTTCGGACAAGTAAACCAGCCACGTCCCGCCTTTCGGCCACACCTTTATCCACCTCCTGGCGTATGATGGCGGGCGTCGTGCTTCGTGGTTCTGTCCCTGGTTCACCCGAAACAACCTCCAGGGTCGTTCGTATGATCATAAGGCCCTCCGCCAAGAGGGCTAGCTAAAGGAGAGAAAGATGAAGAAATGGACGCTGTTCGTGGCCGTGCTGTTGGCCGCTGTTTGTGGCGCGCTCCCGGTTCTGGCCCAGGAAGCCAAAAAAGCCCCGCCAAAGCCTGCGCCAACACCCTCGGAAGCGGTTTTGGAGCAGTGGAACGACATTGGACGCAAGCTCATTGCTATGGCAGAGGATTTTCCCGAGGACAAGTACGGCTACAAGCCCGCCCCCGAATCCCGGACCTTCAAGGCCAATCTTGTCCACGCCACTGGCTCTATGTACTACTTCACGGACATCGCCCAGGGTAAGAAGCCGCGTTACCCCGACGCATACGCGGGCGACGATTTGAAATCCAAGGCTGACGTCGTTGCCTTCGTGAAGAAATGCGTTGCGGAAGGCGCGGAGGTGATCAAGAAGAAGGGCGACAAGGGTCTGACTGAGGCTGTCGACGACGGTTCGCCTCACCTCGACCGCCTCTATGACCTCGCCTACGGTCTAATCGAGCATTCCGGCGAACACTATGGACAGTTGGTCGTGTACTACCGGGCAAATGGCATGGTGCCACCGGAATCCCGCCCGAAAAAGTGAACCGTTTTACTGCGCCCAAACAACACGAGTCACCTGAGGCCCAGCGCCGTTTGCTGGGCCGAAGGATCTCAACTGAAACACTCGCTCGAATCTTACTTTGAGATGCTCCAGCGCGGAAACAGCTCCGCGCTTCAGTATGGCGAACCGCACGGAAACGTGTGTCCTCAGTGAGAGATATGCTCGAAGAATGGACCGGTTATCCCGTCGCAGTTCCCGCCATTCCCTTTTGCAAGATCCGCTGCAATTCCTCGGCATCGCCAGTTGGAGGTTGGCAGGTAGTTCCCGTGCAGACCAACACCTGTGCCTTGTCTTTGGGCAAATGAGGTAGCGTTTGCCATAAAGCCCCCGGCAAGTACTCCAGTGACGAGGCTGCTGTAACCCGCAGAACCGCCTTGCCTAAGCGGAAAACGCTGTTCGCCGCCTCTTCCAGCTTCACCGCCGCCCCGTCGCCGGTAGCGCCGGTAATCACCACCTGTGTGGGATGCTCGGTGAAGAGTATCGCCGCAAGTCCATAGGTTGCTGCAAACAGTCCATACTGTGACGCCACTCCAGCAAAGGCTTCGAGTGTCTTCTTGGCCCAATCGTAGTATTTCTGATCGTTCGTGTAGGCGTGCATTCTCGTGAGCGCCATCACTCCCACCGAATTCGCGCTCGGCGTCGGCGAATCCTGGAATGGCTTTCGCCGGACCTCCAGCCCGCCAAGCGCCGGGGCATCGGAGGCACGGTCGTAGAAGCCGCCGCCTTCCACGTCTCCATATTTCTGAATGGTCAAATCCATGGTCTTCTGCGCCGCGCGGAAATACCTTGCGTCCAGCGTCGTTTCATAACCATCCAACAGCGCAATCACGCCGAACACCTGATCATCCAACGAACCGCGCAAAGCCGGCCCGCCGATGCGGTGCCCAAATCCCTGTTCCGCGCTCCACATTTCCCGCAGCATCCGGTCCAATGTCTTCAGCGCAAAATCCCTGCAATTCTCGCCTATCGCACCCCGCAGGACACGCGCTGCCTCCAGGTAAGCAGACACGAACATCGCATTCCAACTTACGTACATGGTTTGATCAACAAACGGGGTGAGCCGCCGCTTCCTTGCCGCAAGCATCTTCTCCTTCGCGGAAGCTATGCTGACGCACACGCTGCCTTCATGCAATCCCAGCGTTTTTGCAGTCTCGGCCGCACCTCGTGCGATCCACAGCACGTTTTTCTCCGGATTGTGATGCATCTCTCCCTGTGACTCGACGTCAAAGTACAATTCCATGATGCGTGCTTCCTCCGGCGGCAAGACGGCGCGCAGTTCATTCAGCGTCCAGGTGAAGTAGTCGCCATCGTCCTCCAGCGAGTAATCCGCGTCCTGGCTCGCATAAAACCCTGCGTTCACCTGGTCCGAAAGGACTTCATTAACCCAGCCGATGATGCCTTCCGCGGTCTCCCGGAGAAAAGGATTCTTCGTCACCTGCCAGCCGTGCAGATAATTCCTTAGCAATTCGGAGTTGTCGTAGCTCATCTTTTCGAAGTGCGGTACCAGCCATCTCTCGTCCACCGAATAGCGGTGGAATCCGCCGGCCAATTGATCGTAGACGCCGCCCTTTGCCATCTTTTCCAGCGTAGTTTCCGCCATGGCCAGCAGGTGCTTTTCGCCGGTTTGCCGGTAGCGTTCCCATAGCAGATCCACCGCGGACGCATGCGGGAACTTCGGGGAGCTTCCGAATCCACCATGGCGCACGTCAAAAAGTTGCGTCATGGAGCTGATCTGCGCATCGACGACTCCAAGGTCAAATTCCGAGCGCGCCCCCGTGAAGATTTCCGCCTTGGCCACGGCTTCGGCAAGCGTGTCCGCCGTCTTCGATAACTCTTCGCGCCTGTTTTTGTAGGCATCCGCCACGGCCAGTAGTACGCGCCGGAATCCCGGCCGCCCTTGCACGTCTTCCGGCGGGAAATAGGTGCCGCCGTAAAACGGCTTGCCATCGGACAGCAGGAAACCCGTGAGCGGCCACCCGCCCTGCCCACTGATAGCGCTGATGGCGGATTGATAGCGCGAGTCCACATCCGGGCGCTCGTCGCGGTCCACTTTTACAGGCACAAAATGCTCGTTGATGATCTTGGCGATTTCCGGATTTTCGTAGCTCTCGCGGTCAATCACATGACACCAGTGGCACCACACCGCGCCAATATCCAGCAGGACCGGTTTATCCTCGCTCTTCGCTCGCGAAAATGCGTCCTCTCCCCACTCGTGCCAGCAAATCGGCTGGTGTGCTGCCGAGCGCAGATAGGGGCTGGCGGAATCCTTTAAACGATTTTCGCTCATTTGTGCCCGGCTCCTGTTCAGGCGTAAAGAGAAGACTGCCGGTCTCCTGGCACACCGGCGAAATCAGAATGGGTTGTTATTGGACCTTGTTGTCTGGCCCTAGATCGCGCGGATCAAGCGGCTTCCTGCCGGCATAACCCTCGTCCTGCCTGTGGTAGTAGCGGATGCGGTCTTCCCCTAGCTTCCAGCATAGATAGACTTCTTCGTTGTTTACGATGGCGGGAAAATCGAGCAGCCCGATATCCAAGTCTTTTATCACGCATCCGGTGGCGAGAATTTTCTCCAGGTTCGTTTTCATCACCTCGGCCAGGCTCTGGTGCTCCATGCGCTTCTCGGCCAACTTCGCATAAGCAACCAGCACGCCGCCCATCATCATGATGCGCGTGGAGACGGCAGTTAAATCCTGCTCCAGCACGGAAAGTCGTTTGCGCACCCCAATCGCCTCGATCAAAAACGGCTCCAGCTCACGCCGCGTGCGCTCCGCTTCCGTCAGCGTGAAAATCCTCTGCGGTGGTTCGGGTAATTCTTCCTGGTCTTCGTCATGATCCGCCATGAAATCTCCGTCCAAAACTCTGAACACACCGCAGACCCGCCGTCAGCGCAAAGTCAACATCCGGTTCAGCGCCAATTTTGCGTGGTGCCGTGTCCGCTCGTCCACGGAAATCTGATTCACAATCTTTCCCGCGGCCAGATTCTCCAGCGCCCACAGCAGGTGTTGCGGCGTGATCCGGAACATCGTCGTGCATACGCACACGCTTGGATCGAGTGACATCACTTCATGATCCTTCAATTCCTTGCTCAGCCGGTTCACCAGGTGAATCTCTGTCCCCACCGCCCACGCCGTTCCCGCGGGCGAAGCTTTGATTGCTCTGATGATCCCTTCGGTCGAGCCGATTTCGTCGGCCGCCTGGCAAACCTCAAACCGGCATTCCGGATGTGCGATCACGCGAACGCCGGGATGTTCTCGACGCACCTTCTCCACATGCTCCGGCAAGAAGCGCTGGTGCACGGAACAATAGCCCTTCCACAAAATAATTTTCGCCTTGCGCAGGGCTTCCGGGCTGTTGCCGCCCATCTCCTCATAGGGATCCCAGACGACCATCTCTTCCAGCGCGATGCCCATCCGGTAGCCGGTGTTGCGGCCCAAATGCTCATCCGGCAGGAACAATACCTTCTCGCCATGTTCCAACGCCCACTTCATCACCGCCGCTGCATTCGAACTCGTACACACTGCTCCGCCGCGCTCTCCGGTGAACGATTTGATAGCCGCCGTGGAGTTCATGTACGTGACCGGCACGATTCTCTCCGTGTCCAAAACGCTGCCCAACTCGCACCAGCAGGCTTCCACCTGCCCGATGTCCGCCATATCCGCCATGGAGCAGCCCGCGTTCAAGTCCGGCAGCACCACCACCTGGTGTTCGCGCCGGAGAATATCCGCGCTTTCTGCCATGAAATGAACGCCGCAAAAAACGATGTACTTGCCGTCGGCCTCCGCGGCCTGTTGCGAGAGCTTGAGCGAGTCGCCGCGAAAATCGGAAAATTTCACCACCTCATCGCGCTGGTAGTGATGCCCCAGGATCACCACATCCTTGCCAAGCCTGGCCCTGGCAGCCGCGATGCGATCGTCGAGCGTATTGTCCGGCACTAGCAGGTAGGAGTCGAAATCGCAGCCCACGCCCTTTTCAATTTCCGGGGCCCGTACCGTGCTCGGCTGAACCGCGCCCGCCAGCGAGTTCCTGGAGATGGTTGTAAGGCTTCCCATAAAGTGTTTTCGGTACTTCTGGCTACCTCTTGCCCCTATCTCTGATTAGCTGAAGTCTGGCGTCTTTTGGTGCGCTTTGCTAGCAAAACGATTCCCCACACCGGGAACCTGCAACAGCTCTTTTTGCCTAGCCGCCAATGAAGACCATGGTCCGGGAGGGGGGTACAAACCCCGGCTCATTGATGCGGTGCCCTTCTTCCTTTTCGTTCACCGCGTCACGCACCCATGCCACCATCTCCCTATCCGAAGCATTCGCCCGCAGCAGGGTGCGCAGGTCGCGATCTTCCTTGCTGAACAGGCAAGTTCGCAACTTCCCGTCGGCGGTCAGCCGGATGCGCGAGCAGTGCCCGCAGAAGGCCTGCGTGACGGGGGCTATCAGCCCAATCTCGCCGGGCGCTCCATCCGCAAAACGGTACTTCCTTGCCGTCTCACTCTTGTCGTGGGGAATCTGCACCAACGGCCACTGTGAGTGGATGCGCTCATACACTTCGCCGGCGGGTACCATCAACTCCCGTGACCAGTGCCGGTCCGCATCGAGCGGCATGAACTCGATGAACCGCATGATCAATCCGCGTTCCCGCGCAAACGCCGCGAAAGCTTCCACCTCGTCTTCGTTGAACCCCCGCACCAGCACGGCGTTCACTTTCACCGGAGCGAGCCGGGTCGCCTGCGCTGCTTCGATCCCTCTCATCACCGTATCGTAGGAGCGCGTGCGCGTGATCTTTTCAAATTTGATCGGGTCCAGCGAATCCAGGCTGATGTTGATGCGATGCAATCCCGCGGCGATCAATCGTTCGCAGCGCTCGGCGAGCAGATGACCGTTGGTGGTCATGGACAGATCCTCTAGACCAAGGGCCTTCAGGTAGGTGATGAACTCTTCCACCCCGTCGCGCACCAACGGCTCCCCGCCCGTAATGCGCACTTTGCGAATCCCCAGCCCAACAAAAATGTTCGCCAGCCGCTCCAGTTCCGCCCACGACAGGATCTCGTCGTGCTCGCGGTAATTCTCCGGGTCGGCGGAGCGGCAATAGACGCACCGGAAATTGCACCGGTCGGTCACCGAAATGCGCAAGTCGGTGATCTGCCGGCCGAATTTGTCGAAGAGGCTCATGATCGCCCACCCAAAATGAAAAACCCGATTCGCGCATGGAATCGGGCTTTAGTCGAAAATCTATCGATTTCCGGCTTAATGGCTCCTTTCCAAGCACGGGAGGCCTGGGCGTTTCCACCCAAACCCTCGGCGGCCATTCCTTCAACCGTCTAGCCCCGCCGCCTTGAGCTGTCTCTCTCGTAGGCCGGCGGGATCGGAGTTTACCTCCTCAGTTTACGCTGGTTCGAATCCCCGCGCAATTGCGGCTCCGGCGCGATTCTACTAGCCTCTTTAGATGCGGTGACTGTGTTAAAGTCTGCTGACAGCATGCGAATCTTCATCTTGGGAGCCGGAGCGACGGGTTCCCTGCTTGCCCAACTTCTTGAACGACAGGGCCACAAGGTCTGGTGTGGCGACCGCGACGCCGTCCGTGCACGCCGCTTTCTGGGGAAGCGGTCGACTATTGCGGTTATAACTGTCAACGCGCGGAATCTTCATGGCATCGTGCGTGCCGCCCGCGGCTGCAACCTCATCGTCAATACCTCCGCCTCGGTCTTCAATGAAATCGTACTCCGCGCGGCGCTGCGGTTGCGCGCTCATTATCTCGATCTCAGTTCCCACCTGACGCGAAATCCATTCCAACCCGAGCAATTTCGCTACGCCAAAAAATTCCTGGCCAAACATCGCGCCGCCCTGATCAACACCGGCGCGGCCCCTGGACTCACTAACCTCCTCGTAAAGCGCGCCGCGGAACTGCTCGACGAGGTCCACACTGTCCAGATTCGCCTCTACGAAAGCACGGAGAGCGACGACCCTATCTCCCAGTGGTCTCCCGAAGTTTCCTTCGACGAGGCCATCTCTCGGCCGCGAATCTATCGGCACAAAAAATTCCAGTTGGCCAAGCGCTTTTCGGAGCTGGAGAAATTTCGTTTCCCGGATCCCATCGGCCCAGCCAACGTCGTTCTCGCCGCGCAGGATGAAGTCGTCACCCTCCCGAAATTCATTCCCATGCAGGATCTCGACGTGAAAATTGGTGGTAATGAGTTCGATCGCCTGCGCCGCTGGCACAAACAGGGCAAGCTCTCCAAATCTCGTGGCCTCCCACGCCTTCGCTTTCCGCAGACCTCTTCCCCGCGTAAAATTGCCGCCCTCATTCGCCAAGGCGTGCTCCAAAATGCACGCTTTGCTGCTTCCGTGCTGGTCCGCGGGGTGAAGCGCGGTCCCAAAGAGGACCAGCATCTGCTCATCCGCAGCGATGCTTTGTTCCCCACTCTTTATCAGATCCGCCGGCAGGGCCGCTTCGCCACCCCGGTGGCGTATGCCACGGCGCATGTCGCTGCTCTTTTCATCAAGAATTTTTCCCGTGATTTCGAAGGTGTTTTCGCGCCGGAGCAGCTTCCCTCGGAAATTCGTCGTGCCATTCTAAGCGGCGTCCGGAAGCATGGCATCAAACTGACGCACAGAGTCACACCGTTGAAGCCTCCCGAAGAAGACGAAGAGACCCTCTGAAGGTTATTTGATTGCCAGGCTGTCACATCGGGCAAGGATGTGTAGCGGCCGCCTTCCGAGGCGGGCGCCTTTTCTATGAGGCAACCCGCAGATTTCGTGTACACAACGAAGCACGGTAAACCCACAGGAAACTTTACGTGGGAACTGTTGCCTATTTAACGGCCACGCCAAGGATAAGCGCAGCCGTCCTTCGGACCACGGTGAAGATCGCCGGACATCCGCCTACTTGGCGGTGCCTGTAAAGTGTATTGTAATCAAAAACCCGTTTGTTCCGCTGTAATTGAACTCCTGGTCGTGCCCTTCGTACCGTTCCGTCTTCGATTTCCACATGCGGAAACCATCGTTGGTCTGCGCGTTCCAGTAATGGAGATTCTTCATCACGATTTCTTCATCGGCCTTGTCGCCCTTTACCTTTTCCAGAACGACCTCGGCCTTGCCGTCATCGCGTTTCGCCGTCGCTACACCGGTCTTTGCATCAATGTTCCATGAGAACGGAGCGGTATCCGTCTTCAGCCAGGTCCACTTGAACGGATACAACTGCGCGATAATGTCGTCCAACGCCGCCTTCTGAGCGGGCGTTACGCTTGGATCGTAGGTCACCACAGCCCATGAATCCTTCCCGGTGCTCCAGTCGGATCCCAGGTCGTTCGACAGCCATACCTTCGCTCCATCCAGTTTCACATCCTTGTAATGTCCCTTGTCGACTTTGAAGACTAGATTCGCTCGGCAGAAATGGTCGTGTCCGTGGCCGGTGGAATGCGTATTGAAATAGCACGGACAGAACATGTCGCAACTGCAGGCTTCAATGTACGTGGACGTAATCTCGAAATCGCTTTTCCCTGCCGAAGAGGAGCCTCTCGTTCCCGCAATCATCAGCAAACCGACCGAGATCACAAACAAGACAGCAGTCAACGTTCGTCTGTGAGCTGGCATGATTTCCTCCTGAAGTGATTTGGGGGCCCAGCCGAATATGCGCCGCAGTGTACTCCCGTTCAATCCTATCTATCAATGGGTATTTCTGCAGTCAGCAGCAGCGGTTCGGCCGCGAGTACTTACGGTTCAGTTGTTCCACATAAAATTCTTCAGGTGACAGTGGGCGCTCCACTCCCTGGCGTATCGCGCATTTCCTGTACTTCTCGTAAGCGGCGTCGCCGCTCCACTCGCGCAACCCCTGCCAGAGGCGGCCCATGCCCCGTTTCGTGCCATTCCATGCGCGCCGCATCAGTCGCCCTCCGCCCACAGCGTGGCCACGTACGGCGTTTCATGCAGCACCGGTTCCCTGCCCCGGCCAAGAATCGCGTGCCATTGGATCACTGCTTCGACGAGCAGCACCAGGATCATGCACGCCAGAACCGCCGTCACCCCCGCGTCCAATCGCTGATTGAAAATCACGCGCTGCGTCTCCGCGATTTTCGCCGCTGGTATCTTGCCGGCGGCAATTTGCGCCGCAAGTCCGTTGGCGTATGCCAGGAAACCGATGCGTGGGTTCACGCTGAAGATTTTCTGGTAGCTCGCGGTCATGGTGATAATCACCAGCCAAGCCATCGGCAGTAGCGTCACCCCAATCCATTTGAGCCGCCCCATCTTCAGCAAAATGGTTGTCGCCACCACCAGCGCCACCGCCGCCAGCAACTGGTTGGAAATTCCAAACAAGGGCCACAGCGAATTGATTCCGCCCAACGGATCGACAACTCCTTGATATAGAAAATATCCCCAAGCCCCCACAATCAGCGCGCTCGAGAGCAAAATCCCCGGGTACCAGTTCATGCGCCCGAGCGGCTTCCACACCCGCCCGGCAAGCTCTTGCACCATGAAACGGCCCACCCGCGTGCCTGCATCCAGCACCGTCAAAATAAACAGCGCCTCAAACATAATGGCGAAGTGATACCAGATGCTCAGCAGGCGCTCGCCTCCGATAGTGCTGGAAAAAATTTGCGCCATTCCAACGGCCAGCGAAGGCGCGCCACCCGCACGATTCAGCAATGTCTGCTCGCCCACTGCGTGTGCCAGGCCGGTCATGGTCGCCCCAGACAGTGGGTATCCCCAACTCGAGATCGTTTGCGCCGCCGCTTCCGGCGTGGCGCCGACAATCTGGGCCGGGCTGTTGATCGCGAAATACACTCCAGGCGTCATCGCGCACGCCGCCACCATGGCCATCACTCCAACGAATGACTCCAACAGCATGGCGCCATAGCCAATGAAGCGCGCATGCGCCTCGCGCTGGATCATCTTCGGCGTGGTGCCGCTCGAAATCAGCGAGTGAAATCCGCTGATCGCCCCACAAGCAATGGTGATGAAGCAAAACGGAAAAATCTTCCCGGCGAAGACCGGCCCGTTGCCGTCCACAAAGCGGGTCAATGGCGGCATCAGGACGTGTGGCCGGACCAGCAAGATACCAGCAGCCAACGTGAAGATGGCGCCCGCCTTGATGAACGCGCTCAAATAGTCTCGCGGGGCTAGCAGTAGCCACACGGGCAGAGCTGAGGCCGCGAACCCGTACGCGATAATGATGAACGCAAGCGCCACACCACTCAGCGTGAATGCCTTGGACCATGCCGTCGAATCCGCCACCCACTGCCCCGCAACAACCGCGAACAACACCAAGCCAACTCCGATCACCGACGCTTCCAGTACTCGGCCCGGGCGAAAGAATCGCAAATAGACGCCCAGCAACAGCGCAATCGGAATCGTCGAGGCAAGCGTGAAAGTAGCCCATGGCGAGCTCTTCAGTGCGTTCACCACCACCAACGCAACCACGCCAAGCAAAATAATCATGATCGCCAGCACCGCGAGCTGCGCAATAATTCCCCCGCGCTTGCTGACCTCGACCCGCGCCATTTCGCCCAGCGTTTTCCCGTCGCGGCGAATCGAACAGAATAAAATCACCAGATCCTGCACGCACCCGGCAAACACCGCGCCGGCAATCAGCCACAGTGTCCCCGGAAGATAACCGAATTGCGCCGCAAGCGTGGGTCCAACGAGCGGGCCGGGGCCGGCAATCGCGGCAAAATGGTGACCAAACAAAACCCACTTGTTCGTGGGCACAAAGTCGCGCCCATCATCGCGCCGTTCTGAGGGTGTTGCCCGCGTGTTGTCCAGCGCGAGCAATTTCGCCGCGATAAATGCGGAATACAAGCGATACGCCACTAAGTAGGAACACACCGCCGCCAGCACAAACCACGTCGCGTTGATGGGCTCACCACGGTGCAATGCAATTTTCGCGAGGGCCATCGCGCCCAAGGCGCCAACCGCGACCCACGCGATGATGGCCAGCAGTCGTTTCATGGAGCGATGCTCGCCCCCAGAAACCCCTTGAGCTCCTGCTTCAACTTCTCCAAAGAGGGCTTATGGACATACATCATGTGCCCCGCCTCGTAGTATCCGCCCGTCAAATGGCCTCGAAGGGAGACATCGAGTCCCAGGTGATCGAACGTATACTCCGCGGCGAAGAATGGTGTTGCCAGGTCGTAGTAGCCCTTGGCAACGTACACATGCAAAAACGGATTCTGTGTCATGGCACTGCGCAGCGTTTCGGCCACATTCACGTATCGGTTTTCATACGGCTCGTAGTTCCACGGCCGCACACGCGCGGTAAGAAACTCGTACGGCAAGTCGCTCTCAAACTTGAGGTCGCCGCGGACGTAGTCACTCAAGGTTGCGGTATATGGGCCGACAATGGCGG
Organism: Candidatus Acidiferrum sp.; assembly: GCA_049686315.1. Lineage (GTDB taxonomy): Bacteria > Acidobacteriota > Terriglobia > Acidiferrales > UBA7541 > Acidiferrum. The sequence goes on along the minus strand of JBAVHY010000086.1, from coordinate 1,135 downwards.
CAAGGCTTGGGTCATATTCCGGCACCGCACCGGCCGCATCGAAGTCGATGCCCGTAAAACGCCCATCCAGGCGCCCTACGGTTCTCCGCTCGCCGCGCAGCAATTCTTTATCGAATCGCATGATCTCAATGCGCAGGTTGCTGCGTTCAATGTACTCCGCGGAAAGCCCCGTGAGCCTTGAGAGTTTCTGCGCCACCTCTGCTCGGCGTGCGGCCGGGAAATTGTCTCCCGCGGAGAGCACCTCCGTGTATTCTCCGATCGCATACGCGCGGGACTCGCCGATGGCTTTCTGGAAATCGCCCTGCAAGTCTGCCGGCAGTTTTTTGTGATACCAGGCAATCGCGGTGTAGGTCGGCAAGTACAGGATGTAGGGCAAGTCGTTTCCGCGATCAAATTCGGCGGTCTGGAAGTTCAGAATCGAGGAAATCAGAATGATCCCGTTCAAGTACATCCCATAGCGCCCCTGCAAATACCCGGAAAGGCCTGCGGCCCGCGTCGTGCCATAGCTCTCTCCCGCCAGAAATTTGGGAGATGTCCAGCGCTTATTGCGCGTCGCATACAGCCGGATGAAATCGCCCACGGATTGAATATCTTCCTCGACACCGTGGAATTGTTTCGGGGCTTCGCCGGGCACGGCGCGGCTGTAGCCCGTCGATACCGGATCGATAAAAACGAGGTCGGTGACATCCAACAGTGAAAATTCATTGTCCACAAGCTTGTAGGGCGGCCCAAGGAGTGCTCCCGCGTCTCCCATCTCTACTCTCCGCGGGCCGAACGCACCCAGGTGCAACCAAATGGACGCGGAACCGGGCCCGCCGTTAAACGTGAATGTCACCGGGCGTTTGGTCAGGTCACTGACGTCATCCTTCGTATACGCAATGTAGAACACGCTCGCCTTCGGTGTCCCGTCCTCAAGCTTTAGCAAAATCGTGCCCGCCGTCGCTGTGTACTTGATCTCTTGCCCCCCTATACGAAAGGAATGTTTGGTTTGGACGATTTTTTCCTCAGGCTTTTTCTCGTCCTTGGCCTTCTCGTCCTTGCCTTTCTCCTCTTTCGATTTATCTGCTGGCTTCTCGCTAGCCTTTTCCTCGGCCTTTTCCGCTGGCCTCTCGGCCGGAGTCCTCGGCCTTTGCGC
>JBAVHY010000085.1:0-20569 GCA_049686315.1 Candidatus Acidiferrum sp. | reverse complement strand
TTTTTCGCGCCGTGCTTGCTGTCATTCGTCCGCTGTGGTTGAATCACACGGAGGATTCTCCGATGCCGCAAATGCCCGCGCTGATTGCCGACTTTCTCCGTGGAAAGCGCATCGCCGTCGCTGGCGTCTCTCGCGGTCCAGGAAGCGCGGCGAACGCGGTCTACTGCAAACTGCGCAACTCCGGTTACGAAGTGTTTCCCGTCAACCCGAACGCTACGGAAGTCGAAAGCGCGAAGTGCTATCCAGACCTTGCCAGCATACCTGGTGAACTGGATGGCGTCGTCATCGCCACGCATCCCGTCGTCGCGGAGCAAGTCGTTCGCCAAGCCGCTGGCCGAAACGTTCGCCGCATCTGGTTCCATCGCTCCTTTGGACAAGGAAGTGTGTCGGAGGCGGCAACGCAGGAGTGCGCGCGCGCCGGCATACCCTGCATCGTGGGAGGATGCCCGCTGATGTATTGTGAGCCCGTGGATTTCGCGCATCGCTGCATGTGCGCCTGGCTGCGCTGGCGTGGCCGCGTTCCCCGCTGAGAGCCCCTCTTCTCGCCTCTCCTAAGCCTTTGTAGGGGCCGACCTTCAGGTCGGTTCTTGGGTTTCTCCGGCAGGGTGCCTCATTGGACCGCTCTTGCACGTCGGATCTTGGGTTTTTCCTGCTCTTTAGGGGGTGGGACGCTCATGTCCAGCCTGAGCGTGTCGAAGGGAGCCTTTGTAGTGGCCAGCCTTTAGGCTGGTTCCTTTTCTTTCGTTTATTATTTATGTTATATATTACCTACTGGTATGCCATACCACCGCCGCAATACCCGCCTTCCTCCCAACCACTATCTCGGCCCGCAAACATGCGTTCTGCCTCATGCCGGACCACCTCCACCTCCTGGCAGAGGGCGCCCACGCGCACTCCGACCTTCGCGAATATATCCGCCTCTTCAAGCAGCATTCAGCCTTCGAATTGCGGAAATTCTCTCGCAACCGTCTCTGGGAGAAAAGCTACTACGATTACGTGCTCCGCCCTGCCGATTCCATCGAAAGTGTCGCCTGCTACATCTGGTGGAACCCTGTTCGCAAACACCTCTGCGCCTTTCCTCGGGAGTATCCTTTCACCGGTTCTCAGACCATCGATTGGATGACACACTCCGCTGCGGCTTCGGATTGGACCGCGCCTTGGAAAGTCGCGGCACCAGCCTAAAGGCTGGCCACTACAAATTCTCTCCGCGCCTCGTTCCTTCGCCTCTCTCCCTGCCTTTGTAGTGGCCGACCTTTAGGTCGGTTCTTGGGTTTCTCCTGCCGGGTGCTCCACGGGCCGCCCTTGCACGTGGGATCTTGGGTTTTCTTTCTCTCGCCACCGGCCACTTGCCACTGCTGTTGCGTGTAGCATGGCCGGAGCGCCGTAAGCGCCAGAAGTTAGCCCAGCCCGCCTGCCCTGAACGATATTCATGACATCCTGGTGATGGACCAGCAGCTTGATCCAGGATATTCATTCGTTTTTGCGCAGCCAGCGGCAATGAGCTTGCGTTCATCCTAGACGGGGAATCTAATTGGACACCGGGAGTGTCAACTGTGAACTGTCGACTCTACCGACTCTCCTCCCGGGGTGGCGGAAACGTCGCGGCTCGGATATCCTTAGTTGTACACACGCCGAAGAGAAAAGCGCCGGTCTTCCCAGCACAAGACGCCGGGACGCAAAAAGCGCGAAAGACCGGCCACTACACGGTCCGAACGCGTTGTACAACGAACGATGCCCGAAACCAGGGTTACGCTCATGAGTGAATCGAAAATCATTGCGCCTGGCACGAATGCTGGGACGCCGGGAACGAAGGCCGCGCGGCCGATGTGGAAGCCTGCGGGGAAGGTGCACGCCTCGGAGCAGCCGTTCCACTACCCCTTGAAGCGGGAGTTTGTGGAGCCGGATTGGCGGCGCTTGCCTGGCTACAAAAATGTCAGCAAGGACGAATGGGAAACCGCGCTGTGGCAGCGGCGGCACACGGTGAAGAACCTGGGCGAGTTGAAAGAGGTGTTTGGCGAGCTGCTGCCGGATACGCTGCGTGCCAGCCTGGAGCGGGACATCAAAGAGCGCGCCACCATGTCCATCCTGGTTCCGCCGCACATGCTGAACACCATGGATGAGAAGGATTTGTGGAACGACCCGGTGCGCCGCTACATGCTGCCGGCTTTTGACGACCGGCACCCGGAATGGCCGAGCCATCCGAAGGCCAGCCGCGACTCTCTGCACGAAGCGGATATGTGGGCGGTGGAAGGATTGACGCACCGCTACCCCACGAAGGTGCTGGCGGAACTGCTGTCGACCTGCCCGCAATACTGCGGCCACTGCACCCGCATGGACCTAGTGGGGAATGACGTGCCGCAGGTGGTGAAGCTGAAGTTCCAGGTGCCGCAGAAGGATCGTTACCAGCAGATGCTGGATTACCTGCGCGTGACTCCTTCGGTGCGCGACGTGGTGGTGAGCGGCGGTGATATTGCCAACACGCCGATCGCGACGCTGGAGGATTTTTGCTCCAAGCTGATGGACCTTCCGAATATTAAGGACATTCGACTGGCCACGAAGGGCTTGATCGGCATCCCACAACACTTTTTGCAGAGCGAAGTGCTGGCCGGGCTGGAGCGGCTGGCCAAGAAGGCGCGCGAACGCGGCGTGGACATCGCGGTGCACACGCATGTAAACAACGCGCGGCAAGTGACTCCGCTGGTGCGGCGCGCGGTGCAGGCGCTGCTGGATATGGGCTACCGCGACGTGCGCAATCAGGGCGTGCTGCTGCGCGGCGTGAACGGAACAGTGAATGAGTTGCTGGAACTGTGCTTCATGCTGCTCGATCACGGCAAGATCATGCCCTACTACTTCTATCAGTGCGACATGATCCCCAACGCCGAACACTGGCGCCTGGCGATTCACGAAGTGCAGAAGCTGCAGCACGACATCATGGGTTACCTGCCCGGCTTCGCCACACCGCGCATGATTTGCGACGTGCCGTTTGTCGGCAAGCGCTGGGTGCATCAGGTGAAGGAGTACGACCGGCAACTGGGCATTTCCTATTGGACGAAAAATTACCGCACCGGCATTGAGGCGGATGATCCGGAAGCGTTGACTCGCCGCTACGAATACTTTGACCCGATCTACACCCTGCCAGAACAGGGACAACAATTCTGGCGGGGCAGCAGCGTGCAGCAGACGCTGTCGAAATAAGTTGGGCTACTGGGAAAATTGACAGAGCAGCTATACTGAGCGCGGAGGCCTTCATCCAACCCCGTGCCCGCGCAAAAGATCACCAACCCCGCTCACGACCTCTCCGAAAAATTCTTCCAGCTTTATGGTGCGCAGCCGTTGCTGGTGCAAGCGCCCGGCCGCGTAAATTTGATTGGCGAACACACCGACTACAACGATGGCTTCGTGCTGCCCGCGGCGATTCAATTTCATACGCTCGTGGCCATCGCACCGCGTGCCGACCGGCGTCTGAGCCTGCGTTCGGAGAATTACTCCGAGCAAGTGGAATTCGATGTGGAACAACTGCCCGCGGCGGCACGAAAACACTGGAGCGATTATGCGGTTGGCGTCGCGCGCAAATTGATAGAACAGGGAACCCGGCTGCCAGGAGCGAACCTGTTGATTTACGGAAACGTGCCGCAAGGGGCGGGCTTGAGTTCCTCAGCATCGCTCGAAGTGGCGGTGTGCCGGGCGTTTCTTGAAATGAGTGATGCAAAAATGGAGGGAGCGGAGATGGCTCGGTTGTGCCAACGCGCCGAGAATGAATTTGTGGGAGCCCGGTGCGGGATCATGGACCAATTCGTTTCCGTGCATGGACGGAAGGATCACGCATTGCTGCTCGATTGCCGTTCGCTGGGCTATCGACATCAACCTGTCCCGGAAGAGGTGCGGCTGGTGATTTGCAATACCATGGTGCACCACAGCCATGCCGGAGGTGAATACAATCAAAGGCGCAAAGAGTGCGAAACGGGTGCGCATTTTTTTGCGGAGCGCAAGCCTGTCGTGAAAGCCCTGCGGGATGTTTCGCTGGAGGATTTCGAGAGGCATGGTTCGGCTTTGCCGGAAGCCATTCGCAAGCGCTGCCGCCACATCATCACGGAAAATACGCGTGTAGGTTTGGCGGCCGAAGCGCTTGCGCGGCGGGACGTGACCACGTTTGGGCGACTGATGCGGGATTCGCATTCGAGTTTGCGCGACGATTTTCAAGTTAGCTGCAGTGAATTGGACGTGATGGTGGAACTTGCCGGAAAGATCGACGGAGTATACGGTGCGCGGATGACGGGGGGAGGATTCGGCGGATGCACGGTCAACCTGGTGAAGCGCGATTCGGTGGAAGCATTCCAATCGAAAGTGGCGCGAGGTTACAAGCTCGCGACCGGGCGACGGCCCGAGATCTATGTTTGCACCGCCGCGGACGGGGTGCAGCGGCTGGCATGAGCCATTGCAAAATGAGCCCCGCAATTCCAGAAAAAGGGAGCACGGGTTCCTGACGATGAAAGTTCTTGTGACCGGCGGCGCGGGATACATCGGCAGCGTGGTTGCCGAGCAACTGTTGGTAGCAGGGCATCAGGTAACCATCATCGACAATTTGAGCCGAGGCCACCGGGAGGCGGTGCCCAAGGGCGCGGAACTGGTCACGGGCGATCTGGCAGACAAGGAAAAGCTCGCCGCGCTATTTCGTGCTCATAATTTTGATGCAGTGCTGCATTTTGCGGCATTCATCGAAGTTGGCGAATCGATGAAGCTTCCGGAAACGTTTTTCCGCAACAACACGGCGAATGCGTTGGGAGTGCTGGAGACGATGCTTTCCGCGGGTGTGAGCCGCTTTGTGTTTTCGTCAACGGCCGCACTTTTCGGTAACCCGGCACGGACACCGATTCAGGAAGAAGATACGCTGCAGCCCACCAATGCGTACGGAGAATCGAAGCTGCTTGTGGAAAGAATGCTGGAATGGTTCCACCGAATCCATGGACTGCGTTATGCGAGTTTGCGTTATTTCAACGCGGCGGGGGCTGCCGCGCCCGATCGCGGGGAAGCGCACCAGCCGGAGTCGCACCTCATCCCGCGGATAATGAAGGTGGCGCTGGGTCAACAGGACCACATTGAAATGTTCGGCACGGATTACCCCACTCCGGACGGCACTTGCGTGCGGGATTACATTCACGTCAGCGACCTGGCGGAGGCGCATCTGCTTGCCCTCAATGCGCTGGAGCGATCCGGACGGCTGATTTACAACCTCGGAAATGGCCAGGGTTTCAGCGTGCGGGAAGTCATCGAAGGAGTGCGGCGCGTGACGGGGCGCTCGATTCCGGTGGTGGAATCACCACGCCGCGAAGGAGATCCCGCGGTGCTGATCGCAAGCTCCGAAAAAATTCGCCGGGAGCTGAACTGGAAACCAAAATTCCCGGAACTGGACGCGATCCTGAAAAGCGCGTGGACGTGGCACAAGAACTACCCATACGGGTATGCCGGGAATTAGGGGGGAGGAAAAGCCGGACGAGATGAGCGAGTTTGAACTCAACCTGCACCCACACCGGCGGTTCAATCCGCTGACGCAGGAATGGGTGCTGGTCTCTCCGCATCGCGCGGAACGTCCCTGGCAAGGGCAGATCGAGGCGGCGCCCGCGGAGGCGTCCCTGCCATTCGATCCGAGTTGTTACCTTTGCCCGGGAAATTCGCGAGCGGGTGGGGCGAAGAATCCTCAATACGACGGCACTTATGTATTCGACAATGATTTTGCGGCGCTTCGGCCCGATGCGCCGGCGGGAGAATTTCGGGAAAGGGAACTGTTGTTGGCGCAGAGCGAATCGGGACAATGCCGGGTGGTGTGTTTTTCGCCGCGGCATGACGTGACGCTGGCACGCATGAAGGTGAACGAAATAAGGGCGGTTGTCGATACCTGGTGCGATGAGTTCTCAAAGTTGGGTGGACAGCGCAACGTCCGCGCGGTTCAGATTTTTGAAAATCGCGGCGCCATGATGGGTTGCAGCAATCCGCACCCGCACGGCCAGATTTGGGCGAATGAGAGCGTGCCCGACGAGCTGGCCAAGGAAGTAGCCGCGCAAGGAAGTTATTTTCAGAAGCATAGTTCAAGTTTGCTGGAAGAGTATCTGCGGCTGGAATTGGAGAAAAAGGAGCGTCTCGTCTGCGCCAACGAAGATTTTGTGGTTGTGGCGCCTTTCTGGGCAGTGTGGCCCTATGAGACGTTGCTGGTCAGCCGCCGACGCATTTCCGCCCTGACGGAATTGAAAGAACAGGAACGCGATGGCCTAGCCGAGATTCTGCGGCAGCTCACGATCCGCTATGACAATCTCTTTAAGACGTCCTTCCCGTACACCATGGGGTTCCACCAACGGCCCACGGACGGAAATAATTACCCGGAGTTCCACCTGCACGCGCATTTTTACCCGCCACTTTTGCGCTCCGCGACAATCAGGAAATTCATGGTGGGATACGAGATGCTGGCCATGCCGCAGCGCGACATCACTCCGGAGTCAGCAGCGGCGCAATTGAGAAAATTGCCGGAGATTCATTACCTGGATGGATTGAGGTAGGAAGAGGGATTCTCACTGCGCGGACTGCGCTCCCTTCGATCTCGCTTATGGCAGCTTGCGCTGGACCTCGACGGTCACTTTTAGCTTGTCGTTGGCGGAAATTTGGAGAGACTGTGCTTTGCCGAGATAGGGCTTCAAGATTCCCGCATTGGTCCACTCAAGGTCCCATCCGTCCTCGATCGCGACAAGCGAATATTTTCCGGGAGAGATTGCAGGGAGCGTGAAGGTCCCATCACTGTCGGTCTGATCCAATCGGGAATCTTCCTCCAGATTCTGCCCTGAGGCTGGCACGAGCAGAACCATCATACCGGCGGCCGGTTTGTCATCGAGCTTCGCCACACCTGTGATTTCGCCTTGTCCACGGCCCATGGTGATGCTTATTTGCACATCGCCCCCGGCAACTGTAATTTCACGCGCGGAGATTTTCGCGCCAGTAGCGGAAATACTTTTGACGTATTCGTCGTTCACGGAAGTATTGACCATTACCTTGTAGGTGCCTTCTTGCAATGACGCGAAGGAAAATGTGCCGTCCTTCTGCAGGGTGGCGGAAGCGTTCTGACCGTCGTCACTGAAAAACATCACTCGCCCATGCCCTGAGATCGCCTCGCCAGCAGGGAGAATCACGCGCCCTGACACGTTTGCGAGTGCTCCTGATTCGGCGGCGTCCAGTGTTTCGCTTCCGACCACATTCGCCTTGATGGTCCGAGAATGCTGTTCCTTGTTTCCGCCGGCGTTGACAACTAAGGTGACATCTCCCGGCGGCAATCCCGCCACTTCATATTCTCCGGGTGCGACCTGAGCGGATATACTAGAGACCGGCATGATCAACGATCCAAATAGCTTTTGGTTCGCCTGGATACTGATCCCGCTTTCTGCATGGGCAGGCGAATTCGTCAGCCGTATATGGACCGCTGGAACGGCTTGCAGTTGGATGTTGGCCACTTGCATGTCGCCCGAAGTCAGATTTAATTCCGCTGCTGCATCGGCTTCCTTAACCCCAGGATAAAAGGTGATGGGATAGACGACGTCCAAAGCGGGATCCGGTTTCCAAAGTGTGCCCACGAACGAAGAGTTCGATTGTCCCGATTCCCCCATATAGTTGAATGCATACCAGGGCTGTGCTTGAACAGCCAGATAGTATTTTCCCGCGTGCAGATGGGCGAAGCGGTACTCACCCAGGTCGTTGGCCTGCACCTGTTCGCGGATGGAAATCCCGCGCCTGCCGTTCGACTTGTCGTTACCGAAGAGCATGACCTGCGCGCTACGGACGGGTTCGCCGTGCTCGTCGGTAACCTTGCCGGTAAGTACGGATTGGCGATGCAGGCGCAGAATGACGTGCTCAGAATCCAGTGCGGGTCCCACAGCGATCGCCGTCAGGAATGCGCCGTGTTGGTTGTAGCCCTCGCGTATGTAACCTTGGGCACTGGCGAAGAGTGGATATTTTCCGGGCTCGACGCCTTGGAAGACAAAGCGTCCATCTTCGCCCGATGTGGTTTTGGTCTCCTCTGCGCCAACAGAAATAGCTACCTGTGCGTGGGCCACCGGCGTGTGGGTCACCGCATCAATCACAACGCCGCTGATGCGGTACCCTGACTCAGCTTGCTGCGCCGCAAAGGACGCGACCGCGGCAAACCACAGGCCGAGACAGAGGCACAGTGTCCTCATGGCTGCTGCTCCTGAAGATTCTGCACCTCAACACGTACGCTCGTTTGATCTCCGGGCTGCAGGGTCACTTCCGTTGCATGCTCCAGAACCTTTGCCATTGCCACGGGATTGCGGAATTCCAGGTCTTGAGCACTGTCCATCGCGGCTACTTGATATCGGCCGGGGGCGATACTGCCCAGCGCTAACGTACCTGTTTCGTTGGTTTGTGTCAGGAGAGAGCGCTTGGGATACTCTGGCGAGTAAATGACCACGCCAGCAGCGGCAGGCTTGCCGTTATGCGCAACCGTGACATTCAGTTGCGCGCCGTCGCTCCGCAGCGTCACCTCGATTGGCGGCAGCGATGCTCCGGAGGCGATCATCAGTTCCTCGCGCAACAAATCCACGCTGCCGCATCGAAGTGCGGCGACGTATCCCGGTTGATTTGGCGACGCTTCAACCGTGTAGGTCCCTGGGGGAATATCATCGATTGTCGCTAGGGCCCTATGCTCGCTTTTTAGAGGCGGAGCCATGGTTCCAAGGGAATTCTGAGGGAATTCTTTGGAGATCATCCGCACAGTGACGTGTGGCGTATTATCTGCGCTAACGGGCGAGATTACGCCATCGACCTGAACTCTGAGGGAGATTCCGCGCCCTAGCGGAAGAACCAGGCCCGAAACATCAGAACTGACGTGGATCAACTGGGTGGCGGTCTGCTGGCGCCTGAATTCTCTCGTCCTTTCATCGTTCCGCGCGAACGCCGTGGCTGTGAGCATATAGGCTCCCTCCGGGACGCCGGAGATTTGGAAGCCACCCATTTTAGGATCAAGGCGCATGCTTTTCTGCACAATGTCTCCGTCGGAGTTCGTCAGCATGACCGTGAATCCGTTCTCCAGGTCGACCCCGCGCACCACTCCGACGACCTCATACAGCCGTTGCGGGCCCAAGCTCTGAGTGATATGTAGTTGTGAACCAGCGCGGAGGTCGATGGTAGTGGCTAACTCCGGATCCGAAACGCCAGGATAAAATTGCGAGCCGTAGCCCTGATCCGCATTTCTTTTTCTGGAGAGCCTGTAGAGAGTGATAGAACCTCCACGATTCGTTTCCACAAACGCCAAGCGGTAGCGTCCTGGTTTTAGTTCCGCGATGCGAAAAGTTCCTTCATCGTCAGTCACGGCATCGCGCATATTCTGAAAACTTCTGCGGCCATCCACCGTCTGCCAGCGCTGTGCTCGAACGGTGACCCCTTCAAGCGGGTCGCCATTCTCGTTCTTTAATTCGCCGTAAATGATTGCTTCCGGGGTCAGCTTCAGAAGCAATTCTCCGTCGGAAGGAACGACACGCATGGAGTTGACCCGGACACTCGAACGCCCGAGTTCTTGTTCGTTGAAAAATCCGGGCTTTCTTGAGGTCACGAAATATTGACCGCGCGGCAGATTGGTGAATACGAACATCCCATTGGTTCCGGAGAATTGCACCTTGCTCACGGGGGCTTGCATCTCCACAAGCGCGCCGCTGACCGGCTCGCCCGTGGCGGCATTGATTACGCTACCACGCAGCTCGAAAGCATCCGTGTCTGGATGTTGCCCGAATGCCGGAGGACCACACAGCGGCCAAGATGCGAGTGTGAACACAATTGCGAAGTCGCGAATGCTGGGTTGAAGGTTCATTTCCGTTATGCTTCTCTGGATGCTCGTGATGCGTCCCCTGTTGCTCGTTGAGATGAGTTGCGTCTTGCTACACCAACAGGGAGGAGCCTATGGTTTCCATTCCGACGAATGCGCGGAGAAGCCCGTGGGCCTGAGCACATCAAACCGGACATAGATAGGTGCCTCCAACGAAGTGAACTTGAGTTCGAGCCTTGCCAGACTCGCGGGCGGCAACTCAGGAATCGGCATCTCATTCAGCTGCACCGGAATATTGCCCTGGCCGTAGAAAGTGCCGCGCAAGGTGTACCCGCGAAGGGTATAGGCGGGGAGGTCGCCGCGCGTCTTTAGCGTTACCTGGAAGGCGCCGAGGTGACGCTCCGGGACGAGCGATTCGATGGGGCTGGATTCGCTACGGAGAAGCTCATAGGACTGCTTTTTAGCGCCGTTCACATCGACGACTCCATGGACGCGTTGTTTGAGCGCGCCAATGCCACGATCACCGACGTGCGTGCGGTAATCGTTGTAGCAGAAGAAAATCGCGCCAGCGGCATATTCCTTTGAGCGGATGGCGAGATCGTGCGCGCGAAGAATGTCCATGCGACGTTCGTCGGCCTCGGGCCGATCGGCGGTGCAGGCGCAGTAGCCGTACTCGGAGATGACAATAGGTTTGGCAGGGAAGGCCGCATGTATTTGGTCGAGACTCCGCGCGGCGTCCTCCGCTGAACCGGGTTGCCAGGTTCCGAAATACTCGTTCACTTCGATGAAATCCATGAGTGCGGCGACGTCGCGCTCGGGAGTGGTGAGCAAGGAATTTGAAGCATAGGAGCAGAGGCGGCCGGGGTCCAAAGATTTGGCTTCTTGCAACAAGCGTTTGGCAAACTGATAGGCAGGCGGATTCTGGCCGCCGATTTCGTTGCAGAGCCCCCAAACCACGATCGAGGGATGGTTACGGTCTCGAGCAATCATCTCGCGCAATTGTTCGAGTCCATTCTCGAGGATGGTGGCATCCGGCTGCGGCCCCATACCCTGAAAGGTGTCTGGTCCCCAGGCGGGAACTTCAGTTTGAATAAAGATGCCGTTGCGGTCGCAATAATCGAGAACACGCTTGTCCTGGGGCCAGTGGACGCGCGTGAAGATGCAGTTGAGGTGCTTCAGGTCCGCATGGTCATGAGTGATCCAGTCCGCGGTTTCGGCCATTCCAAAGTCCGGATTGCTTCCTGCCATACGTTCAACGCCCATGAGGCGCACGCGTTCGCCGTTTAAATGGAACGTGCCATCTTTGACCTCCAGCTTCCGAACACCAAAGACTGTGGAGAAGCAGTGGGTTTCTCCTGCTCCGGTGATGGAGAGTTCGAGTCGATACAGGTTTGGATGATCAAAGTGCCAGAGCTTTGGACTGGGGAGCGTGGCGTTTAAGGCTTGCGTTTGGGTTGCACCCGGCTCGATGGAGTAGGTTTGTTTGGCGGTACCCGCCAAGACCGTCAAACCGGAAGCTTCGTCAATGATGCGGTAGGACGCACTGCCACTCCGGTCCTTTTGGCTAGAATTCCGGATGTAGCCGGTGATGGTGATCCTCGCGTCGCCGCTAGGGAGATTCGGAGTGGCTTCGACGTCCACGCGCTCCAGAAATGTTTTCGGAGTGATGAGGAGTTGCACGGGGCGGAAAATGCCGCCGTCGTGGGCCCAGTCACTGGAACGCCCGCGAGGAAGCATGTGTTGATTGAAGGCATTGTCAACGCGAACAGCGATGCTGTTTGTCAGGCCCCAGCGGAGTAGATGGGTGATGTCAAGTGCGAAGGCGGTGTAACCTTTGCCGCGGTGCTCGCCTGCAAGTTGGCCATTAATCCATACCGTAGCTGTGTGGAAGACCGCTTCGAACTCGACGCGCACCGCAAAGGTTTGCCAATCCGCCGCAACATCAAAGGTTCGGCGGTACCAGGCTACCCCGTAATACTCAGCGAGCGGGGCCTCGATCTGCCACGTGTGCGGGACATTTACATGCCGCCAAACGATGTCCGGCGCGGCGTGGTCATACCAATGTTGGGCGGTTCCACCGTCCGCTGAATCGATGCGGAATAGCCAGTCACCGCAAAGGCTAACGAAATTTGCGGAGAAAGATTTGGCTGCCGCGTCCACCGCCTGGACATCGGATGCGGTGAAAGTTGCCGCTATGGCCCCCGCGGAACCGGCCAGAAAATGTCGCCGTGAAGTCATCAGCAAGAGTCTGGTGAGTACGTTAACGCATCCGAAAGTGCATCTCAATGGCGGAGAACGGTGGCGTTTGGATGGCAGTGACGCACCTACGGCGGGGGAGATTGGCCGGTTTTATACGGTCGGGGACCTGCCTGACCCAGCCCTTACGGGCTGGGCTAACTTGTGGCGCGCCTCCCGCGCTGGCTTGGTAGGGCAAAGAGTTTTTTTCTCGCACCCTTGTAATATTCGTGAGGATGTCAGCAGAGACGAATAGCTTCTAAATGCATTTCAGGCCAGCTTCTCCTTCCAGCCTGGCACCAGCCTTTCCGACCCAGACCACGCTGCAGCGCTCGGAACCGGAAGGGTTTTCCTCGAGGATGAGTTCGACCACTTGGCCGCGCCTTAGGAGAAAACTTCCGCGCACCCGAAAACCTTCATTGGAGGAATCGAGGACGAGGCAGGGGAGCCGCTTCAGTTGGAGCCCGAGGTCGATGACCAGACTTGCGCGTCTTTTCGCGACCTCCCGCTTCGAGCGGCGGCCTTCCAGCACAGGAAATCCAGGCATACTTTCATCCTCTCAGTCTAGGAGTAGTGTGGCTACACGCGGCTTGGTTTCACCTGAAATTAAAAAATGGCTGGCGACAGTTTTCGGTGCCAAAGAGTTCAAGTGTGTCCGGAGCAGCAGCGCGCGGTGATCAATGGTCTTTCTGATCTTGCTTGTTTTTAGCCTTGCTGGAAACCTGGCCAAAGAAAATGGCCGAAATATCGGTAACCGAATCCATGTACTTGACCAGATGTTTGCGCAGGTGCAACTGGAGGTCTCCAGCCAGCAAAAGGATGTTCAGCAGCCGAGAACGATCCAGGTTGGACAACTGCTCGTGGCGGAGGCAAATGAGCAGGGCGCGGTTGGAGCATTCTTCGAGGAATGCACCGGCGGCCAGGCTTTCGGTTGCTTCCAAGGCGCGGCCGCGGACCATTGGCTCGAGCAGGTCCAGCCGCTCATAGGAGCGTGCAAGGAAATGGTCGAGACAAAGACTGTGCCCCATCAGGGCGATGACTGCCGGCTTTGCACAGCAACTCACTTTGCATTCTTGCTGGACCGAAACCGTGTTCATGTTCTCCACACTCCGCAGTGGATTCGATATACAACGCATGTCGTTCTCAAGGTGCTCCACGTTCTTATTCCCCCACTTTTCGCAGTTCCTGCGGCCTTCCGGCCGGAAGTTGTTCTCCACTACTGCTTTCCGCGCTGAAACCCCTACGGTGTAGCGAGAAAGGCCGCCAGCCTTCTGGTTCTCAACCAGCGATCAACGAAGGGCGTTAGCAGTCTGCTCACTCGTTTTGAGTTTTCGTCACATTGTTTTGCGCGGTCTATTCCAGTCCAAAGCGTTATTACCGTTACCAGGCGCGCCTCCTGCTCGGAGATGAGAACTATGCAGCCGGAGAAACCGCCGGTACTGCAGAATGCATTGCGCAGGGCTTCTGGAATTGCAGCCTGGAGTTTCTCTGTTTTTTCGGGCAAAGCAACGAATTCCACGGCGTGGGCGATAATTTCCGGCGTCGGGTCTTCAGCGGCGAAGTGTCGAGCGGCGAGGGGCGGTGCTATTGCCGTTGGCAGAAGACTGTCAGTTTGATGGGATAACAGGCCTGCGAGGCTGCTGGCCTGATAGTTAGCGACATGAGCTTGACTTGCCACGATCCCTCCGTGAGCCTAACCCTCCCTGACAGGAAGGAGGGCGCGTCTTGCTCGGGTCAGGGGTTAAAGACGCGCCCCCAGGGTGGGTGAGACGGTGCTCGGCCTTAGGCACTCGGGAAATACAAGTGCAAAGGGCCACACTCGCCAAGTAGTGTCACGACGGGGCATTTCGTTTCAAATTGGGAGGAAGGTTCCATTGCCACTAGCGTGGGGCCGAAGTTATACTCCACTCACCATAAGCTGAGGACGATTTGGAGCTTTTCACTTTCGATAAGGGATACGTGGACCGCCTGCGGGACGGGGAACCGTCGACCGAACAGCATTTTGTGGCTTATTTTGGACAGATTCTGGGAATCATGCTGCGGGCCAGATACCTTCCGCCTGAACGTGTGGATGACGTTCGCCAAGAGACATTCAAGCGAGTAATCACCATCCTGCGGCGTGACGGCGGGGTGCGCCAGCCAGAGCGCTTCGGAGCCTTCGTTAACTCTATATGTAAGAATGTGTTACGGGAGAATACACGAGATTCGTACCGCACGGAGGCGCTCAAACCCGACTATTTGGAAACACCCGATCTTAATAAGGTCGCCGACCTTGAAGGCGCGCTCATCTCCCAGGAAACCATGGAGAAAGTGCGGGAGATCTTAGCCGAGATGAAGCAGCGAGATCGCGACTTGCTTCGCGCTATCTTCCTGGAGGAAAAGGAGAAAGACGAAGTCTGCCAGGAGTTTGGAGTGGAACGGGAATACTTGCGCGTCCTGCTACACCGCGCCAAAGAACGTTTTCGGGCCAGTTTTCACCAACAACCCGACAAGCCCCTGGGGCGCTCAACCGCCGGTGGATTAAAGTGAAACGAAACCGCGCCTTGCCGCACTATCTAGAGGACACAGGGTTATGGACCATTTAGAGGCGTTGCAAATACAGGCATCGGAGAAGTATGCCCTGGGAGAACTCTCCCCGGAACTCCGTGAGCAGTTTGAAGAACATTACTTCGACTGCGCGGAGTGCGCGGAGGATGTAAAGGCGGCCCTTACATTCATCACCGCGGCGCGAAAGTTTTTTCGCGAGCAACCTTCGCAAGCCAACGTTGTAGCTAAGGAACAACCCGGTCGTTCGCGCTGGATGTCGTGGTACCGGCCCGCGATTCTCGTTCCCGCAATGGCTGCGATCGTTCTTACGATCGGTTATTACAGCTTGCCGTCGAAACCGCAAATTGGCGAGATTACAGCGCCAGGGCAAGTGTTGGTCTCCAGCCCTTCGTTTGGTTTGCGAGGCGGGGATCGTGTGGAAAGCGAAAAAACGGTTTTGCAAATCCCGGCGGGAAACGCTTTTCAGCTGCACTTTGATTTTGTCCCGGCACAGGATCACAACTTCTCTTCCTATGCTGGCGAACTTCAGGACAAGTCCTCACGCGTGCTCGTGCAATTCGATATTCCAGCGGACAGGGTCAACAAAGAAGTGAACCTGGTGGTCCCAGCGGGCCTGCTTCATCCCGGTGACTACAGTTTGGTGGTGTTTGGACGCGACGCTTCTTCCTCAGTCAAAACCGCTGTTGGCAAGTTTTCGTTTGCTCTCCAGAATAAGCCGTAATAAGGTAGCTACCCGGAAGACCAAATTTCCTCTAAGGAGTCCCCATGAATCGCCGCCCTGCCCAGTCCTTTGCGTTTCACGCAAACGCCTATGCTCTCGGGGCAAATTTCCACCGGCCAGCCATGTGCCAGATCGAGGCCTTGGCGGCCACCTCCTTGCCCATAATCGGAGGCCACGCCCAAGCCTGTGCGACGGATTATTGCACACCGCGGCTGGTGCGCTTTAGATCCGCGCACTCACACGTATCTGGCAGCTTTCAAGACGAGCATACGGCCACCACTCAGGCCATCACCACGATCGTTGGCCTGAACATCATGGATGTCATCACCGCCGATCGCATCACCGCTCGCCTCACGTCCGAGCACAACCTTGCGGAATCGGAAGGCCACATCCTGGCTATTGGCAGCAGTTTCGAAAACTTGCGCATTGCCGGATTCACCTTCAATATTGTCCTGCGCCATGAGCTTCTGATGGACTCGAAAACCCATGAGCAGCTGGCATCAAAAGTTGAATCTCTCAGGGATGGTGGCCGAATAGCGAACCAAAAAGGTAAGGTGGTGCTTTGCTCTCTAGTCGAAGAGATCAAGACGGACTTTCCCATGTCCGAGAAGGACAAGAAGAAGCACATCGTCCACATTCCGCACTTCGGCACGATTTCCTTTGCCGAAGTGATATCGTTCGAAGGCCTGAAAACCATTACGATGCTTCGTTTCGATCTTGGTTCTCCCGATGGTGGAACAGGAACCGCCTGTGGGGCTACCAGCAACGGAAAGCCCATGCCGCCTATTCCCTGATTCGATTTCTTGCGCGAATTGTCTCCCTACCCCTGGCGGGTATTCTCTTGTGCAGTTGCCGGGGTTCTCGCGATCCTCAAACAGCCAACGACCGCATCGTCCGCGAAATTAAGGGAGGCGACTTGAATGCCGCGCTGGCTGATGCCAATCGCGCCTCGGACGATTTTGGGATGGTCAGCCCTGAGTGGGACTGGCGCTTCCGCGTCCTGAAGGCGAACATTCTTGTGTCCCGGTCGGACCCCAAGGCCGCTCTGGCCGTGTTGAACAGCGATCTTCCATCCTCTCTTGTCTCGACAGACACCGCGGTCCGCAAGTTGCTATACGAAGGCATCTCCTATAGATACCTGCAGCAAAACCAAGAGGCAGAACGGAAGCTCACGGAGGCCGAACAGCTCGCCACCTCGCTCCATTCTCAATATCTTTGTAACGTATTGAATGCCAGGGCCCAGCTGCAAATTGATGAGGAGCAGTACGCCGCGGCTGAAGTGAATTTCAACCGCGCCGTCACGCTCGCCAGAAAGCTCGGATTACAAGAGCAAGAGGCCAGCGCCCAAGCAGACCTGGCCCGCGTCTCTGCGAAGCGGAATCACCTCGATGAGGCCGTCGATCGCAATCAGAGGGCACTCGAAGCCGCACGTTCTCTCAAGATGGGCGGGATCGAAGCGACTATCCTTGGAAACCTCGGCTGGGCCTATTTCGAGTTGGGGGACTATCAGAATTCCCTGCGCTTTTACAAAGAAGGGGCGGAGATCTCCGAGCGCATTGGATTGAAAGGTTATTCCGCCTACTGGTACGCAGGATTGGCGAACACCTACATGGCGATACATCAATACGCGGATGCGGAGGCACTCTCGAAACAGACCTTGGAGCAAGCGCGCAAGCTGAACGATGCGGAGACCATCACCGAATGCCTGAATTCTCTTGCCGAGGTCAGCCTTCGCGCAAACCGGTTGGAGGAAGCCGAGGAATACAATCGGGAAGCGGTGAAGATGGAAGAAATGGGACTCGATCATTTTGGCATTCGCGAATCCACCCTCGTCTCCGGCCGCATTGAAACAGGCAGAAAGCATTTTGCGGAGGCCGAGCGGCTCTTTCGTCAGGTCAGCGAGGATCAGGGAGCGGAAACCGCGATCAGATGGGAAGTGCATGCGCGGCTGGCGGAACTTTACGACGCAGAAAACAAGCCGGCGTTGGCAGAGCAGGAATTTCGCAAATCCATCGATACCATCAAGGCAGCGCGAGATTCCATCGATCGCGATGATTCCCGCCTCAGCTATTTGTCCGGCGGGATCGATTTCTACAGTGATTACGTCGACTTTCTTATCCGCCGCAACCGACCAGCCGAAGCCCTGCGCGTTGCGGAACTCAGCCGGGCGCGCATGCTCTTGGAAGGACTCTCGGAGGGTCAGAAGGGTCTTCCTCATTCGAGTCTCATGCCCCAGCCCGAGCAGATTGCCAAGCGCTTCCGAGCCTCGCTGCTTTTCTACTGGGTAGGTCAGGCCCATTCTTATCTCTGGGCCATCACGCCTGCAAGAACAGAGTGTTTTCTGCTGCCGAAAGCCGCCGACCTGGAGCCACTGGTCAAATCTTATAGCAAGACGATCCGGGAGCTTCGCGACCCGCAGGGAGCGGGCAGCGCAGAAGGCCAGCAACTCTACACGATGCTTGTTGAGCCCGCGAAGAGTTTTTTGCCGAAAGACGGCCGGATCATACTTCTGACGGACCCAATTCTGTCGGCGTTGAACTTCGAAACCTTGGTCGTGCCCGGGACGCCGCCGCATTTTTGGATCGACGACGTCACGTTGAGCAATGCCAGTTCTCTGACTCTGCTTTCCTCCGCTGCAGGGCGCCCTCTTCCGGAGGAGAAGACTCTTTTGCTGATTGGAAACACCGAGCCAGTGGATGCTTTCCCGAAGCTCGTGAAAGCGCAGGAAGAGATGCAACGCGTCGAAGGTTATTTTCCGGCGGCGAAGCGCACCATCCTGGAAGGGAAGGAAGCCACTCCCGAAGCATTCATGCGCAGCCATCCGGAGCACTATGCCTATCTGCACTTTGTTACGCACGGAACCGCCAGCACTTCTCGCCCGCTCGATTCCGCGGTAATTCTCAGCAAAGTTGGCGACTCCTACAAACTTTACGCCCGCGACATCATTCAACATCCTCTTTCCGCGGAACTCGTGACCATTTCGGCTTGTGAAGGCGCCGGCGGCCGCGCTTACTCCGGCGAAGGGTTGATCGGACTTTCGTGGGCCTTTCTACGAGCCGGCGCGCACAACGTGGTCGGCGCTCTCTGGGAAGTAAACGATTCGGCCGCGCCGCAAATCATGGACTCCTTCTACGCGGAGATGAGCAAAGGGAAAGACCCAGCCTCCGCGCTTCGTACTGCAAAATTGGGACTCCTGCACAACAAGGAGCCTGAGATTGTATTCAAGAAGCCGTTTTATTGGGCGCCGTTTCAACTTTACGCTGGGTCATAGGATTTCCACGCAGCAAACAGCGCGGCACCAATTCGCCTACCAGCAAGTGAATTTTACGAATCAGCACAGTCCCGTTGCGAATCCTAGGGCGGAATTTCTTTGGAGGTTGTGGCACAAACGCCGCCACCCGCCGGCTCGCGCTGAACCAACGAGGGCAGTTGAAGGCTGTTCGGAACGGACGGCTTGGATGAAGGAGTGTGTGCGAAAGTGAACAGACGAGTATCCGTTGAGGGCTTAAGATTTGCCAACTCTAAAGGCCAACAAGACATTTGATCCATTGAGAAGTCAAGGTGCAGGAATAACTGAGAAGAGTTTCCGTTCGAAAGTTGCCAAAGGGGTTCATCTTGAATCGAAGCCAGTCCGACACCCAAAAGAGTTTGCTCGACGGTGAAAGCTACCTGCTGGAGTTGATTTCCACCGGCGCGCCGCTCGGTTTTGTGCTGGATAAGATTGGCACCGCGTTCGATCTCGACGTTGGCAATGTAGTGTCAGTCGTTTTGCTCGCGGATGACGAGGAACACTCCAAGCACCTGATCGCGCAAGGAGCAGCTTTGTTTGGGCTCTCAATCCTTTGCTGCGCAGCCGTTGTTTCGCCCAGCGGGGAACTGCTCGGCACATTCGAGGCGTACAGCAGCAGCTTGCGGAGTCCCACCCAGTGGGAAAGTAAGCTGATCGAGCGAGCGACGCAACTCGCCGCACTGGCAATTGAAGCCCACAATCACCAACAGGAATCCGGCACTCTTCCATTTCATTCGACGGACACAATGGGGAAGAGTTCTCGCGAAGGACCACCGTCGACGAACTAAATGACGGCGAGATTTTCAAGAGATGGCGACGCCCGGAGCCATAACGATCTGGAGACGGACAGCCGACCGGAGGGTGCAGTAACTTTCCGGATGGGGAGGGAGTTTATTTAGTCGTGCAAGACTACACTGAGGAGGGAATCGTTGACGTAGATCTCGCCGTCGTATTGGATGAAGCCCAGTTTCCTGAATTTGTTCATGAAGAAATTGACTCGGGACCGCGTTGTCCCAATCATCTCCGCCAGCATCTCCTGCGATACTTTGTGCAGCACCTTTTGAGTTTTGCCTGGCGTCCCGTAGCGCGCGAGGAGCAGCAGAGTGCGCGCCAGGCGTTTTTCACTGGAGTTGAAAAGCTGGTCAACCAGGTCGGCTTCGACGCGGATGTTTCGCGCCAGCATATAAGTGATGAAGCGGTCTGAGAATTCGTGTTCCTCGTGCAGCGAGCGAATCATCTTGTCTTTCTCAATGACGAGCACTGTGGTGGGAGCAACGGCGGTGGCAGTCGCCATGCAAATGGCCTGACCCGCAAGGCACCCTTCACCAAGAAAATCACCCGGTCCCAGGATCGCCACAACGGCTTCCTTGCCGCTCTCATTCACCACGGAAAGCTTGACACTGCCCTCTTGAATGTACTTCACGGTATTTGCGGGATCGCCCTGCGCGAAGACGGTTTCCTTTTCTCGAAACTTGGCTATCTTTCTCCCCAGACCGGCGGAGTCGAGAAAGGATTTCAGATCGAACGCAGGAGTACTTGGGCGCGCCTTTTTGGGAGAGCGAGGGACGTCGATGAAGACACGTCGCGCTACAGAAGAAAGCATACGGCAGAGTATCATACAAACCATTTCAGCGGAATGTCTAATATTGAACAGCCTGCGTCAATTGACGCAGGGATCAAAGTCTGCAGCCGAACTCCAACAAACCTAGGGGAGTCAGTACGTTAAGGGTGATTCCTAACGGCTCCGCAGGACTTTCCTCAGCGACTGGTGCACTTCCAATCCCCCATCATAATCAATGAATCCTCTCTTCCGGAATCGATTCATGAAGAGGTTGACCCGCGGGCGAGTGGTGCCGACCATCTCGGCCAGGACCTGGTGACTTAGAACGGGAATCTCCACAACCGCCGGGCCTGAGCTGTCCAAGTGAGCCAGCCGCAGAAGTACGCGAGCGAGCCGTTGCTC
>JBAVHY010000084.1:0-3324 GCA_049686315.1 Candidatus Acidiferrum sp. | reverse complement strand
GGTCGCTCCCGCCCTCACAGGAACTTCGTGGCCGCGTTTTGCGCGGTTGCATGCACAGACCTGAGAATTTGTCAGACAAGAGGTCTGACAATTTGTATGAAAATAAAAGGAGAAACCCGTTGTCTATATTGAAGTCACCACCAAAACAGCCCAAAGCAGTCACCATCCAAGCGCGTGTCGAAGAATCGGTAAAGACTCAGCTGGAGCTCTACGCTGAGTTCATCGATGCTTCACCGTCTTACGTGATCACCGAGGCCCTGAAGCTGCTCTTCCGCAAGGATGACGACTTCAGACGTTGGGCAGACCAACACTCAAACAACCACAACAACGAAAAACCCAAAGGAGAGGTTTTTGCGAAGGCCGTCTAACAAACATGAAACTCCGTCCAACCCAATTCGGTGCGCGTGAGAACACAGCGTCCTCAAGACGGCATGCCTCGCGCCTCGCAGTAGATACTCGTTCGAATATTGCCCATCTTGCGGAACAAAACCTGGAAACTCAACTGACTTCGCCACACGACGCTCGTTCAGCGAAAGGCTCCGAGAACTCCCTGCACCCAGTGTCACAGGACGAGACCACAGTGGGAGACGGGAGAGACGAACGCTATCTTCTCAAGGTGCACGAAGTAGCCGAATTATTGCAGGTGCCAGTGTCTTGGGTTTACGGACGCATGCGCAAACGTTGTTTAGAACGGCTGCCAGGCTACCGGCTTGGGAAATATTGGCGCTTCCGCAAGGATGAAGTATTGGCGTGGGTCGATTCTCACTGCGGCGGATCGCATGCTGCTTGACATGAGGGCTAAACTGAAAACTGACGCAGAACAAGCTGGGCGGGCCATCGAGGTCCCTGAAAAGGGAGGAACGATGGCTCGTAGAGGTTTCCAGCAAGGCACTCTTTTCCAACGGGGCACTCGAAGAAAACTTTGGGTAGCTCGTTGGTGGGAGGATGTAATCCAAGTAGACGGCATGCTCGGGCGTTTGAGGCGATCAGAAGTGATCGGAACGGTTGCCGAATTCCCGACACGCCGTAAAGCAATGCAGGTACTGTCTCAGAAGTTGAGGGCAATCAACCGCGGCGATGCTCGACCACAGTCCGTCCGTACATTCGGAGATTTTGTAAAGAATGATTGGATGCCTGTGATCTTGCCAACGCTCAAGTTCGCAACCCAGAAACACTATCGCTATATGCTCGACGTGCATTTGATTCCGGCTTTCGGTAAATCACAACTTAGGGATCTGACGCGAGAAGATCTGCAAGGATTTCTAGGTCGGAAGCTCAACAGCGGGCTGTCATGGGAAACCGTTCACCACTTCAAGTGTGGTCTCAGCAAGATTCTTGGAGCAGCTGAAGAATGGGGCTGTGTCACCGAGAACGTTGCTCTGAAGACGAAGCTCCCGCGACGACAACATGGAACGGAGCGAATCGTGCTTACTCCGGTCCAAGTGCAACTGCTCGCTAATGCGTTGAAAGAGCCAGTGCGCTCGTTCACATTGCTGCTAGTGTTGACAGGTTTGAGGGTCGGTGAGCTGCTTGCGCTTCGATGGGGAAGTGTCGATTTGAAGGCTCGACTACTTCGGGTAGCTGAAACGGTGTACGACGGTCACTTCGACAAACCCAAGACGAAGCGAGGCATGCGCACAATCCCAATTGGAGCAGAGACGGCGGAAATTCTAGCTGCCCTGCGTCCGGCGACGGTTGATGCCAGAAGCCTCATATTTGCCAAAAGCGATCAGACGCCGTTAGACCGATGGAATCTCTTGCGCAAGCACCTGAAGCCTGCCGCAAAGAAGTTAGGCCTTTCAGGTGTCACTTGGCATCTTCTGAGGCACAGCCACGCGACGATGCTTGATTGCGTAGGTACTCCAATAGGAACCATGCAGGCACTGTTGGGGCACTCTGCACCGGAGATCACGCGCGAGATTTACTTGCACGCGATACCGGAAGAACAACGTCGCGCAGTTGAAAGCGTGGAGAGGCTCGTACTTGGACCCAAGTTGGACCCAAGTTCGTGGGGTGAACCCCTTGGATGGCACAAATTATTTGGACACAGTTTCCGCTTTCATAGAAGGATTCTTGCATCTCCTAGCAGGAGAAGGGGTCTGGGGAAGGGGACGGCATTTGAGTCCCTTTCCCCAGTAGCCCTTTAGAAATCTTCCTGCTGTTCTCTTTGTTCTCAAAAAACACCATCGTTGCGCTTCGAGATTCGGCCGGACCTGACGCCTCGATCTGTTGCTCGAACTCTTCGGGAGGTCGATAGCCCAGCGCCGAGTGCAAGCGCAGCCGATTGTAATACTGCTCGATGAACTCTTCGATGTTCGCTCGTAGATTTTCTAGGTCATCGTACTTGTTGGCGTAGATTTCTTCCCGCTTTAGCGTCTTCATGAAGCTTTCACAGCTTGCGTTGTCATACGGGTTCGCTGGACGGCTCATGCTCGGAATCACGCGGTTGTTCTCGAGGACTTTTATGTATTCTTCGGAAGCGTATTGCAATCCTCGATCGGAGTGATGCACCAGGCCAGGTTCTGGTTGGCGACTCTCGATGGCTTGCTCGAGCGCCCCGATCGTCAGTCGCATTGCCAAAGTCCGATCCAGTGCCCAGCCCACCACTTTGCGAGAGAAGCCATCGAGGATCACCGCTAGATAGACAAATTCAGCTTTCAGCCGGATGTAGGTGATGTCGGCCACCCAGAGCTGATTGATGCCCGTCAGTTTCATACGGCCGGCTAAGTTGAGATATATCTCCAGCTTGTGATTCGAATTGGTTGTGACCACGAATTGCTTCGGCTGCATCCCCAGCAGGTTATCTTCTCGCATGATCCGTGCCACCCTCTTGTGGTTCACTGGCATGCCCCGGCGGTGCAGCTCTGCCGTGATCCGTCGATAGCCATAACGGCGGCGATGCTCCAAAGCAATTTGTTGGATCGCAGATCGCACTTCCATCTCTTCCTCAGCAGGTTGCTGTTCCTTCAGCGACCGGTAAAAACCCCGGCGGCTGACCGGCGCCATCTGACACATGCGCTCGATACTTAGGCTGCCTTGCAATGACATCACTTCTCGGATCTGGTCGTAGATGCCATCTCGCCAGAGCCGCTGCGGCGCTGGCGTCGAGCCTCGATTTTTTGCAAGGCACCTCTGAAAAAATCCACCTCCAGGGTCTTTTCTGCCAAAAGCTGCTTCAGGCGATGGATTTCCTTGCGGTGAGCCGATGCGTGCGTGCTGGGCCGCGACGCTTCTTGTCCTGGTTCGACCATCTCCAGCTTCCTGCGCCACTTGTAGAGGCACCTCGGTCGTACCCCGAGTTCTCGAGCTAACTCACCGACGTCC
>JBAVHY010000083.1:0-10025 GCA_049686315.1 Candidatus Acidiferrum sp. | reverse complement strand
AGATGAACCTGTCATCCCGAGGGAAGCGGGGGATCTGCTTCTCTCTTTTTCTTTTCCCTGCGCGGGTGCCCCATCCTTAGCGCTCTCCGCAAAGGGTGGGTCCTCTCTTCTCTTGAGCTGTAGGCTATCGACTGTCGGCTGTCGGCTTTCGCTCTCCTCTTCGAACAAAATCTTTTCGCCCCCCAACCCCCGCTCCTTATCCTCCAGCGCCCTCTTCAGCAACTCGACAATCTGCGGCGTAGTCAACGCCTCCAACACATACACCTTCGTCCGTGACAGCAGCGGCGAAATCACCTCAAATGACGGGTTCTCCGTCGTCGCTCCAATGAACAAAATATGCCCCGCCTCCACGTACGGCAAAAACGCATCTTGCTGCGCCTTATTAAACCTGTGCACCTCGTCCACAAACACGATCGTCCGCTGCCCGCCCCGCGAGCGTTTCTCCGCCTCCGCCATCACCTCTTTAATCTCTTTGATCCCGCTTAACACCGCGCTGAACGCCACATATTCGCTCTTCGTTAGCCGGGCGATTACTCGCGCCAGCGTCGTCTTCCCGCACCCCGGAGGCCCCCAAAACAGCATCGAGCTCAAATTGTCCGATTCGATTTGCGTCCGCAGTGGCTTGCCTGGCCCCAGCAACTTCTCCTGCCCCACAAACTCATCCAGCGTCCGCGGACGCATCCTCTCCGCCAACGGCTGTAGCTCAACCGCAGCCTCCTGCGCCCGAATCTCTGGCCCAGCCGAAAACAAACTCATAGCTCACAAGTGTAACGCACCCTGTCTCCGTGCGGGTGTTACGCCATCGGGCTAACGAGCTTGAGGGTGTCCCATCCTAGGTTTGTTAGGGCGGGCTATTACGCTCTACGCCACTAACGTTCCGCTCTTCCTCTTTTCCCATTCCTCACTCCCGCGCGCCGTTACCTCCCAATATCCGCGGCATATAAAACTCAAAAAACCGGTCGGAGTCCGACCGCAAACACACCTGCGCATTCGGCTCTCCCGTCTCCACTTTCGTATTTCCCTCGTCGTCCACTCGCAACCGCAGCGGCGTCGTGGGGCAAAGTTCCGGTTTGATCGCATACGCGACCGCCACCGCATCAAACAGCGTCGGCGTAGGTTGTTTCACGCTAGCTGCCCACTGGTAATACAGCAGCGCCAGCGCATCCGTCAGCCCCGTCCCGTTGCTGAAGATCCGCGTTCGTTCCAGGTCCTGTAAGCGGATCTGCGTCGAATCCAGTGGCATCACATACAACGGTACCCCCGAAGCAAACACCCTCCGCGCCGCCGGGATATCGCACAGAATATTCCACTCCGGCTGGGCGTGCGGTATCACCGTGGGATGCTCAAACCCTTCGTATCCCCGGTACACCGATCCTCCCATGAGCACCACGCGCTTGAGCTTCCGGAATGTTTCCGCATCCCGCTCGATTGTTGCCCCAAGATTCGTCTCTGGCCCGATGGCAATTACCGTAATCTCCCCCGGATGCTTCCGAATCTCTTCCAGCAAAAAATCCACTGCCTCGGGCAATTTCTTTTCTTGTCCGCGCTCAGCGTAGCGCTCCTGCGAAAAGGTAAGTTTCCCCCTCGCCGGATATTTCTCGATCCCCACTGCAATTGGAATTTCCTGCCGCCCGGCCTCCTCCAGGAATCGTCCCACTAGCCGCGCGCGCAGCGGCGTGTTTCCCCACGCGGTCATAATTCCTAGAACCTTCAACTCACGGCTTTGCAGCGCCAGCCCCAAAGCGAATGCATCGTCAATATCATCGCCAATGTCCGTATCGATGATCACCAGTTGCGCCGCCGATTCGTTGGACCCTGCCACTTTCGTTTGACCCCACGCCGCGCCAGTTAAGGCCAACCCGCACAAAATCATCCAGCAGCCATCGAGGCCGCCTCGTCGCCGTCTTCCACTTCTTGTCGCACCTGCTGTTCCGGTCATCTCACCATTCCTTAAGAGCCCCGAACTCCGTTTCTGCTCCAATTTCTCGGGGGCCTCTGTGGACCTCTGCTCACTCTGTGGTGAAATCTTCTACTTTCTCTTAAATCCTTGAACTCTTAAACTATTCAACTCTTCAACTGCTCTTCTCTCTCCTCGCTCTCTGCCGGAACGCCTCATACAGCACGACTGTCGCTGCTGCCGCCGCATTCAAACTCTCCACCCCCCTCGCCATGGGAATGTGAATTCGCCCATCCGCGCCCTGCACGACCTCTTCCGGCAATCCCGCTCCCTCATTTCCCACCAGCAACGCGATCGGCTCGCACCACTCTACTTCCCACGGCGCCATCGCCCCCGCCTCATCTCCATGCACGCACGACGCAACCGTTCGTATTCCATTCAGCTTCAACTGCGCCAACAAAATCCCCAGCGCCATCCCGTTCAAAATCGGCACGTGCAGCGCCGCTCCCGCAGAAGCTCGTAGCGCCTTTGGTGCAAATGGGCTTGCAGTTCCGCTCTGTCCCGTACCTGTTGTCACCACGCCCGTTGCCCCAAACGCCGCCGCTGTCCTTATGATTGTTCCCACATTCCCTGGGTCCTGCATACCCGCCAGCACCACAAGCAGCGGTGCGCAATTTCCTCCCGGTGTCTCCAACAAATTCGCTAACTCCACCTTCCTCGGCTCTACTAGTGCTGCCACTCCCTGCGGATGCTCCGTATCCGCGATTCCTTCGAACAGCCGGTCCGTCGTTCGCAACACCGGAAATCCCGTCTCTGGTTTCCCCACCAGCGGCGCCAGTCTCTCACGGTGCCGCTCTCCGCTCTCGCTGAAAAGCACCGCCTCCACGCGGCAACCCGATCCCAGCGCCTCTTCCACCAACCGAACACCTTCCACACCCACCGCTCCGCTCGCCGTTGCCACTCCTCCCCGCAGCGCCACGCGAAATTCCTTCAGCCAGCGGTTCTCCCTGCTCGTCAGTACCTCCGCCGCGGCGCGAATCGCTCCGCCCCCTCCTCGACCCGTTCTCATTTCCTGTCCCATGTCGCGAGCCTACCAAACTTTCCTCTCTTTCTTTATTCCTTATTTCCTAATCTCGTTACTCCGTTACTTTTTCCCCCTCACTCCTTTTCCCGAAATGCAATATCCCCCAATATCAATCACGCCATCCCAAATCCTCTCCCTCATTGCGCCCCTTTCCCCGCTTGTGTTACTTTGCCTTTGGACGCCGCCCACGACGCTAGCGCTCGCTCCAGAAGAGGCTAGGTATCCCCATTTGTCAGCTGAGGTTTTGAAGGTTGACGTCGCCAACCCCGATCCACGGATCATTCGCTACGCTGTGGGTTGGCTAAATCGCGGCTCCGTTATTGCCGTCCCCACTGATACGCTCTATGCGCTCGCCGCCGATCCTGTCAATCTCTCCGCCATCGAAGAAATTTTTCGTGTCAAGGGCCGACCGGAAACCCGCGCGCTTCCCATTCTCATCAGCTCGCTCAATCACGCCGCCGTGCTCGCCCAAAATATCCCCTACAATTTCTATCGCCTTGCCGAAGCCTGCTGGCCCGGTCCCCTCACCATCGTTGTTGATGCTTCCAATCGCCTTCCCCTGAAGGTCACCGCGAACACCCGGCGGGTCGCTCTCCGCTGGCCCGAAAGCAAAATCGTTACCGCTCTTATCGACGAACTCGGTGTTCCTCTCACTGGCACGAGCGCCAACGTCTCCGGCTCGCCAACCTGTGCCAGTGGCGACGAAGTCTTCCGCCAACTCGGCGATCGCATCCCGCTCATCCTTGATGGTGGCGATACCAACGACCTATTGCCCTCCACCATTGTCGAACTTCGCGGCGACCATTGGTGCATTGGCCGCGAAGGCGCCATCCCCGCCGACGACATTTACGACGCCCTGGGTGGCGACGACGCCGTCCCCGCCTGACCTCGAGTACCCGCCAGTGTAGTGGCCGAACTTCAGATCGGCCACTCTTGGGTTTTCTTTGTTACACCATGTTTTTTGAACTTGAGGGTGCCCCATCCTTTGCGCAGTCTGCGAAGGGTGGGCTCTTACGACCTAACGCCGCAAACTTTCTTCTCTTCGACTCTTCTACTCTCACTCTTAAACTTTTGAACTCTTGAACTCTTTCCTCTCTTCTCGGCGTTCCTCAGCGTCTCTGAGCCTCCTGATAACTGACAATAGGTATCCGATACCCCTTTTGTCCCCGATAATTTCACGGAAAACATATCTTCCCTAACGCCACCGCCTTCTTCGCCCCCGTTGCCGACGGCAAATTCCCCGCCCTCCGATTCCACGTTTCATACGCCAGCAACGCAAACGCGTACGCCTCCTTGGCATCCTCGTTCACGCCCACCTCCGATGACGTCATCACCTCCACCGGTGCCAGCCCCGCCGTCAGTTGCGCCATGATCAACGGATTCTTGGCTCCGCCTCCCGACACAATTACTTGTCCAATCTCCACTCGCGGCAAAACAAACCGGTTCAGCGCATCCACCACGCTCAGCGCTGTAAACACCGTCGCCGTCCTCACCAAATCCTCCGGCCGCGTCCGATACTTTCGCGCCTTCGCCATCAATTTCTCCACGAACCCTCGTCCATAATATTCCCGCCCCGTGGATTTCGGCGGCCGCACCCGTAAATAAGGGTCCTTCAGCAACTCTTCCAGCAGGGCGCTAACGCATCGGCCACGACGCGCCATCCGCGCATCCCGGTCAAATCGCTCTCGCCCCTTCGTGAAATGCGTCACCAGCGCATCAATCACCATGTTCCCCGGCCCTGTATCGAACGCCATTACCTCTTGTTGCGCAATCACCATTTGATCTTGAGAGTGCTCCATCCTTCGCCCGGGTGCCCCACCCGCCGGCTTTGCGAGTGGGTCTTGGGTTTCTCCTTGCTCGCTTCTCCGCAATGCGTCCTCTGCGTGAACTCTTGTCTTTTCCGCAGCCGGCAAAATCGTCACATTCCCAATCCCACCCAAGTTCAGCGCGACTCTCCCCACCCACGCATCACGCAGCAACAACCAATCCACATACGGCACCAGAGGCGCGCCCTGTCCTCCCGCCGCCATATCTGCCACGCGAAAATCTCCCACCGTCGGAATCCCCGTTCGCGCCGCAATCACCGCAGGCTCCCCAATCTGCAACGTGGAACTCGTTGATCGTCCAAGAAAGGGGACTGCCGCCCCTTGGTGAAATATTGTCTGCCCGTGACTCCCAATCAACTCCAGTCGCGAGAGCGCCACCCGAAATTTCCGGCAAGCTGCAATAGCCGCCATCGCAAACTCTTCCCCTACGCGAAAATTTAACTGGCTAATCTCTCCCGCGGTGCACGCCCCACCCTCTGCCACCCGCAACACTTCCTTCCGTACCGCCCCATTCATCGGCACAGTGGCGTGAGCCACCAACTCCCTCTTGATCGCGCTTTCCACCTCGGAAACTCGTGCCAGCGCCACATCAATTCCATCCGCCGAGGTCCCGCTCATCAATCCCAACACCAACATCCCATCTTTTCTCATGCGCTCGTTGTAACACACCAACCGCGGCACAGCCATCCTCGGTTGCACACGGTGACACCGAATTCACACCGCCCTGGTATCCTGCGGCGCCACCAGGCATTTCTGGTTGTTCTCTTGGGTCACACTCGGCCGCTGTGGCGCAGCCATTCCCGTGCCACAGGGGGGAAGGCATTAGAAGTGGAAGAGTTTGGCTGCGCCGATTACTAGGACCAGGGTGAAGACGGCGATGGCGATTTCGCCGATGAAGCCAACGGCGAACGGGCGGAGGCCTTGCTTGCGCATTTCGCGGAAGTTCGTGCGGAGCCCTACGCCAGCGAAGGTTAGCAGGAAAGCCCAGCGCGAAAGATTAGCCAGAGCGGTATTTTGATCTTTGGTGAAAAAACCGACAGTGGCTAGCAGCGAGACCAACAGGAAACCGAGAACAAATTTGGGAAATTTTTGCCAAAGGAAAGCAGCTTTGTTGCCGACGGCCTGAGCCTGGCCTCGGCTGGCCCAATAGATGGCATAGGCGAGGACGACGAAGCCGATCAGAGCATTGCGCGTCGTTTTAGTGAGCACGGCAAGTTTGGCAGCGGCGTCGGAAAAAAGCGCACCCGCTGCGGTGGCTTCCGCCGTGTTGTCTACCGCGAGCCCTGCCCAGATGCCGTAAGCATGATCGGAAAGATGAATGGCGTGACCGATGAGGGGAAAGGTGAAGAGCGCGATGGCGCCGAGAGCGAGGATTGCTGCAATGGCAAAGGAGGAATCTTCGTCGTCGGCGTCAATTGCACCTTTGGTGGCGATAATGGCGCTGACACCGCAGACGGCGGAGCCCACCGCGAGCAGGGTGGTGAGCTTGGGACGAAGGCCAAAAAGGCGGCCGAGAAGGGTCATGAAAGCAAGCGATCCGGCGATCTCGATGCCGACGAGGAGAAGGCTGACGCCGCCAAGCTTCCACACGTCCCCAAGCAGGAATCGGGAACCGAGGAGGACGATGCCTGCCTTCAGCCAGAATTCGTAGGTGGCAACGCCGGGCTTGAAGATTTCCGCGACGCCAAAAATGTTGGAGATGGCCAGGCCGATGAGGATGGCCCAGAGGACGTACTCAATGTTGGGGAGGGTATAGTGATGGGCTTTGGCGTAAGCGTTGATATTTTTTTCAAGTAGTTTGCCTGCCAAGCCGATGACAGCAAGGAGAGCTACGCCGGGAATCAGGCGAAGGAATCTCGTGCTGAAGGAGATGGTGGGATTTTGGGGCAGTGCGATTGCGTCAGCCATGATTTGCCTCACAAATTAAGATCGAAAAGCAAAAACAAAAATCGGGTAACCCAAAGACCGGCAAGATGCCGGCGTTACCATGGGACGCGAGGGATTAGGCCGAAGCGAATCAGCGCCGCGGCTAGTAAGGCGGTCAGGACGGCCCAAGTATCAAGCGAGACACTGGGAGCGGCCTTGGCTACGGCTTGTGGTTGTTGCTCGGACATAGTGTTTCTCCTTGGATCACGAAATCGAAACTCCATCGAAATTTTCGGGGGCGAATTGCTGCAACCAGTCCGCGCCGGCGAAGGCGGCAGAGTGCGAGGCTACGCGACCGACGATGAGAAGAGCCGGGGCCGGGAGGGGCGTGTGACTGGCTAGCTCGGCAATCGTCGTCGCATGAGTGGCTTGATCGATTTGCGTGGCTTTGGAAATGACGAGGCACGGCGTTTCGGGGACTAGACCGGAATCCTCGAGCCAACGGGAGACGTCGGCATAATCAGGGCCGGGCATGTAGACGACTACGGTGGTGTCTGGGGCGATGGCCATGCCGGAGAAGGCGCGGGCGTCCTCGGAGCGGGAGAAAGTTGTGAACAGCACGCGAGAGGCGACGCGGCGGTCGGTAAGAGAGACTTGCGCTGCAGCGGCGGCGCCGAACGCGGCGGAGATGCCGGGAATGATTTCGAAATCAACTTTGGCGGTGCGGAGAGCCTCGATTTCTTCCGCGGCGCGGCCAAAGAGGAGCGGATCGCCGCCTTTAAGGCGGACGACGATTTCGTGGTGGGAGGCGACATCAACGAGCAGTGAATTGATGTCTTGCTGGGATAGCAGACGGAAACCACGGCGCTTGCCGACGTCGATGCGCTGGGCAGTGGAAGGGATGAGGGCGAGGATTTCGGAGCTAACGAGGGAATCGTGAAGGACTACGTTGGCGGACTGCAGAAGGCGTAGAGCTTTGACGGTGAGAAGATCGGGGTCACCGGGACCAGCGCCGATCAAATAAACCTTCCCGATGCGCTGGGCCGGCTGGATATCGGCGCTACCAACAGAAACGGGGCGACGGGTGGACATCAGGAGGCTCCTTTTTGAAGGGCGGGGTCGTGGGTATCGAAAAGGAAACGCTCGAACATGGCGCGGCTGGCGAGAAGATGGAGCCAGCGCTTGGTGGTTTCCGGATCGGTGGAGTTGGCGAGGAGAACTTCGCGTGCTGTGCCGAGCCACTCGAGCCACGCGGCGTAGTCTTGGGTGAATTGTTGTTCCAGTTCCTTGCGAAGGCGCTGGGCGAGCGCGGGGCTCTTTCCATTGGTAGAGATGGCGATCTGGAGATCGCCGCGCTGCACGACGGCGCCATAGTAAAAGTGGCAGTTGTCGATGTCATCGACAGCATTGCAAAGAATGTGGCGGCTGTCGGCTTCAAGATAGACGGATTCGTTGACGTCGCGGAGAGCAGTGGCTGCAACAACCAGGAACATGCCGCGGAGATCATCGCTCTCGAAAGGCTTGGGGAGCCAGGCGATTTGGCGCTCGCGGACCCATTCGACGAGCTTGGGGGAGAGTTTGGGGGCTACCACTGTAACGCGGGCGCCAGCTTCAAGAAGGCCGGGAATTTTGGAGGCAGCGATGGCACCACCACCGACGACGAGAACGGGGCGGTCCTTGAGTTTGAGGAATGC
This sequence comes from Candidatus Acidiferrum sp., assembly GCA_049686315.1. Classification (GTDB taxonomy): domain Bacteria; phylum Acidobacteriota; class Terriglobia; order Acidiferrales; family UBA7541; genus Acidiferrum. Next base: position 1,658 of record JBAVHY010000083.1, on the reverse strand, counting down.
GGGGAAGAGAGTCATCGGTCCTCCAGGGAATGGGAGACGGCAGCGGCGGCAAGGTCGCGTTCCGCGATCTCGGCGGGGCCACCGGCCAGGATGCAGCGGATCGATTCGTTGGAATGGCGCGCGAGGAATTTCTGGAGCGGTTCAGCGTGCTCGCGGGTCGAATGGAAAAAGTTGAGTAGGCGCTCGATGGCGTTGGGTACTTCATCGGCGGGGCAACGATAGCCAACAGGTCGAGCGATCGAAGCAATTTGGCCAACACTGCCGCCGACGCAGAAATAGTAGGCGTCGATCATTTTGCCGTTGGATTTTATTTTCTTGCCTTCGATACCGATGTCCGCGATCCAGTGCTGGCCGCAGGAATTGGGGCAGCCGGTGATGTGGAGACGGAGCTGGTCTTGGTAGTTGGGGAAACGTTCTTCGAGTTGCTCGGTGAGCCATCGTGCGTAGGACTTGGTTTCGGTCAGGGCTAGTTTGCAGAATTCGGAGCCGGAGCAGGCGACGGTGCCTCGCACGAATGCGGAAGAATCGACGGGGAGGCCGCCAGCGGTGAGTTCGTTAACTACCGTGGCAACGTGCGCTTCCGGAATGTTGATGAGTAGAAGATTTTGCACCAAGGTGTTGCGCACGTGCCCGTCGCCGTAGCGTTCGGCGAGATCGGCGGCGAGAGTGAGCTGCGCGGGGGTGATGCGGCCGCGAACGACGGAAGCCCCGACGGAGAATAGCCCAGGCTGCTTTTGCGCGATGACCCCAAGATGATCTCGATGGACGTGAGTGGGAGGAGTTTCTGGTTCCGCGGGATCGAGGGGAAAATCGAGGCGGGATTGGAGTGCGGCAAGGAAGGAGTCGGCAGTCCAGCCGTGTTCGAGGAAAAGGAATTTGAGTCGAGCTTTTTCTCGGGATTGACGGAGGACGTCGCTCCCGCGGAAAAGTTCAGTGATAGCGCGAACAACGGGAACGACCTGATTCCAGGGCACAAAGGCGTTGAGAGGGACGGCGAGGTGCGGCTGAGTGGAAAGACCGCCGGCGACGCGGAGGGAAAAGCCGATTTCGTGGCTCGCGTCTTGTGACTCGTGATTTGTCTCACCACCCGTCATTCCGGGCGGAGTCTTCGGAGCGAGGAATCCCTCTTCGCTTCTCTCACGAGGACGGCGGATGGCAATCAGGCTGATGTCGTTGATTTCCGGGTAAGAACACCAGTCGGGGCAGGCGGTGACGGAAATTTTGAATTTGCGGGGGAGATTGTAGAACTCGGGATTGCCAGCGAGCTCTTTGTCGATAGCGAGGACGAGAGGAGAGACGTCGGCGAGTTCCTGCGCGTGAACGCCGGCGAGGGGGCAACCGGTGATATTGCGGGTGACGTCGCCGCAAGCCCCTGTGGTGCGGAGACCGACAGCCCAGAGTCGTTCGAGGACTTCGGGAATGGACTCGATGCTGACCCAGTGGAGCTGAATGTTCTGGCGGACGGTGATGTCCGCGACGCCGTTACCGTGTTCGGTGGAAAGAGCGGCGATGGTGCGCACCTGCGCGCTGGTGAGGAGACCGCTGGGGACGCGGATGCGAACCATGAAGAAGGGAACGGCCTTCCCTTCTCCGCCGGAGCCGCCGGTGACGCCAGCGCCGTCGCCCTGGGTGTACACGCCCCAAGTGCGGAAGTAGGT